>JAEEZC010000201.1 GCA_016288465.1 Verrucomicrobiota bacterium | reverse complement strand
TCTCGCGCTCTGCGCGCATCTGCTTCTCCCTCGCGTCGCGGATCGACTGCGGCGGAGTGATGTTCTTGATCTCGTAGCGCGTCACCTTGATGCCCCACGGATCGCTCGCCTTGTCCACAGCCGAGACGATCGCCTGGTTGATCGCCGTGCGCTCCTCGAACGAGCGGTCGAGGTCGAGCTTGCCCATCTCGGAACGCATCGTCGTCTGCGCGAGCTGGGTCGTCGCGAACAGGTAGTTGCCGATGCCGTACGAGGCCTTCGCCGGATCCATCACCTGCATGTAGAGGATTCCGTCCACCGAAACGGCGATGTTGTCCTTGGTGATGCACTCCTGCGGCGGAACGTCAATCGCCTGCTCCTTGAGCGTGTGGCGGTAGGCGATGCGGTCGAAGAACGGTATGAGAATGTGGAAGCCGGCGTCAAGCGTGCAGCGGTAGCGCCCAAGCCGCTCCACTATGTACGCGGTCTTCTGCGGCACTATGACCGCAGTCTTCACTATCGCGACGATTATCACGAACGCGACTATGCCAAAGAACATCATCGGACCCATTTTACAGCACCTCCACTTTCATTGTCAGGTTGTCTTGAGAAATCACCTTCACGTCGGCTCCGGCAGGTATCGCGACGTCCGCCGACGCCGTCCACTCGGCGTCGCCCAGCACCACCCTGCCGGTTCTGGGCGGATCGATGGCGACCGTCACCTTTCCGGCGCGTCCAACGCACTCGCGGTCGAAGTCGGTGCCGGCCCTGTCGGTACGGCCGACGAAAAGCATCTTGAAGTACTTTCGCAAAAGCACTATGTACACGATCGACAGCACCGAGAACGACGCGAGCTGCCACGCCACGCCGAAGGGTTCGCCGATGAGCGTTCTGAGAAGGCCCACCGTCGCCGCCGAAAGGCCGAAGAAGAACGCGACGAATCCTGTCGTCGCAAGCTCAAGCAGCATAAGCGCGGCGCCTGCATAGACCCACAGCCATTCACAAGACGTCCATGACGTCATTTCGCCCTCCCTTCCCTTACGCCAGTCACCATCGCCCCAGGAACCTCCCTGAGAAGCTCGTTGAGCCTGGCATCGTCCATAAGATCCTGATTTGAAGCCGGTGCGGACGGCGCGGGAGCAGGCGTCGCCGCGGGAGCAGACGTCGCGGGACGGACAGGCTCTGCGGGCTGGGCCTGGGCCGCGGCATGAGCCGGCTCTGCAGGCGCGACGGCAGGCGTCACGGCAGCTGCTTGCCGGGGCTGCGGCGCCAGTTCGCCGGCGCCGCCCTCCCTTAGCGCCCTCACGGCTCTCATGAGCTCCTCGATCGTCGCGACCGTCGCGATGCGGGATGCCTTTATGAGTGAAATCTCCATCAGCGTGCGCACCGACAGCACATGGCGGAGCTTGTCCTCCATCTCCGCCAGCTGGTCGCATATCCTGAAGACGCGCCCGGGATCGACCTCCTTCGCCTGCTCTGCGAGCATCTTTATCTGCTCGGGCGTCGCCTCTATGGACTTCGAGCCGGCTCCTAGCGCCTGGACGACTGCGAGATTGCGGAAGTGCGCCAGAAGCTCGCCGGAAAGCCGCCGCATGTTCTTGCCGGACGAGTCGAACGTCTCTATGGCCTCAAGAATGGCCGCAACGTCGCCCCTGAGAATCGCGCCTGCAAGCCCCTCCAGCGCCTTGCGGCTAACGAGGCCGAAGACCCCGAGGGCGTCCTCCTCCCTCACCTTCTCGCCCTTGAAAGAGACAAGCTGGTCGAGCGACGAGAGCGCGTCCCTCATCCCGCCCTCCGCGCCGCGCGCGATCGCCAGCAGCGCGTCCTCGTCCGCGTCAATGCCCTCGGCTTCGCAGATGCGCTTGAGACGGGCCACGATGTCGTGGGTCTGTATGCGCCTCAGATCGAAGCGCTGGCAGCGGGATATGATCGTCGGGAGGACCTTGTCGCCTTCAGTCGTCGCAAAGACGAACTTCATGTACGGCGGCGGCTCCTCAAGCGTCTTGAGAAGGGCGTTCCACGCCGCGTTCGAAAGCATGTGGCACTCGTCGACAATGAAGATCTTGTACTTCGAGCCGGTCGGCTTGAACTGGGCCGACTCGATTATGGGCCTCACGTCCTCGACCTTGTTGTGCGAGGCGGCGTCGAGCTCCGTCACGTCGAGGGAGCGGCCCGCTGATATCTCCTCGCAGTTGACGCACCTGCCGCAGGGCTCTATGGAGTCGCCGCCCTCCGTGTGAAGGCAGTTCAGCGCCTTCGCAAAGATGCGGCTCGTCGTCGTCTTGCCTATGCCGCGCGGACCGATGAAGAGGTACGCGTTGGCGACGCGACCGGATTCGATCGCGTGGCGCAGCGTTCGCACCACATGATCCTGGCCCACAACGTCGGCAAACGTTGCAGGACGATACTTTAACGGAAGCGCAACATGTCCCATTGCCTTGATTATAGCATAAATCAGCGGCGACGGGAAGTGACTTCGATGACGTTGACGCAGTTCCTGAGCTGCAGTATTATCTGGTTGACGACCCGCTCGGAACCCAGCACGTCGATCTTCATCCGCGAAACGGTGCCGTCTTCGGTCGGCCCCACGTTCAGCGTCTGTATGTTGTAGCCGCGCCCGGAGATGAGACCGACAATGCGCGCAAGCACGCCCGGCTTGTTCTCCACATAGCAGCAGAGGCGGTAGATTGACTCTTTCACAGGATCACCTCCACAAGCGTGGGCGACTTGGACTTCAGCGACCGCGCCAGCGCCGACGGCAGCGACTCCACGCCCTTGGCCCTGACGCCCTTCATGCCGTACGCCCGCGCAAGCCGCACGAAGTCCGGCGAAACCAGGTCCGTCGCGAAGCGGCGCCCTCCGAATTCCTCGTCCTGCATTCTGCGGACCAGCCCGAGCGAACGGTTCACGAACACCACAAACACCACGGCGAGGTTGTGCTCCACCGCAACGGCAAGCTCCTCGCCCGTCATCTGCGCGCCTCCGTCGCCGACAAGCGCCACGACCGGATGGCCCGGACGCGCGATCGCTGCGCCTATCGCGGCCGGTATGCCGAAGCCCATCGCGCCCATCCCGCCGGACGAAAGGAAGTGGCGGGGATAGACGTGCGGAACGTTGCGCACCGCCCAGAGCTGGTGCTCGCCGACGTCCGTCGCCACTATGACGTCCGTGGGCAGGACCGCAGCGCACGGACGCGGATTCCTGGCCTCGTCGGCAGCGCGCTCGGCGGCGAGACGGGCCGCCCAGACCGAGTGCTCCGCCGGACGGATGCGCGAATCGACCGTCGCGAGAAGGTCCTTCACGTCGGCTACGATGCCGAGATGCACCGTGACGTTCTTGTTTATCGAGCTCGCGTCGCAGTCGACGTGGACGATCTTCGCGCGCCTCGACATGCCCGGCGAGAAGCCCGTGGTGCGGTCGTTGAACCGCACGCCAAGCGCGAGTATGACATCCGCCTCGGAAAGCGCAATGTTCGCCGCAGGCGCGCCGTACATGCCGGACATTCCAAGCGCAAGCGGATCGCGCTCGTCTATGGACCCTATGCCCATCATCGTCGTCGCCACGGGTATCTGCGCCTTGTGCGCGAGAGCCGTGACGTCGCCAGCCGCGTCCGCCGCGATGACGCCGCCTCCGGCGTAGATCACGGGGCGCTTCGCCTCGTTCAGGAGCTTCGCAAGGCGGCCGACCTCCCTCGGCGTCGCGTAGACCTCAGGATGGTACGCCCTGAGGCAGACTCTCTCCGGATGCTTCGCGGCGGTCAGGGCGCGCTGGCAGTCTCGCGGCACGTCGATCACCACAGGGCCGGGCTTGCCGTGCGTCGCTATGTAGAACGCCTGCGCCATCGTCTCCGGAATCTCGTCCGCGCTCTTTACGAGGAAGTTGTGCTTCGACACCGCGCGCGTAAGTCCGACCGTGTCGGCCTCCTGGAAGGCGTCCGTTCCGATCTGGTCAAGAGGCACCTGCCCGCAGACGAGGACGATAGGCACTCCGTCCATGTTCGCGCAGCCGAGGCCGGTAATGGTGTTCGTGAGACCGGGGCCGCTAGTGACCAGCACGACGCCAGGCCTGCCGAGAGACCTCGCATAGCCGTCGGCCATGTGGACGCAGCCCTGCTCGTGGCGGCCGAGGACGAACCTCATCCCGGACTCCCTTACCGCGTCGAATATGTCAAGGACGTTTCCGCCGGGATAGCCGAACACGACGTCCGCGCCGGCCTTTGCGAGGCCTTCCACAAGAGCCTGGGCTCCCGTTCTCTGCCCGCTCTTCTTCATCTGAACGTCAGGCTCTCGCCGTTCTTGGCCAGCCTGCCGCGCATGCGGGCCTTGGCCTTGCCCTCGAGGATGCAGTCCGAAAGCGGGTCCTCGACGTACCGCTGCAGCGCCCTGCGGAGAGGCCGCGCTCCAAGCGCGCTGTCGTAGCTCTTGTCCACGATGAAGTCAAGCGCCTTGGCGTCGAGGGTCAGCGAAATGTGCGACTCCGCAAGCCTCTTCTGCAGACGGTCGAGCTCTATGCCGAGAACCGCCTTCACGTCCTCGCGCTCGAGCTTTCTGAAGACGACCGTCTCGTCAAACCTGTTCAGCAGCTCCGGCCGGAAGGTGCGCTTGGCCTCCGCCTGCAGCTTCTCCTTCAGCATCTCGTAGCTGGTCTCGGCCGTGTCCTTCGCGAAGCCGAGCGTGTGACCCTCGCGCGCGAAGTCGAAGCCGAGGTTCGCAGTGCATATCACGATCGTGTTGCGGAAGTCTATCACACGCCCCTGCCCGTCGGTCAGACGGCCGTCGTCGAGTATCTGCAGCAGCATGTTGCAGACGTCGGTGTTCGCCTTCTCGAACTCGTCGAACAGCACAACCGAGTACGGCCTGCGCCTCACCTTCTCGGTAAGCTGGCCGCCCTCGTCGTAGCCGACGTATCCAGGCGGCGCGCCGACCAGGCGGGAAGACGAGTACTTCTCCTGGAACTCCGACATGTCAAGCGTTATGAGCGCCTTCGCGTCGCCGTATATCTTCTCGGCCAGCATCTTCGCGAGATGCGTCTTGCCGACGCCCGTCGGACCCAGGAACAGGAACGAGCCGATCGGCCTGTTCGGATCGGCCGTCAGCGCACGGCTGCGTCGCAGCGCCCTGGCGACGGCCTCTATCGCCGGCGCCTGCCCCACGACGACCTCGCCAAGCGCGCGCTCCATGCCGAGCAGCTTCGCGGACGTCGTGGCGTTCATCTTCTCGACCGGAACGCCGCTCATGAGGGCGACAGTCTCCGCGACGTCCTCCTCGGACACCTCGATCTCCGTCTCGGCGTGCGACTCCCGCCACTTCTCAAGCTCCGCCCTGAGCTCGGCGGCGGACTTCCTGATCTCCTCCCTGCACTGCGCGGCAGAGTCGAAGTCGCCCTTGGCGACCGCAGACTCCTTCTTCCCGCGCAGAAGGTCTATGCGCTCCTGCATCTCGGAAAGCCGCTTCGGACGCGCGCTCGCGCCCGCACGAAGTCGCGCGCCCGTCTCGTCCATCGCGTCGATCGCCTTGTCAGGCAGCTGCCGCGCGGGCAGATACCTCGCGGTAAGCTCCACCGCAGCCGAAAGCGCGGCGGGCGTGAACTTCGCGGCGTGGAACTCCTCGTATCTCGGGGCGATGCCCTTCAGTATCTCTATCGTGTCGGCGACAGTGGGCTCGTCGACCTGGACGGACTGGAACCGCCGCTCCAGCGCCGCGTCCTTCTCGATGGACTTGTGGTACTCCTTGAGCGTGGTCGCGCCAATGCACTGCAGCTCGCCGCGCGCAAGGGCCGGCTTGAGTATGTTCGCCGCGTCCATGGCCCCCTCCGCGCCGCCCGCGCCGACCATGGTGTGCAGCTCGTCGAGAAAGAGTATTATGTTGCCCGCGCGCCTCGTCTCGTCGATCACGCGCTTCAGCCGCTCCTCGAACTGGCCGCGGTACTGCGTGCCAGCGACGAGCCTCGCCATGTCGAGCGCCACGACTCTCTTGGACTGCATGCGCTCCGGCACCTCGCCGCGGTGTATCGCGAGGGCCAGCCCCTCGACGACCGCTGTCTTGCCCACGCCGGCCTCGCCCACCAGAACCGCGTTGTTCTTGGTGCGGCGGGAAAGTATCTGCACAATGCGCCTAAGCTCCCTCGTCCTGCCGATCACAGGGTCGAGCTTGCCCTGCCTTGCGAGGTCGGTGAGGTCGCGTCCGAACGAGTTCACCGTCGGCGTCTTGCCTGCCTTGCCGCCCTGCGTCTGCCGGGCGCCCTGCGCGTCCTGCCCGTCGCCTTCGGAAGTGGCGTCCCCGCCCTCCTGCTGTCCGGCAGAGCCGTCCGCGCCGCCCTGGCTGCCGGCCGCGATGAACTTCTCGACCGTGACGCCGGCGTTGAAGAGCAGCTGCGCCGCCGCGTTGTCGCCTTCGCGCAGCATGGCCGTCACGAGATGGGTCGTGTCGACGGCGTTCCCCTGGCCGGCCTCGATGCCGGCCATCTCGATGACCTTGCGCGTGCGCGCCGAGAACGGCAACGCACCCCTTTGAAGCACTCCGGGCGCGCCTCCCTGCACCATCTGGCGGAACGACTCCGTCAGATCCTCCGGCGAAAGGCCGAGCGTGCGGAACCTGGCGACGGCCTGGCACTGCGGTATCGCGAGTATCGAAAGGAAGATGTGCTCGCAGCCTATGTGGTCGTGGCCGAGCTGGCGCGCGCAGTTGGCGGCCGCGCCCAGCGCATCGGTCGCGTGCTTAGAGAACGTCATTGAGCATCACCTCCTCGAAGCGTCCGTTCATCTCGTCGGCGCGCTCCGCGTCGACGCGGTCGCGCTCGTCCTGCGAAAGGCCGTCCTCCGCGTTTGAGAGGTCGGCGGCGGTCATCATGCCCTCGATTTCCTCAAGCGTGATTCCGTCCAGCATTCCCTCCTTGGCGGCGAGCCTCATCGGAGAAAGCAGATCGAACAGCTCTCCGGGCGAGATCAGCCTGCAGTTCTTCAGTATCGCGAGCGCGCGGCAGAGCGAATCGCCGAATACGCGGGGCAGCTCGTTCTTGAGCCTGGCCCTGGCGTTGCCCTCCTCCCGCAGAAGATCCTCCACGACGCGCTTCGCCCTCTCCTGCGAGCCGCCGTACCTGAACAGATACGCATGGCCGGTCTCGCTCACTCCGTCGGCCGAAATGCCCTCGATGTCCATGCCGAGGGCGTGAAGCCCCCGCTTCACCGCGTCAAGCTCGCCCAGAAGGTGAAGCCCCTCGAGATGGATGCGGTCCTTGACGCGGTAGTCCGCCGGCACGTCGGCCGCCGGCAGAACCGACATCCTCTCCTGCGCCTGCCGGCGGCTCTTCGCCGCGTCGGCCTTCTCCATGCCGTTGACCATGTCGTGGATGGCGTCCATGATCGCGCCGATGAACGGCGGCGGCTCCGGCGCGTCTTCGTCGTTGGACGAGTCCTCCGTCTGCCTCGATATCTCCGTAATGCTCATCGAGACGCCCGGAGGAAGGCCCGTGACCTTCCTCGTGCGCTGGCTCTTGCGCTGACGGCGCTCCTTCTCCGCCTTGGCGCACGCGGCGCAGACGTAGAGCTCGTCGTCCTCTCCGCCGTCACCTCTGGATATCGCCTCGCTGGCGTCCGCCTTATGGCATATTTCACACTTCATTGGTTTGCTATTATATCATATGTCCCGCGCCAGAACCCGGCGGCGGCCATCACCCGTACCGTGACAGATGCTTCTCCACAAGCCGGCCGAGCCTCGTCTCGAGCCACGGCACGACCTTCCAGTAGTCGCGCAGCTCCAGATACTCCCCTACAGGCCCGGGCTGCCCGCTCTTCGCGCCGCTCTCGCACTTGAGCATGATGTTCCTCGCGGTCGCGCCGGGAGACACGAACTCTATCACCTGCGTCTTGTAGCCCATGACCCGCATGAGCATCGCCCTGAACGAATCAGTCAGTATGTCGCAGAGCCGCTCCCTCAGTATGCTCTGCCTCAGAAGCCCTGCGAACGGCGCCGCGGCGCCTGTGCCCGAAATCGTCTTCTGCAGCTCGTGCTGGCAGCATGGCGCGGAGAAGACGTACCGCGCGCCCCACTCGACTCCCTTGGCGAGCGCCTCGTCCGTCGCCGTGTCGCATGCGTGCAGGGAGCACACCAGGTCCGGCCGCACGGTCGCGCCGCCGTCGGCGCCAACCGCCGCCGCAAGCTCCTTCGCGCCGAAGTCGGCAAGGTTCGCCTCGGCGAAGACGACCCTGTCCGCGACATCCAGGTTCTCGGCCGTCTTCCGCGCGGCCGCGACGACGTCCTCCCTGCGGTCCACGCCGACGATCCGCACGTTCTCGAACCCAAGCGCCTCGGAAAGATAGAAGTAGAGCGCGATCGTGAGGTACGCCTTGCCGCACCCGCAGTCCACCGCGACGAACCCGCCCTCCCCGCCAGGACCCGGAGCAGGGCGCACCGAGTCCCCTACGACCCGCAGAAACTCGTTTATCTGGTCGTACTTGCCGCGCATCGACGCCCGCACCGCGCCCGAGCCGTCCGCTATCCCGATGGCCCTGAGCAGCGCCGTCGAGTCGAACCTGCCGAGCGGCACGTCCTTTACGCGGTCGTGCGGCTGCGTCTTCGCGACTCTGTCCATCTCCGCCGAACGGGAGACGAGCACATGGCCCTTCTTGGTGACCCTGACGTGAAGGTCGCCCTTCGCCGTCATCAGATGCAGGTCCCTCGCGCCCTTCTGCGCGATGATCTCCTCCAGCCCCTCCGCCGCGCCTGCGTCGTCAAGGTTCTTCACCCGCGTGTCCCGGCCCTCCGACATCTCGGCCTGGAACATGCGGCGCCCGCCGATCTCGACGGGGCGCATCGATATCCTGAACACGCCGCCGCCTCTGCGGACGGACTGGACGAGCTTCATGAAGCCCGCGCCCAGCACACGGGCGCGGATCTCCTCCTTGAGCGATTCCTCGAGTTCGTACCTCTGCATCAGACAAGGCCGCGGCTCACGAGATGCTCGGCGATCTCGACCGCGTTAAGTGCAGCGCCGCGAAGCAGCTGGTCGCCGGACACGAACATCTCCAGTCCGCGCTTGTCGTCGCGGGAGATGTCCTGGCGTATCCTGCCCGCGAGAACGTCGTACTTGGCCGTCGCGTCGAGCGGCATCGGATAGCCCCCGTTCAGAGGATCGTCCACGACCTTCACGCCCTCGGACTTCGACAGTATCTCGCGCGCCTCCTCGGGCGTTATCTCGTTCTCGAACTCAAGGTTGAGCGACTCGGAATGCGCACGCGCGATCGGCACCCTGACGCATGTGCACGAGAGCCTCAGCTCCGGATGGTGCAGCATCTTGCGCGCCTCGTTGCGCATCTTGAGCTCCTCGAGCGTGTACCAGTTCGTCTCGTCGAACTTGTCGATGTGCGGAATCAGATTGTACATCAGCTGGTGCTGGAACGCCTTCACCACGAGCGGCTCGCCCTTCGCATACGCGTGTATCTGGTCCTCGAGCTCGTTGAGGCCGGGCTGCCCGGCGCCGGAGGCGGCCTGGTACGTCGCGGCCACGAGACGCCTGAGCCCCTTCGCCTTGTGAAGCGGCGCAACGGCCTCGAGCATGATCGCCGTCGTGCAGTTGGGGTTGGCGATGACGCCCTTGTTCCAGTCAAGGTCCTCGGGGTTCACCTGCGGCACGACAAGCGGCACCTCCGGATCCTGCCGGAAGGCGCGGGAGTTGTCGATCATCTTCGCGCCGGCCTTGACGCACGCGTCCTTAAGCTGGATGGCGACGTCGGTCTTGCCTGCGAAAAGGACTATGTCCAGCCCCTTGAAGCAGTTCTCGTCGGCCTTGAGCACGCGATACGTCTCGCCGAGTATCTGCTCGTCGCGCTCGCGGCTCGCGAACACCTTGACCTGCCCGTTGACGGGGAACTTGCGGTCGCGAAGCATCCTGATCATCTCGGTGCCGACGGCACCGACCCCTACGAGACCGACATTGTATTTCTTCATGGTTTTGCTCTTTGCGGATTTGAATACGTCTTGAACCGCCCAGCTAGACGCGCTCCATGTCGCGCCGCAGGGCCTTCTTCTTGAGGGCGTCGCGCTTGTCGTGCAGCTGCTTTCCGCGGCAGACTCCGATGCGCAGCTTGACGCGCCCTCCCTTCAGGTACATCTCAAGAGGCACAAGGGTCAGCCCCTTGGCCTCGGTCTTCATGCGCAGGTCGCGCACCTCCTTCGCGTGCACCAGCAGCTTGCGCCGGCTCTTGGGCTCGTGGTTGAACCTGTTGCCGAACTTGTAGGCCGCTATATCGCACCCGAGAAGCCAGAGCTCGCCGCCGAGCACGGCCGCATAGGCGCCGGAGAGGGAGACCTCGCCGCGCCTGCAGCTCTTCACCTCGGTGCCAGTCAAGACCATGCCGCACTCGACGGTGTCGAGCACGGCATAGTCGTGGCGGGCCTTGCGGTTCTCCGCCAGGACGGCGTCGAATTTCCGCCCGGCCACTCCGGTTTCCCCCTCAGTCAGCGAAGAGCGAGTTCACGCTCATGTGCTTCTGGTTCCACTTCGTCTTGGCGCCCTCGGCCCTTGCGATCGCGTCGAAGTCGATCTCGGCGATCAGCTTGCCCTCGGCGACCTCGGCGAGCGCGATGTCGACCTTGTCGACGTCGAGCCCGAGCCTGCCCTTGGCGCGGTCCTCGGGCGTGAGGAGCGTCGTCGGGTTCAGCAGGGGCTTCGCCCCGTTGATCAGGTCGCGCTCCCTCTTCGAGACGAGGTTTACGAGCACAGGTACCGAAGGTATCTTCTCGTGGGCCCTCTTCAGAAGTTCTGCGTTCATGTTATGCTCCTGCCTCCGTAGCGGAGTTTACCTTGCGCTCGCGTCGAGTTCGGCCATGGCCGCCTTGCGCGAAAGCTTGATGCGGCCGCGCTCGTCGACGTCGATGCACTTCACCTTGATTATGTCGCCGACCTTGCAGACGCCGTCCATCGACTTGAGGAACTTGTCGGAGAACTCCGATATGTGGCACAGGCCGTCCATGCCGGGCAGAATCTCGACGAACGCGCCGAAGTCCTTGATGCCCGTGACCTTGCCCTCGTAGATCTTGCCGGGCTCGGCGACCGCCGAGACCGCGCCGACCTCGCGCTTGGCGGCCTCCATCGACTCCGCGCTCGTCGCGAAGATGGAGACCTTGCCGTCGTCGTCGATGTCGATCTGCGCGCCGGTCTTCTCGACGATCGCCCTGATGTTCGAGCCGCCGGGCCCGATGAGCGCGCCGATCTTGTCGACGGGTATCTGCATCTCCTCGATCCGCGGCGCGTACTTGTTGAGCTCGGCGCGCGGAGCCGGGATGACGGACTCCATGAAGTCGATGATCTTCAGGCGCGCGTCGTGCGCGGCCTTGATCGCGCCCTCCACGAGGTCCCACGTCATGCCGCGGAGCTTCAGGTCCACCTGGAAGCCCGTGACGCCCTTGCGGGTGCCGCCCACCTTGAAGTCCATGTCGCCGCAGTGGTCCTCGGCGCCGAGGATGTCGGTCACGAGCACCTTCTGGGACTGGTCGTCGTT
>JAEEZC010000200.1 GCA_016288465.1 Verrucomicrobiota bacterium | reverse complement strand
GTAGGCGGCCACGGCTTGTTCCGGCAATACGTATCCGTCAGACCAGCACGTGTGGGAATGGAGCATGCCCTTGTACCAGCGGGAGCCGCCGCCCGTCGCCCCCGCCGCGCACACGGCCTGCGGCAGGGCGATGGACGACGCGGCGGCAATGCAGAACTCCCTTCTGGTCATCATATGCTCCGAACCGCATCTCACCGCAGAAGAACCATGAGCCCGTCAGGCACAAAGGTGCGAGCCGAGGCCTGGATGAACTCGCTCGGGCTAAGCGCGCCCTTGCTGACGCGGAGGTCGTCGATGTAGCCCGTGAAGCCCGAGCCGACGACGAGCGTGCCGTCGATCATCGCGGCGGCGCTGTCCCACGCGCGTCCGGCAGGCGTCGCGCGCTCGTAGTCGACATAGAACTTCACGGCGTCCGCACCAGACTTCGTGCGGTCGATGACGAGAGCGACATGGTGCCAGGACGACGTGAACTTCGCCTTTCCGGCGAGAGGCGCAAGCGCGGTGGTTCCGCCGCAGGACGCGGCAAGGTGGTCGTAGGGGATGAACGTTCCGGCAAGCGTGCCCGCTGTCGCGTCCGCAGCGACGGAGAACGAGCCGACGCCGCTTCCGAGCGAGAAGATCGTGCCCGACGACGGCGTTTCGTCGAAGCAGACGAAGCACTCGATCGTCGCCTGCGAAAGTCCGGCGAGATAGAGAGTGTCTTCCGTCGAGGCCGAGGACGTCCCGTCCAGCAGCAGCGCGCCCTTGCGCCTCTGGCAACCGCTCGTCGCTATAAGGTCGTTCCCTGCACCGGACTTGTCCGCAAACCCGAAGAAGTCCCAGTACGCCAGCGTCGCCTTCGTCTCGGAGGCAACCTGTTTACTCAAGTTGTCCAAAACATAGTCGGCGGGATCAAGCGTCTCGTCTGTAATGGCAATACGGTAGAAATACCCATAGAAGCGGTTGTCCGCGCAGTACGTCGGACACCCGCCGAAATACAACTGCTGGTTGCCAAGATTGGCGAATGTCGCGGTCGTCGTCCCTGTTTTGTTCGTTCCATCCACAGTCACGGCAAATGCGCTCGGATAAACATCGCCATTGATTGAATAGCGCGCTCTGAAATATCCATTTACGGAATCATGCCGCCCTTCGCTGAGAATCGACGTCCAAGAGCTGGCGTTAGCCGTCGCGTGGAACTGCGCCTGAAAGGCGTTTCCTGTGTTGCGGTAGAAGGTAAATCCGCCCGCAAGACTCACATCCGCGCTCGCAATCATCGCGATGTTGAGATTTGGGTTCCAATCTCTGTTATAGTCAAACTCAACGGTAAGCTGCTTGGTATGAGTGAGGTCAACAGCGTCCGTCGTATGGAACCGCGTGGCTCCGCTCATCTTGAGACCTTTCAGGCTCGTGCAACCATCGCAATAGCCGGACGTAGTGTACGCAAAAACTGGATTCCCGCCCTCGAACGTCAACGCATGGCCATTGCCCGTCTGGTCCACTATCGTTTCCTTTTCAAAGTCATAGAGCGCAATAGGCTTCGGGGCAGAACGTGAAGGTATAAACTTGTCTGGCGTAAGTGCCGCAGCCGTAATGCGCACATCGTCAAGCGAACCATAGTATGGACACACGGAGCCTTCATTATCTCCAGCCGCATTGACCTGCTTGTTGGCGCGTCTGAAGAGATACAGCGGAAGATCACCGAGCGCAAAAGCCTTCTGATCGGGATTGCTAGCGTCCGTGGAGCATTCCGCAGGCACACCATCGATATACATGGTAATTATGCCTGCGCCCTGTTTCACGGGATCATACACCATGGCAAGATGCCGCCACTTGCCGTCGCCCAGGCCACCATGCGACGACTCGTACGTGCGCGAGTAGACACCATTGGTTCCCGAGACATGATATCCAGAAAAGAGCGTGGTGTAACCTGCGTTGTTGGCATCAAAACTGATGCGGAAAGATCCCGGATTGTTCCAATAGGCAGGCCCCGTTTCCATCAGCATGCCGATAACCTTGCTCGACGAATCCGATTTGACGAACATCTCTATAGTGAGACCGGTCTTGGAGAACGCCGAGAACGGAAAGCCCCCATTTACAGAGCACGCAAACTCGGTTTTGCGCGTTCCCCAAGTCGTTTGCGCATAGCCAGACTTGAAAAAGACGTTGCTGGAAATGAGATCGAAACCGTTGCCTGTCGCGTCCTTGCCTGCCTTGTTGCCGAACGGCCAGTGGGCAACGACAGGCAGTTTCCCGTCATCCGCCCTCATCGCCTTGCCGACGGTCGGATACCTAAGGAAGTTCTCGGGCGCTACCACGCCGCGACTGATGCGCACGTCGTCTATGTAGCCGCGAAAATAGCTCTTTTCCGAGACATAATTCGGGCAGTTGCCGATCTGGAAATAATCGTTGAAGAGCGCGGGAACCGTGTAAGGAGCGCCACCAGAAGTTCCGACATTTCTCTGAAGCACACCGTCAATGTATAGACGACAGGCATAATGGTCGTTAACACGCGAACGGTCAATGACGTAGGCGACATGATGCCACGCGCCATCTACATAGTCTGCTGCAAGTGCCTGGGACACCGTCGTCGCGCTATTAGTATAGGAGCCGTCGATATGCCACCCTTTATCCGACGTACGCGTCTGCGCCTGAAAGATTCCTACGCTGTAGAGGATTATGCCACCCGTCCCGACAGTCGGCGATGGCGTTGAGAACAAGACGCCATAGGTCTTGTCTGGACGTCCTGTTTGCCGACACCAGCACT
>JAEEZC010000199.1 GCA_016288465.1 Verrucomicrobiota bacterium | reverse complement strand
GAAACCATCAACTCTTCATCAGGCAACCTGGTGGGCGATACTGGACTCGGACCAGTGACCCCTACCGTGTGAAGGTAATGCTCTAACCAACTGAGCTAATCGCCCGGGGTGCTTATTGCGGTGTAGTATATCAAAAGCATTGCGCATCTGTCAATTGGGAAGGCAATGAAAATGAAAATGAATGGCCGCGGCGAAGCCCCTCCAGAGGACAATCCGTTTCCCTAGGTAGGGGATTTCCATTTCCAACGTTGGAAATTTTCGTTTTCTACGTTGGAAATTAGACAGGCTTCGATTTCACAGGCTTTCGCCAGGAAAGAAGCACAGGGGAAGGCGCGGCAGCTGAGGGCGCTTCCCGGCAAGGGCCTTCAGCACATAGGCGGCGACGATGTCAACGTCGGAAGATGGATCGCAGCCGATTCCGGTGATTTTCCTCCCTGCGACCAGCTCGTTCCCCCTGTTCATGAACGGCACCACGCCTACGTACTCCGGTATGCGAAGACCGGCTTCGAGAAGCGCAACGATTCCCCCGGCGGCGAAGTAGTCGTCGTCGAAGAGTATTGCGTCCGGAAGATTCCGTCTGTTGCGCTCGTCGGCAAAGAAATCCGCGACCGTCTTGTAGCCAGCCTTCCTGACGGCGCCAAGGCTGACGCCATCCCCTTCGAACTTGTGCATCACCCGCCGAACGTTGAAACCGGCGGCAAAGAGCTGGTTCTTGAAACTGCGATCCATCAGACGGTCGAAGTCGAATTCGAGAATGGTCTTCATGCGCCGGGCCTTGAGGGCGCATATCAGCTCGTCATAGCATGGCCTTGCATCATTCCTGACTATTCCGATCGCCTTCGGATAGCTGCGAGTGTAGCCTCCAAATTCCCCTGAAACGATGGGGCCGCTCGCGACCTTTTCGCGCTGGGCCACAGAGTGCTGCGCCGATGCGCCGTCTATTTGGCGAAGTCGTCGAGATATGCGTCGGCAAGGCTGCGGCCGGGCTGGACCGAGAGGACGCCGAATTCCAGCAGCCGCGGCAGAAGCGCCGCGTTGACCGCCTCGACCGACAGTTCGGACGAGAACTCGGCGACAACGCCGTCCGCCTCCTCCGAAAGACGCACTCCAGGGCACGCCGCAGCGATATCCGCAAGTTCGCCCGGCCTGGCTCTGAGGGCGTACGCTATACGCCCTGCGTCCGAAGTCAGCGCACGCAGAGTCTCCATGCGCTCCACCCTGCCGTCGGCGACAAAGGCGACATGCGTGCAGAGTCGCTCGATGTCGTCCAGCTGGTGCGAAGAGACCACGATCGTCGTCCGTCCGCGCCTTGCCAGTATGAACGTGCGAAGGCGGTCCGCCTCGACTGGATCGAGTCCGCTAAGAGGCTCGTCGAGCATCACGAGCTCGGGCTCTCCGAGGAACGTCTGCGCTACGGCGACGCGCTTGCGCATTCCGTGCGAGAGCGCGCGGACGGACGAGTTAGCCTTGTCGGAGAGGTTGAACGCCGCGATCAACCTGTCGGCGGACTCGCAGGCCGCCTTGCCGGAGAGTCCCTGAAGGCGTCCGTAGCCCACCAGAAGCGAGCGCACGCGCCCTTCGTTCGGAAGGTCGGAGTCCTGCGGAAGCATGGCGAAGCGCCCTGAATGCACCGCCGCGTCAAAGGCGCCGCGCCCGAGAAGGTTCACCTCTCCCGAGTTCGGACGCACAAAGCCGGCGACGGTCATCATCCAGGTCGTCTTGCCGGCTCCGTTGCGTCCGACGAGGCCCGTCACGGAACCGCGCGGCACGGAAAGCGAAAAGCCGTCGAGCGCGGCATGGCGTCCGTATCTCTTCACGAGACCGCGCGTGACCAGAGCCTCGTTCATCGGACATCCCTCCTCGTGAAGATGAGATGGCCGAACGAGAGCCACATGAGCCCGATTGCGAGGAGCCACACCGCTCCTGCCGCGACCGGCCCGGGCGACGCGCGCCAGAGAGCGTCCTCCATGACCGACGGGAAGAGCATCTTCAGCACCTGAAGCTTAGCGCCGACGACAGTGTCTGCGTACAGCTTGAGCACGCGCGGCGCTATCGCGAACGCGACGAGCAGCCCCAGCGAAAGCGTCTGAGCCTTGGAGCCGGAGGTTGAGAGATGCGAGATTCCGAGCGCGACGCCAAGCCACGCGAGCGAGAGGAACCACGCCTTGAACGACCAGAGAATCATGGCCGGCAGAAGCGCCGGAATGTCGGCGCCCGAAAGCCGGAACGCCGCCACGCACCACGCTCCGAGCGCGCCGAGGATGAGTCCAGACAGAATGAGGAACGACTGCCCGAGGAACTTTCCGACCGTCCACTGCAGCCGCGTCACTCGCAGAAGCACGAACTTCGCCGCGCCGGAACTCACGTCGTCCGCAACGCGCCTGCAGGACGCAAGGATCGAAAGGAACGGCACGCAGAGAAAGACCATCCAGGCATAGATCAGCTCCGCTGGATGCCGGCCCACGATGTCGTCGTAGACGAGCGAGTCGCCGACGACGCTGTGCGCGATCTTCTGGAAAGGCCTGGACTTCCACAGCGCCGCGGAGACGACGCCGCTCTTGCCCTCGACCGTCTCCACATGGAGAATGCCGGCAAGCTGGTCCTCCATCTTGCCGAGCACGGTAATGGTGCTGTTCATGCCGAAGAGCGACACTACCAGGTATATGGCGACGAGCGCGATGGCTCGCTTCGTGCGCAGCGCCGCGGCGAGCTCGAACCGGGCCATTTCGAGAGCCCTTCTCACCTGCCGGGCTCCAGCTTGTCCTGAACCGACACAAACGGCTCGGCGACGGAAGGATCGATGAAGTCCGCCATGTTGAGCTTCGAGACGTCCGCGCGCTTGCCTTCGCCCGCGCAGACGCCTATCGCGTCGTATGCCTCGGCAAGCGATGTCGAGACGTCGCCCATAAGGCGTATCCCGAGCTCGGGAGTCATCTCCTCGGCGGACGCGATCTGGTCCGCGACTATCTGGAGGGAGTCGCGCAGGCGCTCGTTCATGGAGGCGACGGCCTCGTCGAACGCGGCGACGCCGGCGTCGTCCAGGCCGAGCTTCTCGACAGCTGAGGCCCTGGCGATCTCGATGCGCGTGCGCCAGAGCTCGGAGGCCTCGTCGATGCGCGCCCGCAGGTCTTCCGGCGCGAGCCGTCTCTCGGGCTTCTTGACCGGAGCGGGCGTCGCGGCGACGGATTCGGCGGAGCCGGACGCCGACTCTTCCGCATTCGTGGACGCGACTGCCGCCGGCTTTGCGCGCGGCCGCAGACGGCGCGGGCGCTTCGCCTCGTCCGGTATGTTCACGATCTGCGCGAAAGAGCCGAACGCGCCCGCGGACTTCGGCTTCGCCTCGGCCACGGCCTTCTCCTCGCTCGCGCGCTCTTCGCGCGTACGAAGCTCTTCGGACGGACCGTACGCGCCGACAAGGCCGCCCGCCACGAAGGCGAGCGGCAGCCACGCGAGCGCAGTCGCGGTCTTCACAGCTTGACCTCGGGAAGATGCGCAAGGCCGGCCGCGATGTCCTCGTCGGTCGGAATCGTGTCGCCCATCTCTCCGTCGATGTAGCGTCCGTAGGCGACCATGTCGAAGTAGCCTGTGCCGGTAAGCCCAAAGACGATCGTCTCGGACCGCCCTTCCGCCTTGCAGCGAAGCGCCTCGTCGATCGCGACGCGGATCGCGTGCGAAGACTCGGGCGCGGGAAGCGTGCCTTCGGTGCGAGCGAACTGCACCGCCGCCTCGAAGACTGACGTCTGCTCGACGGCGCGCGCCTCTACAAGGCCCTGGTCGTATAGCTCGGAGAGCGTTGCGCTCATGCCGTGGTAGCGAAGCCCGCCGGCGTGCGAGGGAGAAGGAATGAAGTCGGACCCGAGCGTGTACATCTTCTGTAGCGGACAGACGCGGCCTGTGTCGCAGAAGTCGTAGGCGTACTTGCCGCGGGTGAGAGACGGACAGCTGGCGGGCTCCACCGCGATGAAGCGGTAGTCGTTCTCGCCGCGAAGCTTCTCGCCCATGAAAGGCGCGATGAGGCCCATGAGGTTCGAGCCGCCGCCGGCGCAGCCGATGAGAACGTCAGGCTTGACGCCGAGCTTCCTGAAAGCGGCCTGCGTCTCAAGGCCGATTACGGACTGGTGCAGGCAGACCTGGTTGAGGACCGAGCCGAGCAGATACCGCGCGTTCGGCAGCGTAATGGCCCTTTCGACGGCCTCAGATATCGCGCAGCCCAGCGAGCCGGTGGTGCCGGGATGCTCCTCGTTGATGCGCTTGCCGATCTCAGTCGTCATCGACGGCGAAGGCGTGACGTCGGCGCCGTAGGTGCGCATGACGTCGCGGCGGAAGGGCTTCTGCTCGTACGAGCACTTCACCATGTAGACGTGGCACTTGAGCCCGAAGAACGCGGAGCCCATCGAGAGCGCCGTGCCCCACTGACCGGCGCCAGTCTCGGTAGTGACGTCGGTCAGTCCCTGCTCCTTCGCGTAGTACGCCTGGGCTATGGCGCTGTTGAGCTTGTGGGAGCCGGACGTGTTGTTGCCCTCGAACTTGTAGTATATCTTCGCAGGCGTGCCGAGCGCGCGCTCGAGGAAGTACGCCCGCACGAGAGGCGAGGGACGGTACATCTTGTAGAAGTCGCGGACGGCGCCCGGGATCGGGATGAACTGCGAGGTCTCGTCAAGCTCCTGGCGAACGCACTCGCGGCAGAACACGCGCTCGAGGTCCTGCTGCGAGCAGGGCTTGAGGGTGCGCGGGTCTAGCATCGGCGCGGGCTTCTTCTTCATGTCAGCGCGAACGTTGTACCACGCTGTCGGCAGTTCTGCCTCCGTAAGGTAGGTCTTGTAGGGTATCTCGGCGTTCATTTTCTCTTTTCTCCTTGCTTTTGCGTGGCGTTTGCCGCGCCGCTGGATTCGGCGCTCCTGTACACAAGCCGCGTTCCTCCGGCAGAGGCGGTTCTGTACGCCTTTCTGCGAGGGTCGTAGTACGGCACGGAAAGTCTGGGAGTCTCGGCGGTGCCGTCGGCGACGAAATAGCGCTTGTATTCGATCTCGGACGGACGACCGGACGCGTCCTCCTGCCTGCGCCATTCGAAGGCGACGTCCTTCGGCTGGAACTCGTCCGGCACGAAGCCCTTCACCGAGAGCCTGTAGGTTATAGTGACCACGTCGTTCGTCTCCACGGCAAGCGCGTCGCAGTACTCGAACAGGCTGGCGCTCTCGGCCACGACGCCGCCGAAGTCGGCGGGGCGCCCGGCTTCAGGAGGAGGCTTTGCGGTGAACGCGGCGGAGCGCTGCCCGCTGGAATAGGGATAGGCGGTCCTGAAGAACGGATGGTCGCCCGAGAACACGTACTCGCCCGAGACGCTGAAGTGAAGCCCTTCGAACGGCGCGACGGCCCGCATCGGAAAGAGCAGCCGCTGCACCATGTTCGTCGGATTGTCGCTCTGCACGGCGCGAAGGACCTGTCCGGCGCCGAGCTGCTGCAGGCGGTTCTGCTCGGCGAGCGCGAGGCTCACGCCGTCCGCAAAGCTGATGTACTGGGGCATGTCCATCTCAAGAAGGAGGTTGAAGTCCTCGCCAACCGACACGGACTGCTTGTCCGCCGAGAGCCTGACGCTGATCTTCGGCGTCGGACGCCTCTGGCGGCGCCTCGACATGCCGAACGGGTCGAAGTCGTCGAAGAAGTTGGAGGGCTCGATGCCGAAGCCGACGCCCTTTCCTCGCGCAGGCGAGCCGCCGGACGAGCTGCTGGAAGAGAACGAGAACGAATAGCTGCCGTTCGAGCCGGTGACGACCTTTCTGTGAGTAACCGAGCCGTCGGCGTTCGTCGTGACGGTCTCGACCGTCTCCGCAAGAGCCGTCGCGGAGACAAGCAGAGCGAAGGCCGCGCACGCGACCGCGCGGATGCCGCGGCCAAGCAGCCAGAGCAGCAGCGCGACGGCGGCGAACGTGCCTACGACAGTCGCGACGCGAAGCTTCCAGGCAAGCGCGAGAAGAGGACGCAGAACCTGTCGCCAGACCGGTAGCTCGGCAGGTGCCCCGCTCTTGAGCGAAAGCGCCGCGACTATGCCGCGCTCGATCTCCGGCGTCTGGCCGATGCGCCACTCAAGCCGCCGGTAAATGCCCATCGCGCGCGCCCAGTTGCCGTCCTTCAGCGAACACGCCGCCTCGTTCAGCTTCGCCGCCGGAAAGTCGAACTGCGCGAACGCGTCGGCCGAAGGCTTTGCGCACGCCTTCCGCCAGGCGAAGAGCATGTCGTCGCTCATGCCCGCGCGCAGCGCCTCCGGATCGTCGGAAAACGCATAGGGGTCGTCGGTGAGCTGCGGCTGAGAGGCGGAGCCGCCCTCGTCGTACTCGAGCATCTCCTCGACCACGACCTGCGCGCCGGCCTTGGCGTGCACCGGTATCTCGTTAGAGCGGACGGTCCGCTGGCCGCCGTCTCTGCCCAGATAGCTGAACTCCATCGCCGGAAACCAGACAACGCCCTCGCGCATCGGACGGACGCGGTACGTGAGCCTGCGAGCGTCGCGGAACGTGTCCGTCTTGGCGCTCGCGTCGTCCACCTTCCAGTCCTTGCGGCTCACCGCCCTCGACAGCGCCGGCGGATGAAGCGACTTGAAGTCGGCGTTGCCTAGAAAGTCGACCGTGAGAACCAGCGGGTCGCCGACCTTGACGTTGTTGGCGTCGAAGAAGGCGCGCGCCCTGAGGCTTCCTCCGACAACGCCGGAAAGCTCGATTGCGCACAAAAGAAGAACCGAAGAAACCGAACCCACCTGAAGCTACCTCCCCTTCACGTAATAGCGGATCGTGAGCGTCTCCCTGCTGAACTTCGCGATGAAGCTCTGCGGAAGCCCCGGTATGCTCGACACCCTCTGCGCCACTGAGAGCGCGGCCTCGTCGGAGAGCTTGTCTCCGCAGCTCCTTACCACGCTCACGCCGACCAGCCCTCCCGCCGAGTTGAACCTGCACGACAGCAGAACCGTTCCCTCGCGTCCGACCTTCGGCGAAAGCGCGTCCCACTTGTCGTTCAGCGCCATCTGGACGAGCGAGAGGCCGAGCTGCATGTCGCTCGCGGCGAGCTGGTTGGAGGTGCCGGGCTTGTAGCCCATGCCCAGAAGCCTCTCTATCTCCGCGCGGCTCATCGTCTGCCGCGCCGTCTTGCCGTCGCCGCTCTCCTTGGTGTTCTTCACCTCGATCGCGACCGGCTTGGTGTTCTTCACGGCGGACTCGCGCATTCTGCGCATGCGCTCCTCGCGAAGCTCCTTCGCGGACTTCTTGGGCGCCTCCTCCTTCTTCGGATCGGGCTTCTTCTCCTGCTTCTTCTCGGGCTTCTTCTCCGGTTTCCTCTCCGGCTTCTTCTCGACTTTCGCCACGACGTTCGTGACTATCTGCTCAAGGGGCTTCGGAGTCTCGATCTTCTTCGGCACCGGCTTGGGCTTCGGTTTGGGCTTGGGCTTCGGCTTCGGCGGATCGGGGTTCTTGAGCGGCGGCGGCTCGTTCTCCTTGCCTTCGAGGTTCTCGTTGACGATGACGGTGAGGTCGATCGGGATTATCGTCTCCTTGGGCTCAAGAAAGCCGTGCAGCCAGGCGAAGACCCAGAACCCCGCGAAGACTAAGACGTGCAGCGCGAACGCGAACAGAAAGTTGCCGACCGTGGCGACCTTCGGCCGTCGGCCCTCTATCACGTCTGCCCGCCAGACCTCCATCAGCGTTCCTTGGAGACTAGCCCAAGGTGCTTCACGTCGCAGTCCTTGGCGATTTTGACTATTCCGTACACGTCGCCGTACTCTGCGCCGACGTCGCCGCGGATGAGCACGTTCGTCTCGGGATCCTCCGCAATCGCCTTGGCGATTCTGCCGCGCAGAACGTCCTGCGTCACGGGCTCCTCGCCGAGGAACAGCTTGCCGAGCTTGTCGATCGACACGGTCAGCGTCTTCTGCTTCTTGTCGTTCTTCTGCGTGTCCGTCTTGCCGACCGGCAGCACGATGTGGACGCTCTGCTCAAGCGTCGGCAGCGTCACGATGAACACGACGAGAAGCAGAAACGTGAGGTCGATGAGCGAATTCATGTCGATCGACGCCTTGGCGCCTTCACGCCTCGACCTGCCTCTACGCCTCAGCGACATCGGCTCAGGCCCCCCTTCCCTGGAACTCGCACGCTATGCGGCCCGTCAGCTCGTCCGCAAAGCCCTCCATGTCGGAAGTGATCTTCCTGATGGAGGCGTTCATCAGGTTGAACGCGATGACGCCGGGAATCGCGATTATGAGCCCGACGACCGTCGTCACAAGCGCGGCGGATATCGACGGCGCGATCGTAGCGAGCGACGCCGAGCCGGCTGTGCCCATCTCTGCGAACGCGTCGAGAACGCCCCAGACCGTGCCTAGCAGACCGAGCATCGGCTCGAACGCGACCACCGTCGCCACGATGCCCATGCCGTGCTCGACACGTATCTCCTCGTCGTCCAGCACGTGCTCGCATGTCCCCCTCACGAGCTCGATCTCGCGCGCCGAGAGCGCCGCGCCCGCAGAGCCCTGCTCGCGCCCTGCGACAAGAGAGCGCATGTCGGGCGCCAGCAGCTTGAGCAGGCGCTCGCACGTCTCCTTGTAGATGCCCTCTATGCCCGTCATCGCCGCGGGACGCCGCTGCAGATAGTACTCCAGCACGCCGCCGAACGTCGCGAAGTCGCGCAGAAAGCGCCGCGTCGCCATGGAGAGGAAGCCGAGCTCCTTCATCTTCCCGATGATCGTGGTCACCATGACGATGGAGCCGAGAAGCTGGACGACCACTATTCCCTGCCCCATCAGATTGGAGCCGAGGAATCCGTTAACAAGGGAGTCTGCGAGTATCATTGCCTGGTTGCCTGGTTGTCTGTCTGCCTTAGTTTGTAGTCTGAAATGACGCGGCCTTCCGGAGGCAGCGCCTCGCGGTCGAGCCCGCACGCCGCGAGCACCTTGTCCGTCGTCTGGAAATGCGCCTTGACGTGGTTCATGAGCCATGTCGGGCCCTTTGCGCGCACCATCTCCTCCGCAAGCCCGCGGACGCGCGGGTCGGACGAGCCGGCCGGCACATGGGCACGCCCCTCGGCCGGAGGCCCGAAGACCTCGTCGGTCATCGCGGCAATGTCGCGCAGGAATATCTCCCTGGCGATCACCGACGCCGCGGCGACGGCTATGTCGCTCTCGGCCTTGTGGCGCTGCTCGACCTTCGCCTTCTTGCCGCGCTCCTTGAGCGCCCGCAGTATCGTCGCCTCGGTCGGAGCGAACTGGTCCACGACCACGCGCCCGCAGCCGGGACGCTTCTCGAGAAGCTCCTCGATCGCGGTTCCGTGCGCCCACGCGAGCATGCGGTTGATGTTCCTGATCTTCGCGTAGAGCCGGTTGTAGGCGGCGGGGCCGAGCTTCACTATGGCATAGCCCGTCGGCCCGAGAAGCGAGCGCAGCTTCGCCCCCGCCGTCAGCACCGCCTTGTCGCTCATCTGCTTGCAGTCCCTGACGCCGAGCTTCTGCATCTCGGCCGAAAGCGCCTCGTCAGTGTACGCGCAGCAGACGACGAGCGGACCAAAGTAGTCGCCCTTGCCGGACTCGTCGCTGCCGGCGTGCGCCGACACGAGCTCGGGGTTGAGCGTGGTCTCGTAGCCAAGCGTCGCGGACATCAGGACGTTCGGCTCTAGGACGAACAGCACGAAGTCCTCGGCCTTTGAGCCCTGCACGCAGAGCTTGCGCTTGCCGTGCTTCTCCTTGGCGTACAAAGTCGCGTTGAAATGGTCGCCTTCGACCGAATACAGCGAATACGGCACCTCGCGCTTGCGGTAGTTGCCGTTGACCATTATGCCCAGCAGTATCTCCTGCTGGTCCTCACTCAACTCATAGGTGAACGACGTGCGTTTTGTCCCTTCAGAATCCATTGCGCATATTATACCAAAAATCGTCTCCGATAACGCCGTCTTGAACCGCCGAAAGCCGACTTTCGGGCCCGAATTTTCGTCCGCCGCGCCCTACAGCGCCGCGCAGAAGTCTTCAAGCGCCTCGTAGACGCGCGATACGCGCTTCCTGCCGGGCCTGTCGGGCTCGCACGAGCCCCATGGCGCAATGCAGAAGCCCTTGAGCCGCTCGGGCGAGATGCGCTCGCGGCAGAACTTCACAAGCGCCGCGATGCTGCCGGGGTCGCCCCACCAGTTCGAGCCGCACGGCAGCTGGTCGAAGCCGGCCTCCTCAAGCGCGAGAAAGGCCGCGACGCCGTTCCTGCTCTCGCCCCAGCCGCCCTTCTTCTCGAACTCGTCGTCCCACTTCTGCTTCGCCTCGGAGAAGTCGTTGTGGTAGTACCAGTTGGACTGCAGAACGCCCTTCGACATCCTCCTCATGTACTCTTCGCGCCCCGTCCAGCAGGCGTCGGCCCACATGACCGGCCTGGCTCCGTGTCTCTCGACGCATCCGACTGTGTAGTTCAGGTCGTGCCACCAGAGATCGCCCTGCCTCATCACCATGAGATACGCGTCCTTCTGGGCGATCGCCATCTCCTCGTCGAAGCCGATGTGGAAGAGCCGCGGACCGTCGAATATCTCGCACACGTCGCGTATCACGTCCGAGACGACCTCGTAGTACCGCCTCGTCGAAACCATGCGGCCGTACTCCTTGAGCCATCCGTCATGGCACGTCGAGAAGTTCAGCTTCGGCAGCGGCTCCTGCCCGAGTCCGCGCATCCTCGCAAGCTCCGCCCGCACCTTCTCGACGCTCCAGGTGCCCTTCACCGCAAGCTCCGGATGGCTCGGATATGCGCACGCCTCGCCAAGATCCACGAACACGGCGTTGCATCCGCTCGCCGCCGCGCGATTCACGCACTCCCGCCAGAGGTCGTCATGCGTGCGGACGTACGGATGGTAGCCGGACCCGCTCTCGCCGTCCGGAGAGTCAAAGTAGTCGTCCCACATGTTCCTGCCGAGGTGCAGGAGAACGCTCCTGATCTCTCCGGCGGACGAACTGCGCGCAATGCCGCTCACGGTCTCTGCATGCGCGCGCGGCGCGACACGAACGCCCCGACAACCAGCCAGACGAAGAGCATCGCGGCGGATATGAGAAAGACCGGCAGCCATCCGACCGTCATGACCAGCGTGAAGGCGATCGCCACCCATAGGTTCATTGCAGGCTCGTGGAGAAGCTGCTTTCCGGCGAAGGATGCGGCCGCGACCGTCTTGCCGTCCGGATCGACCGTCCGCAAGAGCAGAAGCCCCGTCGCCGTAACTCCCGTCGCCTGGCCGAACTCGGCGATGCCGCGCTCGAACCACGCCTCTCTGAAGAGCCTCGGTGAGAAGAACATGACGGCGAACACAGTCCACGCCACGCCCGCGACGACCATTATGGCGAGCGGCTTCCAGTTCGCGACGACCACGGAAACCTGGATCGTCGCCACGGCCGAGAGCGCAAGATAGTCGAGCGCAGCTCCCGATATGCGCATCATCTGGTCTCTGTCCACGAGAAGGTCGACCTTCACGAGCCTCGCGGCGGACTGAAGCAGCACTCCGCCCAGCATGCAGAGCGGGAACATCGGAAAGCCCATGAATAGCCTGTTCTTCGCCTCGGGGAAGAGCGCCTCCTCCGCAGCGCGGCACCCCTGCAGTATCCCGAAGCCGATCAGCACCGCAATGCCGACTATCGCGATGTGCCAGGCAAGAGAGTCGACGGAGTCCGCAAGCACCGTCTGCCGTCCGGCCGGCGGACGCGCGTCCTTCGGGTGTATGCCCCTGCGCTCGCTCTCGGTGCGCTCGTCGAAGGGCCTCACCGTCTTGACGTAGCCACGCGCGTACGCCCAGTTGACGAGGCTCATGCCTATCGCAATGCCGCAGATCATGCCGACGGTGGCAACGGTGTACCCGAGCGCTATGCCGTCCTGCCAGCCGTGCGCCGCGAAGGCCTCGGCCATTCCGCCGACAGTGCCGTGCCCACCCTCGAAGCCGAGCTCAAGCAGGTTGCCGAACGCCGCAGGCACGCCGAACTTCGGAGCAAGCAGAAAGCCCGCGAGCCCGACGCCGACGACGTACTGCCCCCAGACCACTATCTGCGCGAGCGTGAGCTGCGGCAGAACGGCCGACGCGACGCCCTTCATCGCACGGCTCCCGCCGCCCAGAAAGAGCGTCGCGAATATCACGTTTATGAGGAACCCGGGCATTCGACGCATCTCGTCGGTCAGCCATTCGGGCACGTGGCTGCGGAAGCACGAAAAAACAAGAAGCCCGAGCAGACCGCCAACGATCGAGCTCGGGAAGTACAGCCTTTGTATCAGCGGTATCCTGACCCGTAGCGCCTTACCTGCGACAAGGAGTACGGACAGGACCGCGAATATAACGACCGCCGTCAAGGCGTCAGTCGGCCATAGGACGGACCTTGCCCTCCTTGACGCGCTTCTCCACGACCGTCTGCGCGATGGCCTTGGGCACAGGCTCGTACTGCTTGAAGATCATCGTGAACGAGCCGCGGCCCTGGGTGACGGTGCGGATCGCGTTCGAGTAGCCGAACATCTCGCCGAGCGGAACGGTGGCCTTGAGGAGCTTGACGCCCGCACGGTCCTCCATTCCCTCGATACGCCCGCGGCGCTGGTTGATCGAGCCGTTCGCCGCGCCCATGTACTGCTCGGG
>JAEEZC010000198.1 GCA_016288465.1 Verrucomicrobiota bacterium | reverse complement strand
TTGGGCGCGGCCACAGTCGATTTCGCCTTCGTGGGGAGCGTTACCCCAGCCGCGACAGCCGCAATGAAACATGTCTTTGCTAACTTCATCATTGTTTTGCACCTGTTGTTTGTTTTTGATCTGTACATGACAGCCCCTAAGGCCAATCTGCCATTTCCCCGCTGATTATATCAGAATTCCTCCGTATGGAAACAACTGGTTTTAACTAGTTTTTTTTCAACGCACGAGCACGCGATTCGTCATTTCCATTTGCCCGGTTCACCTGGCCGTATGTTTCACTGTCTCCCGCGCTGCATTGGGTATGGCGCGGTTTCACCATTCGATTATGCGATTCTGGGTGGCGCCGAAAGGCTGGAGCGCTTCGTCGAACTCTTCGATCGTCGCGGCACGTCCGGCCATGAAGTCGTCAAAACGGCGTTTGGCTTCCTCGAAGCGCTCCAGCGCGGCAGCATTGCGTCTCTGGATCAGTTCGAAGCCGAAAGGACGCGAAGTATCGTGCCAGTCCTTGCGGTACAGGGCGCAGAACTCGCGCATGGCCTCGACGGCCTTCGCGAGAAGCGCGGCCACGTTCTCCAGCGCGGCGCGGTCTTTGGTTTTCCATGCCTCCAGCGCTGCAAGTTCGTAGTCGAGCCTTGTCAGCAGCGCACGGTTGTACGCCTCGGCGGCCGGGACGTCCGGCGCGTCGCATGCCGCGACCATCTTCTCGCGCCAGACGGCGAATTTCTCCGCGGCGTCCTTGCTGTTCTTCTCCATCGCGTTGCGCAGATTCGCCATGTACAGCGGATCGTCGTAGAGGAAATCGCCCTCCCGGCTGAAGCCCGCCTTCAAAAGCGGTTCGGAAGAAAGGCCGAGGCGCACGAGCGCGCGGTAGTCTTTGCCGGTGATGGCGCGGAAGCGCGCGCAGTTCTCGTCCGTCGGCTCCGGGGTACGTCCTGCGGCGAGTTCCGCGCAGACGAAAAGCCCCTCTTCCGCCGTGCCGGGGATGCAGTACGCGCCGTTGTCGCCCCACATCGTGAACCACATCTCGCCGCAGCCCTTCTCGCGGGCGGCCTCGATGAACGCCTTGGTCGTGCGCAGAGTCTTGTCGCGGTGGTGCAGGAAGTGGTTCCACGTCTGGATGCCGCCGGCGAGAACCGGCTTGCCGTTGAGCGCGATGTGGCCGTCGATCATCTTGCCGTAGAACGCGGGATCGTCGTGGTAGTAGTCCCAGTAGACGAGACGGACGCCTTCGGGTATCTTCGCCGAGAGTTCGGGGGATGGCGTGGCGTGGACGTCGTAGTAGTCGCCTTTTTTCGACCCCATGCGGTAGAACATGTCGCTCCAGATCATGATGTCCGTGAAGCCGCGGCGGTTGCATATTTCGCAGACCTTCCGGAGGTGTTCGAGGAAGATGTCGAATTTCGGACGCTTCCCGTTGCGCTTCTGGTACTCTCCCTCCCAGAAGCCCCACGCCTCGTCCATGCCGATGTGGATTCGCCTGCCGCCGACGGCCTCCTGCCAGAACGCGACCATCTTGTCGATCAGCTCGTACGTCTTCGGCTCGCCGACGATCAGCGTCGACTTGTTGCACTTCACGGCCGCGCTGTCCGGCCAGCGGAGATACTTCGCGAGGTGCCCGAGGGTCTGGATGCAGGGGACGAGTTCAAGCCCGCTCGCATCGGCCGCCGCCTTCAGCTCCTTGACGTCTTCCTTCGTGTAGCCGCCGCGCATGTAGCCCCACTTCGGCACGCCGTCGAGCTTGTACGTCTCTTCCGTGTAGAGCATGACGGCGTTGTAGCCCATCTTGCCCATGCGCTCGAAGGTTGTCTTGAGGCAGGGTACGGTCGGCACCCTTCCTCGCGAGACGTCGATCATCGCGCCGAGCTTTTCGAACCCCGGTGCGGCGGCTTCCTCATTCGCCAACGCCGCGGAGGCCGAGTATGCAAATGTGACAACACCCAATGCCGTCAGGGCGTTGGACAGGAGACGCCAGACGCGAGCATTTCCATGATTCCATAATTTCATGATTCCACAACCTGTCCGCCGTAGCCTTGGCGAAGGCGGATTCCGCATTTTCACGTTCATCTGTTCGCTCCTTTAGTTTTACTTCTTTGTTGCGGGAACAAGCGCGAAGCCGTCGGCGACGACGTGGCCCCTGGACTTCGCTGGGATGATGGTTAGCGTTGCGCCCGGTTCGAGGTCGAACTCACCGAACTTCACCCACTCGCCGGTAGACTGCGCCTGGTCCGCCGTAAACGCAATGGTCTTGCCGCCGGAGATGACTTCCATCGCAGTGGACGAGCCGGGCTTGGCGTTCCACATGTACGGCCCCTTGCCCATGAGAGCGTAACGTCGCGCCTCTGCGACGGGAAGAGGATACGTCGCCGGCTCCGCCTTCGCGCCCTTGGCGTTTGCGGAGTGCGAGCACAGCCCCAAGTGGCCGCCGTTGGTGTTTCGGAACATCCTCCACCCCTTGCCGAACTTCACCCCGTCGGATTCGTCGTCGACGATGAGCCAGCCTGCCGTCTCACGGTCAGGCACCCCGGGGTAGCCGCCGCCGAGAATCTCCTGCAGCCTGCGCACATGGCCGTTCGCGTAGATGCCGCGCGGCGTCTCGCCCAGTTCGCGGCACATCGCCGCCGCCTCGCCCGCCGCGACGCCGAGCTGCGAGAGAGTGCTGATGACGCGCGGCGCACCAAGCCCCACGTGCGTGCAGCTGAAGCACCGCCCCACCATGAACAAGTTGCCGACGTTGCGCGAGTAGATCGAGCGGTACGGAATCCAGAAGCGGCCGTCGTTGTCGAACGTGTTGCGCGAGAGGAAGTCCACGCCCGGCTTGTGGCCGTCGTAGTGGAGGTCGATACCCCATGTACCGGTCGCGATGGAGTCCTCGAACGGCGTGCGCCCGGCGACGTCCTTCTGCGAAAGAACCCAGTCGCCCATGATGCGGCGGCTCTCGCGCTTGCCGATGAGGTAGGGACAGAAGTTCAGCACCTTGTTCGCGTTCTCCGGCTTCTTCTTCGCGAGCGAGAACGCGCCGTAGATGGCAAGGAGCATTCTGTCGCGTATCTCCTCGCCTTCGGCTATCATGTCGCGGTGGATGCCGTATTCCCAGCGCCACTCGCCATTGACGGCGACGATGCCCTGGGCGTGAGGCTCGGCGAACGGAGCGGAGAACGGGACGGCCATGTTCGCGTCCGCGCTCGTCCACATGATGGAGGCACCGAGCGTGTCGCCGTCGGCCGTCTCCGGCGCGCGGCTCTCGTCGAACTCAGACTTCGCCTCGCGGCCCATGCGCCAGGCCGCGCCTGCCCAGTATCCAACCCAGCCGTCACCAGTCGCATCGCAGAAAAGCGGTGCTTCAAAGCGGACGACGCGATTGGATTTCAAATCAAGAGCCTTCACTGCGGCAATCGTGCCGTCAACGTTTTTCTCGACGCCGAACGCCCTCGTCAAAAGACGCAGTTCGATGTTCTTTTCGTCTTCGACGATGCGCATGCGCCGTTCGTCGCACCAGGGCATGTTCACGTCACGGTTCATGAAGTAGTTGCGCAGCTCCCTGACGAGCGGATGCTTCGCCTCGCCCGCGCAGTAGACGCGGATCTCGCCGGACGCGTTGCCGCCCAGCACCGGGCGGTCCTGCACGAGCGCGACCTTTAGCCCGCGCCGCGCCGCCGCGACCGCCGCGCAAGTCCCGGGCATTCCGCCGCCGACGACCACGAAGTCCGCCTTCACAGTCTCGGCGACGTTTGCTTCGTCAACCTTCAACGGACCCTCCGGCTTTTCGCCGCCGCTTGCGAACACGATGCCCGCGCAGCGTCCGTCGAAGCCGGTGAGGTCGCTGAGCGCAACCGTCGTCTCGCCCTTCTCGACAGTGACGACGCCGCCATCCTCCCACGCCCATTCGCGCGGCCCCGCGCCGAATTCCTTGCCGAGCGCATTGCCGTTCACCAATACGCTGAAGCGGCCCGGCGCCCCATCCGCCCAGTTCTTCGCCCGCACCCAGACGCGATACTCGCCCGCTGTCGGGAAAGCGACGCGCGCCTTCGCGTCGAGGACGCGCACGCCGAGTCCGTGGGCAATTAGGTACGGCGAGCCCATGACGTCCATGAACTGCGCGTCAAGCCCCCATCCGCCCGCCTCGAAGCTCTGCGGATAGACCTTCACCTCCGCCGCGTTCGCGGCGGAATGTGCAAATGTTGCCAATGTCGCCAATACAACTGTTGCCGTTTTCAGTTTCGTCGCCATTCTCCTTTCACTCTACACTTTCCGTTTTACACTTTAAAAGTTGTTCCGATTGTTTTCCCTTTCGTGCCGAGGGAGCTGACGGGCCTGACAGCTATCGTAAGCTTCTTCCCGGCGGGGAGTTCCGACGCCGGGATGTCCACCCTCGTCAGCCCCTTGTTCGGCTCGTGGCCGATGCCGGCATTGACGCCACTGAAATACACGCTCTTGAAATACCTCGCCTTCGGGTCGTCGCCCTGAACGACCACGTCGTAGGCGAAGGCGCGCGAAGCGGGATTGCCGCTCGCCTCGGGAATGCCGATCCTGATTCCCGGTTCCTTGCGCGGCTTCTCGCCCTTCGCCTGCTTCCTCTCGTAAACCGAGACGACCGCCTTGGCGACATCGAGTTTCGCTTTTGCGGAGAACTCGGGCGAGCCGATCTTCGCCGCAAGCGTGTCCTTCGAATACGGCTTCGTGTCGAACTTGCCGACGGGGAACACCCACTCCGGGCCAAGGCTCCCTCCTTCGCCGAACTCGCGCCGCTCCATGACGACCATATCGTCGTAGACGCTCACGACGAGTCCCTGTCGCGAAGGGAACTCGAAGTGGTGGTCGCCGGGGTCGCGAAGGTCGTTCGGACGCTCCTTCAATCCGTCCTGCCTGAGGCCGTTCTCGCCGTCGTAGCGGCAGGCGCCGCAGTTGATGTAGGGGAAGAGCTTGTAGTTCCTCTCGTAGTAGATGCTCTGCCAGTTGGCGAGGGAAGTATGCCAGTGGCCGCAGAATCCGATGGCGTTCGGGAACTCGCGCAGCTTGGAGTTGCACGCGAAGTACGTCATCTTGTGGGAGAGTATGAAGAACGGCTTCTCGCCCTTGAGCGCGAATTCTTCGGCGTGTGCGTTGATGTAGTTCGCCATCTTCACGCCGTGCTGCTGGGCGCTTGGCCCGTCAACCCCCCAGTGCGTTCCGAAGAAGTGGTATCCGTTGATCTCCCTGTGGAGCGTCTCGGCGTACGGCATGCCCCAGATACGCTCGTAGTGGCGCGCGAGGTCTGCGCCAATCATGCGGCTGCGCCAGTCGTTGGGGAACCACTCCTTGTCGCATTCGAACAGCTCGTGGTTGCCCACGACGACGATTCGCGGCGGGCCGCTTTTCCCGAACACCTCCTCGTAAACCTCCTTGTGGAACTCCCACTCCCGGATGTCGCCGCGGTGCGACGCGTCGCCGAGGTGGACGAACGCATCGATGTTCTTCGTCCTGAAGTACTTGAAGGCGTTGCGGATGTAGTCAAGCCGCATCGTAGGATACAAGGTCTTCCCGTTGCGCCTGTTTACCATCAGGTGCGTGTCGGCCAGTACGCCGAAGACGAGGTTCGGCTTCCTGCCCTTCGGCTTCCAGCCCGCCGGCGCCGCCCAAAGCCCGCCGGGGAGCGCAAGGAACCCAAGCGTCACAAGCGACTCTTTAACAAACTCCCGCCTGGTCAGATTCATGCGGCCCTCCGAGGGAACTTTGAATGTTGCCAATTTACAATTGGTATTGGTTATTGGCAACACTGGCAACTTTCTACAGCCTTACCTGAAGATCACCGTCAGGCCGGAGGGGTCGATGTAGAGGACAAGTTTCCCGTCTTCGATCCTGAGATTACCTTTGCGGCCGCCAAGGACTTGGCTGGACGGGTCAATCGTCACGTTGTCGGAAGTGCCGGATGCGACAGCGGCAATCACGTAATCGCCGAAGCGACGTCTCGCGCCGTCGATGCGAAGGGTCGCGGTGCCGGTCTCCGGCAGGGCGAGGGCGGGAACGCACGGCGTGAACCCTTCATCGCCAATCGTGCCAAGTGCGCTGGCATCGAGCGCGAGCGTCGTACCCGCCGCGAGCGAAATCGTGCCGTTGCCGGTGATCTTTTTGCCAGCATTGATCTGCAAGGTCGCCGTGTCCGTCACGGAAAGTGTTGCGGCATTGGTGAGGCACGTATGCTGGAAATCTTCAAAAACACTCGTGTTCGATCCAGTCGTATCAACGACAACCGTTCCGCAGCCCTTGATCGTCACGGGGTTGTAGGCGACGATGCGCCCTTTGAGCGTCACCGTTCGCCGCGTCGCAGGGGTGACATAGTCGGATGTGTCGATGGCGAGCGACGACCCGGAAATGTTCGACACATACAGATCGCCACGGGTTGTATTGTACCTTCCCGAATTGGCGAGCGTCCAGTTGTCGGCGGAATAGAGCGTGACGGCCGCAGATTCCGCAAAGAACGTC
>JAEEZC010000197.1 GCA_016288465.1 Verrucomicrobiota bacterium | reverse complement strand
GTCGGGTTGGCCGAGGCCGAAATGCACCTGCGGCGAAGCCGTCAGGTTCCCCGACGAGCGAAGCGAGGAGCCTTGCGAAGCAAGGTCGCAAGAGGGTGCGCCGAGCCGCGAAGCGGTCTCAAGAGCCCGAGCGCAAAAGGCCATTTCACTTGCCGAACGCCTCCAACATGAGAATCAGCCAATGTTTTCAAGGGTACGGTTTACACAGGCGTCCGAAAACTGGGGATATTCAAGGACTTTCGTCGTCGAAAGGCTGTTTTGCCTGTGCCAATCAGGCGTATTGCCGCTTTGACTTAAATAGAAACTGGCCTCAAATGAGGTTTAACTGCCGATTTTAGGGAGAAAACCTCTTGGCATGGCAAAACTTTTGTGACAAAAATTTTGCCATAGAGTGCCGCGGTTTGTGATATAATATGTGCATGAAGTTGCAAAACCCTTTCTTAACTGCCGGATATGCCGGTCCAGATTACTTCTGCGACCGTATTGACGAGACAAAGAAGCTCATAGCGGCGATAGAAAACGATCGCAATGTGACTTTAATCGCTCCTCGTCGCTATGGCAAGACGGGATTGATCAGCAACGTCTTCAACCAATTGCCGCCCGGTTTCATAGGCATATACGTTGACATCTATTCCACAACGAATCTTGCGGGATTTGCCAAGATGCTGGCAGGTGCGGTGATTGGAGCCCTTGACGGACGCATGGAGAAGGCGATGTCCGCGCTTGCAAAGTTCTTCAGGAACTGCAGGCCAACCGCCACGCCGCAAAGCGACGGAACTATGAAGTTTTCCTTTGACATCACGGCAGACAATGCAGAGGCGTCGCTTAAGGATGTCTTTGACTACCTCAAGGCTCGCGAGAAGCGCGTGGTGATAGCAATTGACGAATTTCAGCAGGTGCGTGAATTTCCTGAAGAAGGCGTAGAGGCGTTGATAAGGGGCTATATCCAGTTCATACCATGGGTCAGGTTCATCTTTGCCGGATCCCGTCGGCACCTGATGACAGAAATGTTCGTTATGCCGAAAGGGGCGTTTTATCAGTCCACGCAAATCATGAACCTTGGCGCGATTTCTCAAGACAGTTATCTTTCCTTCGCTAAGGGCTTTTTCGTTGCGGAAGGGTGGGACTTGTCCGATGACGTTTTCGACCGGTTGTACAAGCGGTTTGACGGCGTTACCTGGTATCTTCAGGCGGTTCTGAACAAGGTGTGGGAGACTCGCACCTCGCTGCTTGACGATGCGCAGGTCGACAGGGCGGTTGTCGAACTCTGCGAGGAGAGGGCGCTGGTATATCACGATCTTCTTGCGGCTCAGAACGGCGCCTCGCAGGAGCTTGTCGTCGCGATTGCGCGCAATGGAACCGTCGCAGAGCCGACGTCTGCCGGATTTCTGGCTGCAAACGGGCTGAGCGGGGCGTCGACCGTAAGGGCGGCGTTGAAGGATCTTGTGTCAAAGGATATTGTGTACAAGGCAGACGGCGGCTGGATTGTGTACGACCGACTGTTCGCGGAGTATTTGCGTTCGAGAAGCTGACTTGGTCCGCGGCGACAAAAAATCCAAGCCGGGCATCAGACAATGCTCCGGCTTGGATGGTGGGGGAAAACCTTTTCGCGGACTGCGTTACATCATCATGATCATCAGTCCGGGCCTGGTGTAGTCGGACACGGGACCGGCCGCCTTGAAGAAGGCGTTGCCGCCGTTCGGTTTGGGCTTGGGCAGGTACGCCTTGTTGTTGTCGACGTCCCACATCACCACGAGCCCGTTCTTGAGGCGGGCCGGACGCAGATGCCTGACGCGGCGGCCGTCCTGCCAGATCTTGATCCATTCGAGGCGGCTCTTGCAGTAGTTCTCTGGCGTGCCGTTGTTGTTCGAGGCGAAGAGGTAGAGGTACCGCTTGGTGTCCACGGACGAGACGATCTCCCTGACCGAGATGTCGTTTCTGCTGCCGTTGTCTCCGATGATCGTCACCGTCTGCCTTGTGCCGGTGAAGGTCACTTTCGCGTGCCTCCTGTCGCCGTTGTTCAGCCTGTAGACGTCCTGGTAGCTGGCGTCCCACTGCGCCGCCGGCGTGTACGGGTCGTTCATGCTGGGCCTCCAGTAGCTGCTGCCATAGCCGATGCCGAGCGTCCAGATCCTTCCGTGCATCCACATGTAGAAGCGCGAATTCGCGTCCTCGCCAAGGGCGCCGATCAGGCACTCCTCGTCGTTCGAGCTGGTGCAAAGGCTCGTCTCGATGAACTCGACCGATGTGTCGGCCTTGCCCTCGACGCCAGTGTCGATGTACTGCGTGCCGTCGGTTTCGACGTATTCGAGGTAAGTGTCGAACGGAGAGTTGCCAGACTCCTCGGCGACGGCTCCGACGTTGCCTTCGGCCGGAATGGCCGGCGAGGGAAGGAAGACCTTCTTTGAGACTTCGTCGTAGAGCATCGCATGTCCGTCCTTGACGCAGGGCTTGAAGTCGCGGACGAGCGAAGAGCCCTTGTACAGCTTCAGCCCGTAGCAGCGCGCGGCGGACTGGTATATCGGCTTGCCGTTCTTGGCGTCGTTGCATGCGAAGAGGTAGAGGTTGCCCTTGCCGGTCGCGCTGCCGGACCAGTTCGCGTTGTGGGAAACGGTGCTGCCGTCTTCCGGCGTGATCGAGGCGGTCTGGGCGCCCGCGGCGAAAGACACGTCAAAGGAGTACTTCTGTCCGACGGTCATTTTGGAGCCGAAGGACTGCGAGTTGTTGCCGTAGCCGATCCAGGGCTTCTGGGCGGTCTCGTCGACCATGTAGAAGCGGTTGGCGTCGGAGCCGCTGTTGTAATGGCCGCATGCGAGATAGGAGCGATGGTCGGAGCCGAAGATGTTCTGCTCCTGGTCCGAGGTCCTGAGCTCTGTCCAGCTGAACTCGCCTTTTGCGCGGACGGGGGCCTCTGCTTTCACCTGCGTGTCGAGGTGCGTGAAGCCGTCGGACTCGATGTAGTCGACGAACAGGAGGTCTTCCTTGTTCACTGTGACGGTGGAGTCGAAGGCGAGAGAATCGCCCTCCGGATAGAAGATGGACTTGGAGACGGCGTCGTAGAGCGCGGCGACTCCGTACTTGAGGCACGGCCTGTAGTCGCGGACAAGCGCGTTGTTCTGCCAGATCTTCAGTCCGTAGCAGCGCGTCTTCGAGTAGCCGATGACGGTGTTGGCCTTCTGGTTGCACGCGAATATGTAAAGGTTCTTGCCCGTGTTGATGCCGGTCTTCGTCTTCGACCAGACGGTGGAGCCGTCAATCGAGACCGTGTTCACCGAGTTCCCGTTCCCGTCGATGTTCGAGAAGTCGGAGGTGTAGGTGTAGACTCGGCCCTTCACGAAGGCGAGGTCCTTGCCGCCGGACTGGACGTTGTCTCCGGTTCCCTGCGCCGCGAACATTGTTCCTGACGTGTTGCGGCAGTAGCAGGCGAAGAACCTGGTGTTTTTCTCCCAGTCTCCGCAGGCGAGGAAGGCGCTGTCGGAGAAGTCCATCCATTCGACCTTGCACTCCGCCTTCGTGCCGTAGCGTCCGACTATGCCCGTGTCGATGTACGAGTTGCCGAGGGATTCGACATAGTCGATGTAGACGTCTGGCACGTCATAGTTCGCGTCGTAGGCGAGGTCTGTGCCCGAGCCGGAATAGAAGATCGTCTCGCTGACGGCGTCATAGAGGCCCGCTTTCTTGTTCTTCATGCAGGGCCTGAAGTCGCGCACGAGCGTTCCGTCCTGCCAGATCTTGAGCCCGTAGCAGCGCGTCTTCGAGAAGCAGTCTGCGGTGCCTTTCTTGTTGCGGGCGAAGATGTAGAGGTTGGATCCGGTGTCGAGACTCGTATTTCCGAAAGTGAAGACCTTCTTGCCGTCGATCGTCACCGTGTTCGTCGATGTGTTGTTGCTGTAGCTAGGGGAGAATTCCGACGTGTACGTGTATATGCGCTTCTTGACAAAGAGAAGGTCGTGCCCGTTGTAGTTGACTTTGGCGCCCGTCCGCAGAGCCGTGAACATGTTGCCGGAGGCTGTGCTGCAGTAGCAGGCGTAGAAGCGTGTGTTGCCGGAGTTGTCTCCGCAGGCGAGGAAGGCGCTGTCGGAGAAGTCCATCCACTCGACCTTGCTCTCCGCCTTTGTGCCGGAACGTCCGACTATGCCGGTGTCGACGTACTGCGAACCCGTCGATTCGACGTATCGCAGGAACTTGTCCGGCGTGTTTGCGGGCGTTGCCGCCATGATTTGTGCGCTCAGGAGCACACAGGCGCCTACGAGCGAGGACTTTGCCTTTGCATTCATTTATCTGATCTCCTGCTTGGGTTTTACCGAAGAAAAGCGACGGCGGTACATGTTCGCCGCGACATCGCGCGACGCGGCGACAAGTTCCGGATACGGGGTGTCGGTCACGGTGACGAATCCGATCTGGTAGTTCTCTCCGTCCATGCGTCCTGCAAGCGGCTGGTCCTTCCACTGGAACCAGTGTGCGCCCACGTAGCGCGGATGGTCGAGGCAGGCGTTCACGAAGGCGCGGTAGCATTCGGCCCGCTCTTTCTGGTCGCGCGCGGCGACAAGGCCGGTGTGGAACATGCCGCGGTCGAGCGCGCCGAAGTGGAACTCCCCGACGAGCATTGGCTTGTCCATAGCCTCCTGCGGAAGGTCGCGGTCCGGCAGACGGCTGTACAGGTTCACGCTCACGATGTCGCAGTGCCGCGCGCACTCCTCGTAGACGGTCCTGCTGCCCCAGGCTATGCGGGAGCCTAGATAAAGACGGTGCGGCGCGGCCGACCTCAGCGCATCGCGCACTGTGCGATAGTAGCGCCTGACCATGATGCGATGGATTTCCTCGAGGTCGGGGCCGCAGAGCTTCTCGTTGGGAACGTTCGTCGAGGCGAGAAACGCGTCCCAGGTGCCGAACTTCGTGCCCCAGGCCGCGTCGAGTCCCTCGACAGTCTCGTATTTCCTTTCGAGAAGCCTGCGGGCCGCGAGTTTCGCGGGCTGGGTGGCGGGCGAGCGCAGCACGGCGCGGGCGATCTCGCGGTCGTCGCTGCCCCAGCTCAGTTCGTTGTCGACGAACCAGCCGATGCACCACGGATCTTCTCCGGACCTCCTCGCCTCGGCTTCGGCGCTCTTCTTCGCGTTCTCGGCGAACTCCGGCGCGAAGGGGTCTCGGAACTTGCCCCACCAGCCCGTCGAACCCTTGATCATCGGGCCCTTTGTGCTGAATTTCGCCGTATATGGCGTCTTGCGCATCTCGATTGTCACAGGGTCGCTCCAGCAGGCGATCGTGTTGAGTCCCCATGCCCTCATTCTGACGTGCGCGCGCGCGGCGCAGAAGTTCCGCCAGTCCGGACCGTACTTGCGTAATGCGTTGGCGCGCGCGAAGTCGAAGGTGCCGAAGGGCAGGTGCGCAGGGTCTTTGTAGAATCCGTGGGCAGCGGGCGTGCTGACGCGGGCCCAGAAGCCGCCGAACTCGGGATCGTCCTTCTTCGGAAGCCACGAGAAGTAGCTCTCGCGGAACTCGGCGCCGGTGGTCGCGCCCACGCCGACGGCGTCCACGCCATGTGAGAAGAAGAGCCTTCCT
>JAEEZC010000017.1 GCA_016288465.1 Verrucomicrobiota bacterium | reverse complement strand
AGAGATAGAACTTGGACGTTTCGACAGTCTTTCTGGATTGCCCCTTGCGCCATACGGGGACTTCCCGGGCAAGAAGGGTGTCGTTGAGTATCTTGAAATACTCCTGGACGGTGCTTCTGGGAATCTGCGCGTCGGAGGAGAGGGACTGGTAGTTGATCTGGTCTCCGCTGGAGAGGGCGGCTATTTCGAGGAAGCGGCTGAACGCCGGCAGATTTCTCGTCGCCCCCTCCTGCATGATTTCCTGCTGAAGATAGAGCGAGACATATCCGGCGAGGTCTTCTTCCGGTTCGTCGGAAAACCATATCCCCGGAAGAAGTCCGTAGTTCATGGCGCGGTCGAGGTCGAATCCATCGCCCAGCTCCGATGCGGAGAAAGGATGTATGTTCCTAACCCTCGCCCTGCCGCCCAAGAGGTTGACCCCGCCTCTGCGGAGCTTTCTGGCGCTGGAGCCCGTGAGAAGAAACTTGAATCCGCGCGATTCTATGAGGCGGTGCACTTCGTCGAGCAGCGACGGCATCTTTTGGATCTCGTCGATGACTATCGGACGGTTTTCGCGGCAGACCTCCTCTATGTATCCAGCATTGCTGGCAAGACGTGAGAATGTGTCGGAGTTGAGCAGATCAAAAATGTATGCGTCGGGAATCGTTTCGCGTATGAGGGACGACTTGCCGCATTGGCGAGGTCCGAAAAGAAAGCAGGACTTGTGCTCAAGTACGCTGGAAACGTCGAGTTTTCGCTGAATATACATCAGATTTCCTCCTGTCTGACGTTCAAACGAGCATATTCTATCATTTATGACGGGCAGAAGTCAATGGCAGATCGCCAACTCTGTCGGCAGATTTGCAGTAAAGTCGCCAACTCTGTCGGCGGTTTGCTAACTATCTTTGGTTATCTTTTCATGTGCTCTCATGTCTTTGCGCTGCGGAGTTTCAAAAACCAGTTGAAAAAAACTGGTTAAAACCAGTTGCCCGAGGTAAGGGAATTTTGGTTAGAGATAATATCGGCCATCTGCGCAACTGGGACAAGGTTAGGCTGGGTACGAAGTAGCATGCTCGGTCTCGAAGGATTCTGAGCTGGGCGGCTTCCTGTGAGCCGCAAGACGACGGACTGACACTGCCCGCGCAACCCCTGCCGAAGATATCAGACGACGTCGCCGAGATGGCGAAAACGAGAGTGCAGTATCCAATTTTTCCGAGGCTTCGGGCATGGGTGTGGGTCGGTTCATGCCGCCTCCTGAGCGGATAGTCCGTAAGTGGCAGGGGGTATGTCTCGATTTAGCTTATTTGAGGGTGACTACAATGAACGAGCGTGGAGGCATTTCCGTCGGCATCGGAATGGGCTGGTCTGTCCTGTCGTTGTCCGTTATGCGGCAATTGGCCACAACGCGCCCCTGAAAGTCGCACATGAGCGGAATCGCCTCGTCGGAGTCGTTCGCCATCATGACGGCCGCGTCGTTCTTGCCCTTCGCCGCCGCGACGTAGAGGTTCCTGCCGCCGGATGTGCTGACCGCGACTGCCGTGCCGCGGCTGCGCAGCTCGTTGAAGGCGGTGAAGGCGTAGTAGGCCTTGTGCGGCTTGTACGTGAGCGGATTGAATAACGCCGAGTAGTTGCCCACGCCACAGCGGGCGTCGTATATGCATGCGACGTCGCATGGGCCGTTCTGGAGGGCGATCAGCTCTGCGGCGACGCCGGCGGCCTGAAGGGCCGTGCCGAGGTTGTCGTGGCTCACGTATGGAAGCCATTCGTTGAGGTGGCGCTCGCACTTGTCGGACGTGAAGCCGTACTGGTCAAGGTGCTCGTTCGCGAAACGCACCTGGCGCATCGCCTCCGCCGGCGCGGAGTATGAGTGGAATGAAAAGAAATCGAGCGGCCACTTGTTGTCGCGCGCGGCCGCGAGGAACTTGTGGGAACATTCGACAAAATGCTGCATGCGCGGCGAGGAGTTCGCCGCAGAGACATGGTCGGACCCGACGCCCGCATAAAACCCGCAGTGGCCGTAGCCGCCGATCTTGAGATGCGGAAACTTTGCCTTCAGGTAGGGCGCCACCGTGCCGTAGAGCTTCATGTACTCGGAGAACGGGGCGCGAAACATCGGGTTTAAGTTGTCGTCGGGGTGGTTGTCCGGTTCGTTCCAGATTTCCCAGTAGGTAATCTTCTTCTTGTGTCCGTCAGCCCACCCTTCGGTATAGTGGCGTATCACATGCTCGCAGATGCGCGCCCATTTCGCGAAGTCCTTCGGAGGCACGGAGTTCACAGGCGGAAGCCGCCCCGGATAGGTCACCCAGTTCTCAATCGTTACGCCCAGACGGAAATACGGCTCTACGCCATAGGATTCAAGAGCATTCACAAGCGAATCCGTATAGGCGAAGCGGTAGTTTGCGGGATCCGTCTCGTCCGCATCGAAATTCGGGAAGAGGTTCGGGATGTCGACGTAAAGCCCGTGACCGAGCCAGCTGCCGACGTCGTGGAGACGCGAATAGGGGATGCCGGCCTCCTTGAGGTAATGAAACATCCGCCAGCTGCCCAACTGTCCGATCATAGGCGGCTGACCGACGCCGTTTACCGGCTTGACGGGGCCGGTCTCCCGTGAAAAATCGACCGCCACGACTGTCGCTGAGGCAGCCTCTGCCGCCATGGAGCTTCCGGCGCAAAGCGCCTCCGCTACGCATATTGCACCGAATACGGTCGCAAGCAGCGCGACCCTCCCGGAGGTTTCCTTCATGTCTTTCATGGCATTACCATTCCTTCTTGTATTCCTTCTCTGATGTGGTATTATAGCAAATTAGGGTGTTTGGGGGTTGGAAATTGTGGTGGTGTTGCTGCTGAGGTCTCAATCGTCGCTGCAAATGACAGTCCCGTGTAAGTGCAAGTCTCCTAGTGAGATAAAACATCGCCAGCTCCAAGGGGCTTTAAATTTCCTACATTGGAAATGGAAATTTACGTTGGAAACGGAAATTTCCAACGTATGTTTTCGTTTTTTCCAACGTATGTTTTCGCCGCCGCCTCAGCAGCCGATTCCGCGCCTTGTTTCGCGTCTGGGGTGACCTCAGCGCCCGTCAATCGCTGCTCAGGCATTCCCTCGGCCTTCCAGTCGATTGTTGGAGCGCTTTCACGTGATGGCGAGCGTAGGGGGTGACAGTCGCACGAGAGACACTTCGCGGAACCGACATGATTTTGACGACCCAGGGTAACAGGCGAGTGCTATGTACGAGCGTCAAAATCACGTCGGGTAGTCTCCGCGAAGTGCGGGTCGGGCGAACTGTCGCACCCGTAGCGAGATTTCTACGCATGTTTTCGCCGCCGCCTCCGCGCCTGGTTCCGCGTTTCGCGTGACCGTTGCGCTTGCGCGCTACCACGAAAGCCGACGATGCGCCGTATCGTCTTGCGACGATATTCGCCATGAGCGCCGCGCTCTGGCTTGAGGCTTCGCCTCGCCAGTCGCGTCGCCCGTGCCGAACCCTTCGGGCGTCGTCGCATCGTCGGACACGAACCCGGCTTTCGCCGGACACGAACCGACACGAAACGCTCCAGCGTCTTGTGCCCCGCCATTCCGTCCCCAACGTCCTCAATGTCCCCAACGTCCCCTTGTACTGGCACGCGCGACCGCCGCAAATAAAACATCGCCAGCTCCAAGGGCCTTTCTCTCCCCTGGAACTGGCGACACGTTGCTTAGCGCGTTTAGTGCGCGGCGTAGCGGATGGGGAAGGTGGCGGTGCCGCCGGAGGTCGTCACGCGCAGCGAGCCGGACTCGCTCGGCTTGTCCCCGAAGTCCAGTCCGGCCGTCAGGGCGGCTCCGGGCGGAAAGAGGTCCGGGCACCAGGCGACCTCATGAGTCGTCGCCTTTGGGAAGATCGACCACTTGGCGTGGCGCGTTTCTGTGCAAACCGTT
>JAEEZC010000196.1 GCA_016288465.1 Verrucomicrobiota bacterium | reverse complement strand
GAAGGTCGCGCTCTCCGGCACCGACATCGAGCAGACGCTCGGCGACGACTACAAGATGCTTCTCACCAAGACCGGCGAGAACGTGAAGATCCGCCGCAGCGAGCGCTTCGTCCTCGAAGGCGCGGGCGTGCTCTCGGGCTACATCCACATGGGCGGCAAGATCGGCGTGCTCGTTGACATTGCGTGCGACAAGGCCGACGCGAAGCTCGACGAGGCGGCTCACATGCTCTGCCTGCACATCGCGGCGAATGCGCCGAAGTACGTCGCTCCGGCCGACGTTCCCCAGTCCGAGATCGACGCAGAGCTCGAGATCAAGCTCAATGCGCTCAAGGAGCAGAAGGGCAAGCTTCCTCCCGAGCAGGCGCTCGTGGGCATCAAGAAGGGCATGGCCGCCAAGTTCTGCTCCCAGATCTGCCTTCTGAAGCAGGACTACGTCGCCGATGACGAGCTCACGGTCGAGAAGTACCTCTCCAACGTGTCCAAGGAGATCGGAGCGCCTATCACCGTCAGGCGTTTCGTCCGCCTCCAGCTCGGAGCCTGAGCGTTTGACAGGCAAGCCTGTCGGCATGAGATCCGGGGCTTCTTCGGCCCTGGATCTTTGTTTTGTATGTTCCGCCCTGCGAGTGCGCGCCGTGCCGCGCCGGGCCAGCCTGGTTGACATGCCGGACTGCGATTGGGTATACTTCCCACCATGTCGGGAGCGAAGGAGAAGGGCGCTCTTTTTGTTTCCGCCGGGCGCGTTGTCAGGAGAGTGAAGATGTCTGTAAGATGCATAATCGCCGCGGCGATCGCGGCGGCGTTGCCGATATGCCGCGACTGCATGGCCGCGCTTGGGCGCACGGGCGCAGACCCGTATGACTACAAGGAGCTTGTGGAGCGCAGGGTCCGCGCGGCGGAAATCTCGACGAACGGCGCAGGCCGCGTCGTCGCGGACTTCGGGAAGGACGCCGTGGGCTGGCTTGAGCTCGACGGACCCGACGCCGGTCCGTACGAGATAGTGCTTGGCGAGCTGGTGAACAGGCGCAGCGAAGTGACGAACGAGTATCCACGGTCGAGCATTCGCTGCCAGCGGCTGAAGGGCGTGAAGCCGTCCGGCAGGTTCCGCGTCCCGATGCCTGCGGATTCCCTGAACTTGAGGGGATACGATCCGAAGGCCCCTGCGATACTTCTTCCCGAGGGCTTCGGCGTGGTGTTCCCGTTTCGCTATGCGGAGGTCGTGAGCGGACCTCGGATGGAGCTTTGCCAGGTCGCCGTCAACTACCCCATCGACATGGGCAAGAGCGCCTTCAGCTGCGACAGCGAGGAGCTTGAGCGCGTGTACGAGCTTTGCAAGTACACGATACTCGCCACGTCGTTCTGCGGCGTCTACGTCGATGGCGACCGGGAGCGCACTCCATACGAGGCCGACGCCTACATCAACCAGCTGAGCCACTATGCGATCGACGACGACGGCTCGCTTGCGCGCAAAAGCCACGAATGGCTCATGGAGCATCCGACATGGCCGACGGAATGGCGGCAGCACTCTGTGATGATGGCCTGGGCGGACTGGATGTGGACCGGTGATACGCGTTCAATTGCCAAATACTTCGACCGTCTTGCCTCTGAAAAGCTGATGACGGGCTTCGCAAGGGCTTCCGACGGACTCCTAGAGACTGGCGGAGAGAGGGGGAAGGGTGCCAGACCAGGCGCGGCGGACATAGTGGACTGGCCGCACTGCGAGCGCGACGGCTTTCAGTTCCGCCCGGTTAATGCCGTCGTGAACGCCTTTTTCTATCGAAACCTGCGCGAGATGGCTGATATAGCCAGCGCCCTTGGCAAAGACGAGCGCGCAGCCGAGTTCGCGTCCATGGCGGAAAGGGTGCGCAACTCGTTTCAGGCCGCTTTCTACCGTCCGCAGTCCGGGCTTTACGCGGATGGAGAAGGCACGGACCATTGCTCGCTCCACGCGAACGCCGCGGCGCTTGCGTTCGGTCTTGTGCCGGAAGACCGCGTTTCGGCTGTTGCCGACTTCCTTGAGAGGAAGGGAATGGCGTGCAGCGTCTATTTTGCGCAGTATCTGCTCGAAGCGCTTTTCGAGGCGGGGCGGGCCGAAGCCGCGGTAAGGCTGATGACTTCGCGCGGAAACCGCAGCTGGCTGGGAATGGCGGACTTCGGCTCGACGATTCTGATGGAGGCGTGGAACATCGGCGCGAAGCCTAACCTCGATCTTAACCATGCCTGGGGCTCTGCTCCGCTGAACATAATCGCACGGCGCGTCGCAGGTGTAACTCCGATTGAACCCGGCTTCCGCAAGATCGCGATACGTCCTCAGCTTGGCGGACTTGGAAGGCTTTCGGCCACGGTTCCGACAGTTGCCGGACCTGTTGCGCTTTCGGTCACGCCCGACAGTCTGGAGTTTTCCTCGCCTTCGCCGACGGAAGTGGAGTTCGTAGGCGAGAAACGCTCATTCCCGCCTGGCCGCCATCGAATCGTCCGAAAAGGCGCAAAGTAGCGGCTCAGTCGATACCGCGCCCGAAGCGTGCTCTGCCTCTAGCCCAGTCGAAACCGCCGTACAGTCGGACTCCAATGCTCGTAGGGTCTCGAAAATCCCCTCGTTAAGGGAATTCGCAAGAGCATTACTGCTAAATGTTCGCGCAGCGGGTAAATGGACGGCGAAAGCCTTCTAAAGCTCTTTGAAAAGCCAATATAAACTCATATTTTTGTCAATTGACGCACGATCTTTTGTCTGTATTCAAAACTCATTTTGTCTGTATTCAAAACTCATTTTGTCTGTATTCAAAACTTGCTGTGCTAGTAGTCAAAATTTCCTACATTGGAAACAGAAATTTCCAACGTATGTTTTAGAAGTTTCCAACGTATGTTTTCGCTCCATGAGCGCGAGCGCGCGGAAAACGGAGAAAACCGCCACGAAAAGGACTGGAAATGGTATAATACAAGCCATGGGACAGGAACTCAAGACAGCTGCGTCGATCACTCTCGCCACAACATGCGTAGCGACCGCCCCGCTCCGCTCCGAGGGCGGGGAAATGCCTCTAAAGACCGAGATCCGCCAATGCCAAAGGCAAGGGCTAGTCGGGATATCTTGTGATGGCATCGGAACCGCCTTGCCAGTCTAAAATCAGGAAACGCGAGAGACGGACGGAGTGGCCGATTGCGACTTTTTGAAGATCGCGCAGGAATATGGTACCGAATAAATCGCCAAAATGACGGTATAAAGCGGCATGATGACGTAGTGAAATTCACGAATGGAGTTGTGAATGGCCAAAGAAGAGAACAAAAGGAACGCACGACCATGATTGAAAGCGCACAGACTAGTGAAAGCGCGGCTCCGAATGCCGCGTCGGACGCTACACCCATTGACACGGATGCGGCCATCCGCCGTTATATGCAGATACAACGTGAGATTGCACAGCTGGAGCGCGAAAAGGAGCAGCTCCGCGATTCGCTCGTTCAGGAGCTGGAGGGAAAAACACCCACGAAGTGGCATACGACTGTCGATGGGAAGCCGATTTTAGTCACACACCAATTCAGGACGGTCATCCGCTATGACGAATCGGTCCTTCGTGAACGGCTCGGAGAGAAATATGCGGAAATACTTGAGGTCGACGGGGCCAAGCTACGGAAGAACCGTGAACTCGTCCGGCCTTTGCTTATGCCCGTTCTGGACACTGTGGGGAGTCCTGTGTCCGCACGTGTGGAGAACGCCATACGCACCGGCACGTTGACGGTTGAAGACTTTCGTGGCGCGTTTCAGAAAACCATGACGCCGTACATTTCCGTTCGCATCGAGACTGCGCCACCCGCGAAGCCCACCGCAGACATGCCTTTTTGAAAGCGAGGGAAAGTGAAATTGCTACAGCCAATACGAGAGACAGCAGCAGAAAAGACAATTGATGCGATAATCCTGTTAATCTGGCAAATCATACCGGATTCGGCGCGACATTGCAGAGTCCAGGACTGGTCGCCTGGGTTCCGCTGACTTTATAGGTCAAACGTGCGCAGGACGCGCATCGACTCGTCGCGGGCGTCGAGCAGATACATCCTGCAGCTGTCGCCGCCCGGAGCGACCTTCACGGCCACATGCACGCCGTTGCGGGCTTCTTGCGGGATGTTCGCCATGAATGGACGGCCTTCGTATTTCTTGACGCAGCTCTTCGGCACAAGGTTTGGAACCACAAGCGGACTGAGCCCGGCGTGGAGTTCGCGCGACGTCATCCGTTCCAGGGTCTTGGAGTTAACTTGGCCAGGACTCCAGACGCAGGATATGTACGCCTTTGCACGGACGGAGCGCACGAAACCCTCGCTCATCGCGTCCCAGAATCCGTGATGGTTCATCTTGCACACTGTCACCGACTGCGCGAGCCGGCCCACGACCTCCTCGTAGTCTACCTCCGATCCGTCCGCGCACTTCAGCCGCCCGCACACATCGCCGCCTGCGTAGTAGCTGAACTTTCCGTAGCGAATCAGGAATGCGCTGGACAGTGTGTTTTGCTTGACGCGGTCCTTGCCGGTCGCCTTTACATGCTCCGCCGCGTAGTCGCGAACGCCCTCCGCGCCGTCCCATGCGACGCCGTTTGCGCACAGATTGCGTATCGAGAAGGCGCCCTTGTACTTTTCGGGTTCGTGCAGCATCGCGATCTGGTTTAGCGCGCCTACCTTGAACTTCTCGGCGAGAAGTCCCTTTTTCCGCTCGGCTTCCAGCCACGGCTTGACGAGCGCAACCGACATTCTGTCGTGGGTGTTGTACGTTCCCCACGTCGGATACTGGTGGTCGAGATAGCGTCTGAAGGCGAAGTCTTCCGCCACGCATCTGAAGCCGTTGCCGCTTGTGCCGTCGCGAAAACGCCGGTAGCGCCAGCCTGCGTTGGGCGTCGTCTTCTGCCCGATGTCGGCCGCGCCCACATGGTCGGTGTGCCAGTGGCTGAACATCAGGTAGTCTATCGTCTTTTCCGGATAGACGCGTGACAGGTACCTGCTCACCCATTCGCCGCCAAGGCGCTCGGCGGACGGCAGAAGCGGTATGTCGGCAATATCGGAAGGCCTGTAGAAATCGCCGGTGTCGTTCAATATTGACGTACCGTCGGGCAGAATGTAGAAGCAGTTCTCACCGCATCCCGTGTAAATGAAGTGGAGCTCAAGCTCGCCTGGCCGCCACGTCGGGTAAACGTCTGGCGCAGGCGCGGCAGGCGACTCGCATCTGGCGAACCGCGGCAGACCCAGCGCGGCGACGGACGCCATCCCATGGATGAAACTCTTTCGCGTAGTCATACCTCTCCATTATATCACAATTTGGCAAAATCTCACAAGGGACCGAGGCAATCTGGGCTATTGGCGCGGTTTGCCGATGGCGCAAATCGGCTGTTTGAGGTGTAAACGATCTGGTTTTTGGCAATTACAATGCAGTTCAGATCTCAAATCTCGGCTGTCGCATTGACTGCAACAGAGGGTTGTGATATAATACGCGAAAATTTTGGGGTAAACCCCCTCTTGAAATCAGGAGAATCCAAAAATGGTCAGCTATAAGAAACTCGGGCTTGTGAACACCAAGAAGATGTTCGCCAAGGCCGTTAAGGGCGGTTATGCCATCCCGGCGTTCAACTTCAACACGATGGAGCAGATGCAGGCCATCGTTCAGGCTGCGGTCGAGACGAAGTCGCCCGTCATCATGCAGGTTTCCAAGGGTGCGCGCAAGTATGCGAACCCCACGATTCTCCGTTACATGGCGGAAGGCGCGGTCCAGTACGCCAAGGAGCTCGGCTGCAAGAAGCCCCAGATCGTCCTCCACCTCGACCACGGCGACAGCTTCGAGACGTGCAAGAGCTGCATCGACTCCGGCTTCTCGTCCGTCATGATCGACGGCAGCTCGCGTCCCTTCAAGGACAACATCAAGCTTACGAAGAAGGTCGTCGCCTACGCCCACAAGCACGACGTGACCGTCGAGGCGGAGCTCGGGGTCCTCGCTGGCGTCGAAGACGAGGTCCAGGCCGAG
>JAEEZC010000195.1 GCA_016288465.1 Verrucomicrobiota bacterium | reverse complement strand
GCTCTTGTGTCGCTGTATGCGAAGAAGTGCGGCCGCGGTGAAATAGCCGAAGTGCTGCCGTTCGCGGCCGTGCAGAGGCTTGCGCAGTGCCTTGGCGCCTTCGGCCGCCTTGCGTCCGTCGGCCAGCCGCAGTTCGCCAAGTACACGCTGCCGGCGCTCGTGAATCTGCTGGAGGTTGCGGACGAGGCGGGGCTTGACGCCACCGGCGCGCTCGCGGAGGAGCTGATAGCCCGCGAGAGGAAGATGCATCCCGCCGACGGCAAGTGCGGATGCGGGTGCCACGGGCACGACCACGAACATGGCCACGATCACGAACACGGCCACGGGCACTGCGACTGCCACTGTGGAGAAGAAGGGTGAGAGGGAGCTTCCCGTGTCAGCGATCAGACAGTTTCTAAGCCGCGTAAGGGCCGAGGGAGTCCGCCGGAAAGGCGCGGTGAAGACTACTGCCATGGGAGCCGAGCGCGTCTTCGACGCCTACGACATCGGCCCCGACACCTTCATTTTCGAGCGCGGCATCGCGGCGAGGCTCAAAGGCCGTCCCAGCGTGCTCATCGTCGACAAGAACCGTCTCAGGCGCAAGGTGCGCGGCGGAGGGCGTGTGTTCACGCTTACGAGCGGCAACCACGCCGTCGCCGCGTTCCCGCTGCTTGACGGACGGTTCTGGAAGCTCTCGTGCCTGCCGCCCGAAAGGCGCGGCGAAGTCCTGATGTCGTCGGTGCTCTGTTCGAACGTGGTCAACGGCGCGCTGGAGATATCGCAGCGGGAGGTTCCGACGCAGGACCTTGTGCGCCATGACACTTGGCTTTTGGAGACGGTGGGCTTCACGATGGCCGACGTCGTGATGGGCGAGCGCAACGAGACCACGCTCGACCATTACAGGCGCCTCGGCCAGGAATGGCGCGTCAAGCCCCTTGCGTGGACGGAGAGCGAGATGCGCACGGCGCTCGCGGCCTCCCGCAAGAAGATGGCGTCTAGCCTCAGCTACTACCACTCGGCCCGAGGCGTCCATTTGCTGACGTTCCCCGAGTTCCGCCGGTTCGCGGGGCTCGCCCAGACCGATCCCGACGCATTTGTGCGCGGGCTCCGCGAGCTCGTCAGCGTGTACGAGGGCAACGAGACCTCGTTCACGCGCATGCCGAAGTACCGCGGGCACCATGAGATCGAGTTCTTCGGTCTGAAGCGCGGCGTCGCGCTCGGAAGCATCGTGCCTGAGCTCGAAAAGCTCATGGAGGCCGTCGTCCTGGGCAAGACCGGCCAGCTCGGCGCCATACAGAAGGCCCAGGAGACCGTGGCCCTCTACGAGTCGCTGCTCACTCGCCCGGAGTTCGCCGACGAGGAGTCGAAGGTCTTCACCGAGACGGTGTACATGTACGTCACGGGCGAGGTCTATTCCGTCGTCGGCGACGGCTCCACGCCCGCGTTCGACGACAGACGCACGGCCCTGCCCGGCGCCACGTTCGTCGAAGGCCGCCTTTCGATGCATCCCGGAGCGGACGCCCGAAGCGAGGTGCTACTCTCGAACCTGCGCGGCATGCTCTCGAAGGGCGAGGTCGTCGAATACGCCAACGTCTACGAGCTGCGCGAGGACGACGAGGCTCCCGTGGGCCGCGGCAGGACGCGCGAAGTCGTCTACAAGACGAACTTCAGGCCGCTTGAGGCCAGTCTTGTGGAGAAGGGCCTTTCGTCGTCGCACAGAGGCTACGCCGACTACATGCTCGCGCGCATCGGGGCCCTGCGCGCGATGGGCATCTCCATGAGCGGCTACTACAAGCTACTGCGCAGACGCGCCAGTTCGTCCGGACGAGGCACCGACTTCTACATAAGGATGCGCTGCGAGGGGGAGCCGATGGACTCCATTCCGGCGAGCTACTTCCGCAGCTCCGACGGCACTTCCGCCGAGGAGAAGGAGGTCGTCCTCTCGCTCGCCACGCTCATGGGGGACGCCGCTGCGCAGAACATGGCGATGAAGAAGTACGATCCGGCCACGCAGTCTCCGCTCTACGGCGTCGGCAAGGAGATATACGAGTTCGAGTACGACCTGCTGCGCGAGATGGTCGTGCCCAAGAAGGTCGCCACGTGCTCGATCCGCGGCAGCTTCGGCTGGCCTGACCTCGAGTACACCGACCAGAACCTGAACGCCATCGCGAGCTTCTACTTCACCCATTTCGCCCACGCGCTGAAGATCTACCAGAAGAAGCACACCGTGCCGATGTGCGAGCTGGCCGAGCGGTTCATAAGCGGCTTCGAGTTCCGCACGCATGCGATGGAGTGGCAGCTGTCGGTGATGCGCGACCAGTTCGAGGAGTTCCAGCCTCCAGTGCCGCCAAGCTACGCCTTCGACAAGAAGTGGCGCTTCGTCATGTGGGCCCTTGAGCGCCAGGAGCGCCGCCTCCCGCTGCTGCGCAAGATGTTCTTCCAGAAAGTGCAGGTTGTAGAAGATGAAGACGTACGGAATAATTCCTAGCAGGTTCGGTTCCAGCCGGTTCCCGGGCAAGCCTCTCGCCGTGCTCGCCGGCAAGCCTCTCGTCGCGTGGGTCGTCGAGGCGGTGAGCAGGGCGCAGGGGCTGGACGAGGTTCTCGTCGCCACCGACGACGAGCGCATCGCCAAGACCGTCGAAGAGTGGGGCGGCAGGGCCGTGATGACTCCCTCGGAGCTTCCGAGCGGCACCGACCGCGTCGCCTGCGCGCTGCGCGCTCGCCTCGGCGCCGACTTCGGCGACGACGACATAATCGTCAACGTGCAGGGCGACGAGCCGCTGATAGACCCGAAGCTCGTCGAGGCGCTCGCCGGCAGACTCAGGGCGTCGCCAGGCGTGGACATGGCAACCGCCGCCACGCCACTCGCCTCCGAGTCGGACTTCTCCTCCAGAACGGTCGTGAAGATCGCCCTCGACCGCGACGACTGCGCGCTCTACTTCTCGCGTTCGCCGATACCCTGCGTGCGCGACGGAGAGCCCGATTTCGCAAGCGGGCTCTTCGTGCGGCACCTCGGCATCTACGCCTACCGCGGCGGCTTTCTCAAGCGCTACATCGCCGAGCCGCCCTGCGCTCTCGAGAGGGCGGAGAAGCTCGAGCAGCTCAGGGCGCTCTGGATGGGCGCGAAGATCGCCGTGGTGAGGACGCACGACGACGGCGTCGGCGTAGACACTCCCGAAGACGCCGAGAGGGTCGCGAAGCTGCTGGAGGCGCGCCGCTGACAGTCGCCTTCCGACGGAAGCCGCGGAAACGGACGGAGGGATGCCGATGGAGGGATTTGCCGAGATACCGAGAGACGAGCGGCGGGCGATCCGGCGCCGCGTCTTCGTCGACACCCTGCCGATACTGATGGGCTACACGACCATGGGCTTTGCCGCGGGCGTGCTCATGGCCGTCAAGGGCGGCGTCGCGTTCGCGCCGCTCTGGGCGGGGCTTTGCGGCTTCCTCTTCGTCTCCGGGACTCTCTCGTTCGCGATAGTCCCTGCGTTCGCGGGCGACATGTCTCTTGGCACTCTCGCCGTCGTCGCGCTCGGCATGCAGTTCCGCTACGCGTTCTACGGCTTCTCGGTTCTCGGCAGGTGGCGCGGCGTGCCTCTGCCCCTGAAGTGGTTCCTCGTGCATTCGCTGGCCGACGAGGTGTTCGCGCTTGACGTCGCCTGCGACATCAGAGACCCGGCGAAGTCCCGCTATTACGCGTTCTGGAACCACTTGCTGGACGTGTCGTACTGGGTGGTCGGCACGACCGCCGGCGGCGCCGCCGGCGCGGCGCTCCCGATCCCGTCAAAGGGCATCGAGTTCGCGATGGTGGCGCTTTTCCTCGTGATACTGACCGACCAGATCCGCAGCTTCACTACAAGGCGCATCGGCGGCTGGAGGTTCAGGTTCCTCAAGTCTCAGATCAGGAAGATGGAATAGTCCGTGGAGGGAAGACGGTCGATGGAAGACAGCATCATTCGTCTCGTTTGCGTGGTCGCGGTCGGCTGGGGCATAACTTTCGGCCTCAGGTGCCTGCCGTTCGCGCTTTTCGCGGGCAGGGGCCGCGAGATCCCGGCCTGGGTCGACAAGCTTGGCGCAATCGTCTCGCCAGTCATAATCGCTGGCCTCGTCGTCTACTCCTACTCCGGCCTCGCCTGGCGCACCGCATGGCCCTATCTCGCCGGCGCGCTTACCGTGGGCCTGCAGCTCGCGCTGCGCAACGGCCTCGTCTCGATCGTGTCCGGCACGGCGCTCTACATGACCCTGCTCGCGCTTGCGGGCTGCGCCTCGCAGCCGCCCCTCGACCTGGACTCCCGCAGCCCGTCCGTCTCCGTCGGCACGGACGGCGTCAGGCTGGGCGACAGGCGCACCTCGCCTGAAGAGGTCGTCGCAATCCTTCGCAAGGCCGACATCCCGAAGGACCGCGTCGTCCACATCCACCTCGACGGCGATGTGCGCGACCTGACGGAGGCCCGCAGGCTCATGTCGTTCCTCTGCGCCGCCGGCTACTCCCGCCCTGTCCTCGTCACCGGGCGCCACAAGTACGGCGAGACGCGGTACGTCGAGATATCCGTCAAGTCCGACGGCGTGTGGGTCGGCGCCGAGAAGGTGCCGCCAGGCCGCGTGCCCGAGCTTCTGGCCGGCCGCAAGGCCCCGAAGAACGAGCTGGTCAACGTGTTCCTGGAGGACCCCGGCCGCGAGCAGCTTGCGGAGGATGTGAAGCGCCTCGTCAAGAGCGCAGGCTACAGGTACGTCGACATCGTCTCGAAGCACTACGCGGACTCGCGTGTCTTCCGCATGACCCGCGAAGGGCTCATGTACGGGCCGCGCCCGATAGACGTGGAGGACGCTCCTGCGCTTCTGGCCGAGGACGGCGCGGGCAAGCGGGACAGGTACAGGATCTTCGTCGACCCGGACTGCACCGACCGCGAGCATCTCCTGGTCGTCAAGCGACTGCTGTCCCTGCTTGCCGCCAACGGCTGCAAGAACGTGGAGAAGATGTGGACGCCCGCCGCGTCCAAGAACGAGGGCTCCGCGCCAGCGCCGCGCGCAACGCCCGCACACCCCGCATCGCGCTCGGGCTCGTCGGGCAAGATACGCTACAAGAGGGCCGACGAGTAAAGCCATGGGCAAGGACGAGATAAAATCGCGCATAGAGGAGCTCCGCCGTCTTATCCGCAAGGCGGACCGCGACTACTACGAGCTCAACCAGCCAACTGTCGGCGACAGGGACTACGACATGTGGGAGGCCGAGCTCCTTCGGCTCGAAGACGAGAACCCCGAGTTCAGGTCCGACTCGTCCCCCGTCCGCAAGGTCGCGGGCGGAGTCTCCGAGGGCTTCGCCAAGGTCACCCACTCGCCTCCGATGCAGTCTCTCGACAAGACCCACAAGCGCAGCGACCTTGAGGACTTCGACTCCTTCGTGCGCGCCCAGCTTGCGCAGGCCTTCCCGGACGGCGCGGACTTCACGTACCTCGTAGAGCCGAAGGTCGACGGCGTCTCTCTTTCGCTCCGCTACTCGGGCGGACGCCTGGTGTGCGCGGCGACCCGAGGCAACGGGCTCGTCGGCGACGACATAACCGCCAACGTCCGCACCATCCGCACGATTCCGCAGGAGCTTCCTCCCGAGGCGCCGCGCGAGCTCGAGGTGCGCGGCGAGGCCTACATGACGCGCCAGGGCTTTGTGGACCTGAACGCCTCACAGGCCGCGGCGGGCCTTGAGGAGTTCGCCAACCCGCGGAACGCTTGCGCGGGCTCGTTGAAGCAGCTGGACCCGTCCGTCACCGCAAGGCGTCCTCTCGACGTCGTCATCTACAATGCGGGCGGCACAGGCTGCGAAGGCTTTGCGACGCACGCCGCGATGATAGAGGCGTTCGCGAAATGGGGCCTTCCGGTTCCGCCATGGTCCAGGCGCGCCCGCACCATGGACGAGGCCTTCAAGTTCATTGAGGAGCTTGGCGAGCGCAGGCACTCCTTCGCCTTCGAGATAGACGGCGCAGTGGTCAAGATCGACGAGCGCGGACTCTATGCGGCCCTCGGCGCGACAGCCCACGGCCCGAGATGGGCGCGGGCCTTCAAGTACGAGCCGGAGCGCGCCGAGACCGTCGTTGAGTCCGTCACGGTCCAGGTCGGACGAACCGGCATCCTCACTCCTGTCGCCGAGCTGCGTCCCACCGCCCTCGCGGGCTCCACCATCTCGCGTGCGACGCTCCACAACGCCGACCAGATCGCGCGTCAGGACATCCGCATCGGCGACCACGTCTGGATCGTCAAGGCGGGCGACGTAATACCGGCCGTCGACTCCGTGATCGTCGAGAAGCGCACCGGCGCCGAGAAGGTCTTCGAAATGCCGTCCCGATGCCCCGTATGCGGAGGCGAGACCCGGCG
>JAEEZC010000194.1 GCA_016288465.1 Verrucomicrobiota bacterium | reverse complement strand
CTCCTCCGTACACAGGCAGGGGATGCCGCGTACACAGTTAGGGAATGCCGCGTACACCGTAAGGAAACGCCTCGTACACAGGCAGAGCAAGGTCCGTTCACTCACCCCGAAACCGCCGCGGACAGTACGGGCAAAGGTCACGCTTCCAACCAGTGAACGGTCAGGTGACCTTGTTCACACGACAGGTAGGAGATCAAGTTTAGCCGTGCCATCATTTGTTTAACGCGGAGGCGCTGAGACGCAGAGTACGCAGAGATTTTTACCATAGGAAACCAGACCGCGGACGCGTATAGAAGAAACTCCGAGCGGTTTGGCTCTCACGCAGACGCTTGCGCGCCCTGCGTGAGAACCCTAACCATCGGAGTTAAGACCGAAGCCGGCGGGGACAGGCCCTTAGGTTTAAGCATATTGACCCCAACCATCGGAGTTGTTCACACGGCAGGGGAAGAGCGAGATTTCTTTGGCCTCGTCTTGTCAAATTCGCAGAAATATCTTGTGCCGGTAGAGGAAGAGCAGGACCAGCCATCTAAGAAGGACGAAACAAACCTCCATCAGCAGCAACCCCCACACTTCCGGCAGCATTCCCGCAATGCCGCCGAACAGCTTGCGTCCCGTCGCCGGAAAGCTCCACGCCCACTGAAGAAGGTAGATCGTTATGGCGTTCATGCCGATCACCTTGAAGAAAAAGGCCCACTTGGTCCAGCCGCGCACGTCGACGATCCAGTGCAGCGCGGCCAGCAGCGCAAACGAGATGCCGCCAGAAAGCAGGATGTACGTCGGGCTCCATATGGACTTGACGCAGCGGCAGCCCGTCAGATACGCGAAGCCCGCCCCGGCAAGCGCCGCGCCGGCGCAGACGAGGAGATTTTCCGTCTTTCGGCTGCCTGAATCGGCGTCTCTGGCAAGAATCTGCCCCGCGAAGACGCCGAGATAGGCGGACGATACGCAGCCGAACGCCTGGAAGAAGCCCTCTCCGCCGTACTTGTCCGGGACGCGGTCGCCGAGCCAGTGGTCGAAAACAGCCTGGAAATTGCCGTCTCCCCACGGATCATGTCCCGGCGAGAACACAAGCGGAAGGAACTGCTGCGCCGCCCAGTAGCCGAAGAAGCAGAACGCCGCAAACGCCCAGCTGCCCTTCTTCCCTAAGTGGAGCGTACCAAGCGCGGCGACAGCCCAGCCAAAGCCAATGCGACCTAGAATGGAATTGAACCGGGTGTGCGCCAGGTCGAAGTCCAGAAGACCGAACAGAACCGCGCCCAGGACGAACAGAATCGCGAACCGCCTCAGCACGTCCAGCGTTATGCGCGTCTTCGAAAGTCCGCGCGAGAGACGGCTCGCCAGGGAAAACGGCCAGGAAGCCCCGGCGAGGAAAAGGAAGAGCGGAAAGACGAGGTCGTGGTGATGGAAGCCGCCCCATTCCGCATGCGTGACCTGAAGCGCCAGAAAGTCCGTGACCGGGGACGGCAGCGCCTTGGCGAGCGCCGTGAAGACGCTTGCGCCGCCTATGAGCCAGAACATGTCATAGCCGCGCAGGACGTCTATCGAAAGGATTCTCTTCCCCACGTTCTCTACGTCGTTATCATTCGTCCGCAGTTGCCGAAGGAGTCGCGCGGAGCGACGGCGAAACGTACGGACGTTCGCCAGTCGTCCGGCAGATCGGACATCGCGAACGCGCAATCCACGCAGAGCGTGTCGCGGCTCTCGGTCCAGAACTGCCCCTTGGAGAAAACGTATTTCTCCTTGATGATCCTATCGTCCTTCTTCGCGGTGACGACGTAGTCGAAGGCTCGCGAGGCAGGCATTCCGCGGCGGGCGACGGGGAACGACACGACGACTGCATCCGTCGCGACGCCCGCCTTGTTCACCACGGTCCTGCAAGACGTCAAAAGCTTTGCGCACGGCGAGAAGTTTGGAGGCCTGGAGAGCCTCGCGCGCAAATCGGTCTTGAGCGAACCGTCAGGACATGGCAACGGAATCGTCCAATCCGGGCCCAGGGGAAGGCCGTTCAGGAAATCGCGCCGCTCGATCACCAGCCTGTCGGCGTACATCGTGGCGAACATCCCCTGCCACGACTTGCGTATCTCGCCCTTCGGCATGATGGCGCCGGTGTCGAGACTGTTGTAGCCGTTCTCTCGTCCGGGGCGCGTGCAGCAGAAGTTTATAGAGGGAATCTGGATGGCGGTGAACTCGTCCTGCCAGAGGCAGAGCTCGTCCGCCGCGTTGCAGTGTCCGTGTCCGCAGAATGCGATGGCGTTCGGATAGTTCTTTAGCGTTGCCGTAGTCTTGCCGTTCTCCCATCCGCATCCCTCCGCCAGCACGGTGTCTTTGAAGATCCGGTGCTGGACGAAGAAGAAAGGCTTCGAGGGATCGAAAGTCTGCGCTGCCATGAAGTCCGCGAGCCCAGGGATGGAGTTGCCGTTATCCGACTCGGCCGTATGGCGCGGATGGTGGGCGAGGACGAACTTGAAGCCGCAGCATTCCTTCACCTGTATGGGCGACCATTCCTCGTTGAAGCACTCGCGCCACAGCGCGGCGACGTCCATTTCCGGGATTACGCCGCCCGCGACCTCGTCCTTCGGAGCCCAGCTGTAGTTGTGCATGTACCCGCCCATGTCGTGGTCGCCGAAGATGAAGAGCGGCACGACACTCCCGCCGTCCGACCGGCGGTTTCCGGGGAACACCTTGTTCCAGATGGACGCGAAATGACGAAGCTCCGCGGCGGTGCCAAAGTCCGTCAGGTCTCCTGCGATCAGGACGCCGTCGGCCTTTCGCTGGTCGAAGTAGCGGAGCGCCGGCTCGAAGCAGAGGCAATTCTGGAGTCCCTTGCCGCTGTCGTTCAACACGATATGCGTGTCGGCGATGAGCCCAAGGCGCATGCGCGGGACGGCGGACTCGCCCCGCGCGCCAAGCGCCGCGAACGCCGCGCCCGAGCAGATGAAATCCCTGCGTGTCATTCCCAGCTCTCCTATCTGATGATTATGGAGGTGCCGACCAGCCAGGGGCGCTCCACGCCTCCACCGGTCGCAAGATAGCGTCCGTTGCCCTTCTTCTGGAAAAAGCATCCGCTCACCGTGTCGTAGAGCATGGGCCGCCCGTCATACGTACACGGGACGAGGTCGCGTACCAGCGCATAGGAACCGTCCTGCTGCTTCTCGCTCAGCTTGAGCCGGTAGACGCGGGCCCTCGTGAACAAGTCTGGCGAGCCCTGGTTGTTCCTTGCAAAGAGGTAGATCGACCTCTCGGAGGCGAAAGGCCCCGCGTACGCAAAGCTCTTCTCTCCTGAGGAATCGCCGTCCCAGACCCAGGCTCCGTCCTCCTGATGCTTTATCGACATGGACTGCGACATGGTGCCGTCAAGCGTTGACGTGACATGGTACTTGACGCCGGTCTGCGCAGCTGTGCCGTTCATCTTGCCGAGATCCGCGACATAGCCGAGGTAGAATTTGCTGTTGCTTGAGTAGCCACAGAGAAAGAAGCGTCGGTTGGTGCCGTCAGACGCGCCGGCGAAGACGTTGTCGCTCGGCACAGTCACCCATTCCATCACCGCCTCCATTTTAACGCCGTCCTTCGCCGTGACCCCAAGGTCGAAGTAGTCGTTGGCGCCGTCAGATTCGATGTAGCCGATCTTCGTGTCCGGGAGAGTGCCTGCAGGTATTGCCGGCGCATTCGTGCACGCGCCGACCTGGGTGGCGAAGTCGTAGGCGTCCTTGGACTTGAACACACGCCGGGTGACACGGTCGTAAAGTCCGGCCTGCCCGAAATCGTCGATGCACGGCACGAAGTCGCGCATCAGTTCGCTGCCATCCCATATCTTCGCCGAGTAGAGCCGGACGTTTGAACGGCAGGCGACGCTGTCGTCATTTGCGGTGTGGAGGCCAAAGAACGTAAGAGTCGTTCCCGAATCGAAGGCACCTTCGGCGTAGGAGTCGCCCGTGTGCAGTTCGGTTCCGTTCACGGTGACGGACTGGAATCCCGACGAAAGTTCGCTTCTTATCAAGTAGCGGGCGTCTGCGTTGTTGGCGACCGCAACCTGGTTGGCTCCGCCGCTGCCGCCCCAATAGCCGTTCTTGTAGCCATAGCCGAAATACGAGCCGTAGAAATAGGCTGGGAAGAATCGAGTGGCCGTGCCGCTGCTTGTACGGCAGGCGAGGATGGCCTGATCACCCGAGAAGTTGGACCTGATCGAGCAGTCAATTTCGCTTTTGATGCCGCTTCTTCCCCTGATGCCGGTGTCGATGTAGTAGTTTGCCGTGGTCTTTGACTCTATCCACGCCACATACTCGCAGGGTTCAGGCAACACCTCGCCGCCGGCAAAGTCGGTGGCGGTGTCGGAAAAGTAGATCTTTCCTTCGACCGCATCGTAAAGCGCCGCGCGCGAGTTCTTCATGCACGGCAGATAGTGGCGAATCAGATCGAACTTCCCCGTCCCCGCGTTCTTTTTGAAAATCTTTAGTCCGTAAAGCCTGCCGCGCGCGTAGTTGCTCGGCGCACCGTTGTAATTTATCGCAAAGAGATACAGATTCAAGTTGAGATTGAGGTTGCCGCTAGCGACACACTGCGACACCTGCGCGTCCGTGCAGAGTTTGCCTCCGTCCAGATAGACTTGCAAAACAGATGCGTCGGCGGAGCTGAAGTCGGAGACGACCTCGTATCTCTTTTTGCGCGCCAGCACTGTCGAAGTGTAATAGTAGCCCGAATAGCCCCACAATATCACGTTGTGGTTCAAATGGCAGAGATACAGCCGAGTGTTTCCGTTTCGGGCGTCCAGCATGCCCCAGTCATCGCCGTATCCGGCGCCGCTTCCGCCGTCGGCGGCGACCTCCTTGCCCCATTCCAGGTCAATGCGGGTCTTCAGCCCCGTCTCGGCGTTTACGCCCGTGTCGACATACTGCGAGCCGTTCGCCTCGATGTAGTCGAGATATGCGTCGGGTTCGCCGACAACCGTCTCGGCCCTGCAGGCCGCTGTTGCCCAAAGGCAGATCAAAAGAGCAGTAGACGCATTCTTCGAGCATGACGTTGTTGCATTCATTTGTGTTCTCCTTTTGAGTACATTGTTCAGACAGCCATTGACCGCCGCAGCCAGAACCCGACTACCACTCCGCGATGGAGCCGTCGGCATGGTGCCAGACCGGATTCTTCCAGTTGTGCGGCGTCTTGTTTTCCTCCAGCACAAGATCCTTGTTCACCTCTACGCCGAGTCCGGGGAGGCGCGGCAGATTGACGTAGCCGTCGGTGAACTTGAAGTCGTCCTTGTTCGTCACGTAGTCGAGCACAGTCTTGCCTACATTGTAGTGGATGCCGATGGACTGCTCCTGGATGACGGCGTTGTAGCTCGTCGCGTCCACCTGCAGGCACGCGGCAAGCGCAATCGGGCCGAGCGGGCAGTGGGGCGCGAGCGCGACGTCGTAGGCCTCGGCCATCGCGCCGATCTTCTTGACCTCGGTGAGACCGCCCGCATGCGAAAGGTCGGGCTGGATTATGTCCACTCCGCCTGCGTTCAGAAGGCGCTTGAAGTCGTAGCGTGTGAAGAGGCGCTCGCCCGTGGCGATCGGCACGTTGCACGCCGCCGCGATCTCCTTGAAGTCCTCCATGTGCTCGCAGAGGACGGGCTCCTCGATGAACATCGGGTCGAACTGCTCAAGCTTCTTCGCAAGCACCTTGGCCATCGGCTTGTGGACGCGTCCGTGGAAGTCGATCGCAATGCCGAAGTACTTGCCGCAGGCGTCGCGTATCTCCTGGACGCGGGAAAGGACGGCGTCGACCTTGTCGTAGGTGTCGATCATCTGAAGCTCCTCCGTCGCGTTCATCTTGACGGCCGAGAAGCCGGCGTCCTTCTTCTCCTTCGCCGCACGGCCGGTGTCTCCGGGCCTGTCGCCGCCAATCCAGGAGTAGACCTTCATGCGGTCGCGGCATCTGCCGCCCATAAGCTCGTAGCATGGCGCGTCGAACGCCTTGCCCTTGATGTCCCAGAGCGCCTGGTCGATGCCTGAGAGCGCACTCATGAGAACGCCGCCGCCACGGTAGAAGCCAGCGCGGTAGATGGTGCTCCAGATGTCCTCTATGCGTGATGGGTCCTTGCCTATCAGATAGTCTCGGTACTCCTCGACGCAGGCGAGCACTGCCCTGGCGTGGCCCTCCAGCACCGCTTCGCCCCAGCCGGTCAGGCCGTTGTCGGCGACGATTTCAACGAAACCCCAGCGAGGGCGAACGAAATAGACGTTGACTTCTTTGATTTTCATGCCACGATTATAGCAGAGGTCAGATGCCCTGACGTTCATGATTCGCAATAATATTTTCCTTACCGCCGACTATGGCCGGCGGCTGAAATAGCGGCAAGGCGACTGCGTCGGCGACGGCTACTGACGCGCCTGGCTGGGCGTTATGCCGAGCACCCGCTTGAATGCGACCGCCATGTGCTGCGGCGACGAGAAGCGCCACTTGTCCGCGACGAATGCGATGCTGGAGCGGCCCTTCGCCAGTTCTTCCTTCGCCCTTCTCACGCGCCTGTCGATGAGATACGCGTGGGGCGTCAGCCCGGTCGCGCGCTTGAATGCCTCGGTGAACGCAAACGACGAAAGCGCGGCTTCGGCCGCAAGCGCCGCGACGGGATAGTCCAGCTCGGGATGCTCGTCGATGCGGCTCGCGACCGCCTTGACCTTCGCGTTGGGGCGCCTCTTCGCGGAGTGCGGCGCCTCGGGCGCCTCCACGAACGCCAGCAGCAGCTCTAGCGCGGCGCAACGCATCTCGAGCCTGTGAAGCGTCTCGTCCGTCGGGACTGAGTCGTATACTTCGAAGAGCCTCACGAACGCGGTCTTGAGCCGTTCAGTCGCGTGGAACAGCCGGTACGGAGACTTCAGTATCGACTGGGCTATCGCGGCGGACTCCGCCGACGACAGACCGAGTATTCGACCGCCCTTCTGCGGCAGGCTGAAGAGCATCCTGTAGAGAAGCATGCCCTTCGGGTTGTCGCAGCGGCGGTGCGGCTCGTTGGGACGCGAGACGAACACATGCCCGGGCATCACGGGATACGGTATGTCATCAGTCTCGTAGCGGACGTTCCCCCTGAGACAGAGCGACGCCTCTACGCATCCCGGGTGCACGTGCATCGCCGCGCCTGGACGCACCGACGCGAAGTTGCCGAACGCGAGCAGCGGAATGCAGTCGACGCCGTGAGGGCGAAGGTCGACTATGCGCCAGTCGGCGCCGTCTTCGTAGAAAATAGGCTCGGCCTCGACGACTTTTGCCGCCGCCCCCCCGTCGGACTGCGCGGGACTCGCGCCCCTTGTCTTCGGATCCGTCTCCTCCATGCTTCCTATTATACCACAAATGCGCAGACTTAGCGCAAAGCGGCGGAAGGAGCGTCAGCTGCGCCTTGTCAGCAGCGGCCCGGCCAGCAGAAACGCGGCGGCGAGGGTAATGCAGACGTCGGCTATGTTGAAGCAGGGGAAGTGATACGCCTCGCCCCAGTGGAAATCGAGAAAGTCTATTACGTATCCGCGAAAGACGCGGTCTATCAGATTCCCGACGATGCCGGCGTACAGCAGAGGCTCCGCAACGGCGCCAAGCCTGCGCCCCCAGCCGGTGCGCCCGGGCTCGAAGAACACGTTTTGGCGCTTCCAGACGAGAAGCGCCAGAGCCAGGACGCCGAACGCCGCAAGGGGCCACGACTGGCCCTGGAGCATGCCCCACGCGCAGCCGCGGTTCTCGACGTAGGCGAGATTGAAGAACCCGTCAATGACGGAAACCGCCGCAGACCCCTTCAGGTAGCCTGCGGCTAGTTCCTTCGTCAGCGCGTCAGCGAGCAGAATGTTCGCGACGGCCGCGAAGACGAGAAGAAACCGCCTCACTTGGCGGTGCGCTCCATCTCGCTCTGGCACTCCATGCAGGTAAGCACGAACGGCTGGTTGAGAAGCCTGGGCTTGCGGATGAGCTGCCCGCAGACCGTGCAGACGCCGTAGGTGCCGTCGTCGATGCGGTGCAGCGCCTCGTCGATCTGGAGGATCGTGCGGTTGATGTTGCCCATCTGCCCGAGAGCCTGAAGGCGGAGCGTCTGGGCCGTGCCGTCGCCGCCGTCGGCCTCGTGGTCCTCGGACTCGTTGAAGCCAGTCGCCTTCATCGCGTCCACGCCGGAAAGAGCCTGGGCGCGGGCCTCGAGAAGGCGCTTGCGGAAGTCCTTGAGGTCCGCCGCGGGGAACTTCTCGGTCGTCTTGCCCTGGGCGCGCGTAGTCGGGCGCTTGGAGAGCTTGATCTCGTTTGTGTCGTTCTGCTGGTTGGCGGCCTCCTGCGCGGCCTCCAGCTTCATCTGCCTTACGATGTCCATGCCGAAGGCGACCGCGGCGGCGGTGTCGATCGGCGTGAAGTCGTCCTCGGGCTTGGCCTGAGTGACCTTCTTCACAATGCGCGGAGGAACGCGCTTGGGCTGCTTCTTGGCGGCTGTTTCCTTCTGGGCGTTCTTTTTCGTCGTCATGGGGTACCCCCTCTCTTCTTCGTTTGCCTGTTTCTTAGATCAGCACGCCATCGGGGAGCTTCATCCACTCGCGAATGTCCTGCGGGAGCGGCCTGATCTCCCTGATGGTCGCGAAGCCGATGTTGCCGTCCTCGTCGGGAAGCTCGAAATCGTCGCCGGGCTTCTTGCCCAGCAGGTTCTGCGCCACGCGCGTCTTCGACGAGAGCACGCCGAGGCCGGGGTCGTTGTCCCACTCGCCAAGCACGTGCCAGACCTTCTCGCCGGCCTTGGTGTCGCACACGACGGTGACGCCGGGCATGACGGAGTCGGTCGTCGCGTCCGCGAAGTCGGAGGGCTTGACGGCCTCGAGGTCCGCCTGCATGAGCGTCTGCTTCTGCATGAGCGCGCGCTGCTCGTCCTTCGCGTACTGGTACTCGGCGTTCTCCGAAAGGTCGCCGTAGCTCTTCGCGAACTCGATGCGCTTGACGTTGGCCGGCATGTCCTCGTTGATGAGCTTCAGGTACTCCTGCTTCCGGAGGCCGTAGCTCCTGAAGGACGTAAGGCGCGCGTACTCCCTCTTCTTCTCCACCTTGACGAGATGGTCCGCAAGCGACGGGACGATCTTCGTCATGCGCACGACGGTCGTGTGGTGCGTGGAGGGATCCCAGGCGATGGAGGCCTGGAAGCGCTCGAAGAAGAGGACGCGGTCGCCTTCAGGCAGCCAGCCGAATATCTTCTCAAGCCAGTTCTTGTCGCCGAAGAGCCTGCGGACGATGTTCTGCATCTTGAGCGTCTCGCCGCCCTGGCGGCCCTCGCCGAGCGCTATGGCGTGGGTGAGGATCGTTATGAGCGAGGGCAGCTCGGCCCAGTCCATGAACCTCTCGTACTTGCCGACGATGAGCGTCGTAAGCGTAGCGGGGGCCTTGGGCTGCTTCATGAGCGCCCCGGCCGCCGCGCGGCACGCGCTTTCGCCGCCGAACTGCATGACGACTTCGGAAACGGCCGTGAAGCAGAAGTCGGGAATCGCCTTGTAGAGACGCTCCTTCGCCTCGTCGTCAACGGCGAGGAACGAGATCATGGCGCCGACCTCGCGCGCGGGCAGAGCCGCGGACGCCTTGATGAAGCGGCGGCGCTCCCAGAGATAGGCGCGCATCTCGGTCGCCGTCGGGGTGATGAAGCCAAGCGCGGAGATCTGGCAGGCCAGGCGGGCGTACAGCGCGTCGTCGACCTTGCGCGCGGCGGTCACGGCGAAGCCGAGGCGCTCGCCGATCTTGGACCTCACGGACTGGTCGGCGGTCTCGAACCTGCCCTGCGCCACGTATTCGCGGACGTGCGCGAGGATGAGCTTCGGGTCCGTCTCGCCGCAGAAGGTCGTGAGCCAGCTGTCGCCGTAGTCCTCGGCGGCGGCCTTCACCTGGATCGGCTCGGTCTTCTTGGCGGGGATCACGACGCACTTGTCCTTCTTGAGCTCGGCGCGGGCGGAGTCCCAGAACTTCTTCCAGTTCACGCCCTTGAGAAAGCCGTTCGCGACGCAGTAGTCCTCAAGGCGCACAAGCGTCATGGACGACCCGTTGGACTGGATCACCTTCTTGACGAAGTCGCCCGGGCGGTCCCTGTAGAGGGCCTCGAACTCGGCCGGCGCCGTCTCGCGAAGCACGAGGATGTGGTCCTTCGGCGCGACCGTGAGCATGTCGCACGCCGCCGCGAAGGTGAACTGGTGGCCCTTGCGCGTGCGGAAGTCGACCGTTATGCGCTTGTAGAACCCGTCGATCTTCTTGACCGTGCCGAGGCCCCAAGTGTCGTTCAGCACCATCACGCCGGCCGGACCGGGTATGTTGGCGTTGAACGCGACGAGCTTCTCCAGCCGCATCATGGACTCGTCAAGCGGAAGCTCGCCGAACTGGGCGCCGTCGAGAAAAGAAAGAAGAAGACGATCGCTTGTCGTCTTCTTCAAGGCGTCCTTGACGCCAACCGGCTGCAGTCTCTTCGAAAGCTCCCCGAGGTTCTTCCTGACCAGCTCGAACGCCCCCCCGAAGTCGTGCTTCTCGGCGCACTCTCCCAACTGGTTCACTAACAAATCTGTATCTGCCATTCAAACTCCTTTCGAAATCAAGCGTCGCGTATTATACCATACTTTCCGCATGGCCGACAACGCCCCGCCTCAGGCTCACGCCTCCCTGACCTGGACTGCCGTCGCCGCCACAGTGTTCACGATGTCGTCGACGGAGCATCCGCGCGACAGGTCGTTGCATGGCTTCGCAAGGCCCTGGAGCACCGCAAAGCACGACGCTCCGCCAAGTCTCTGCGTGATCTTGTAGCCGATGTTTCCGGCCTGGAGATCGGGGAAGACGAGCACGTTCGCGCGTCCCGCCACAGGGCTTCCCTTCGCCTTGAGCGCCGCGACCTCGGGCACGAGCGCCGCGTCGAACTGCAGTTCGCCGTCTATCAGAAGGCCCGGCGCGAGTCCGCGCGCGATCTCCGTCGCCTTTCGCACCTTCGCGACCAGCGCATGCTCCGCGCTGCCCTTCGTCGAAAACGAGAGCATCGCCACGCGCGGCTCGTCCATCCCGCAGAGACGGCGCGCAGTCTCGGCCGTCGCCACCGCGATGTTGGCGAGCTCCTCCGCGTCCGGACACGGGTTCACGACGCAGTCGGCGTAGACGAGAAGCCCGTTCTCGCCGACGTCCGCGCACGGCATTTCCATCAGGAAGCTCGACGAGACGAGCTTCATCCCGGGCGCGGTCCTGATTATCTGCAGCGCGGGCCGCAGCATGTCGCCCGTCGAGTGGACCGCGCCGGAGACGAGACCGTCCGCGTCGCCGCACTTCACCATCATCATGCCGTAGTACATCGGGTCGGCCGCCAGCTTCGCCGCGCCCTCCTCCGTCAGGCCCTTCGCCTTCCTGAGCTCGTAGAGGGCGGACGCATAGCGCTTGAGAGTCGCCGCGTTCGACGGCGCGGCGATCGTCTCCGGCGTGACGAGCACCGGGTCTGCAAGCCCCTCGTCCCTTATGATCTTCGCCGCCGCCGCCGTTCTGGGCTCGTCGCCCTCCGGCAGGACGATGCGCCTGACCGTCTTCCTGGCTTTGCCGCGGATTGTGTCTACAAGGCTCATGGTAGGATTCTCTCCGGTTGTCGTTGTTTGTTCTGTGTCACAGCCCGATGTCGCCGAAGCCCTCCCAGACGTTGCGCCCGGAATACGTCATCGGCGAAAGCTCCCCCTTCAGCACCTTCAGCGCAGGCAGCGCGAGCGCCTCCTGCTCCATCTCGCCGGGATAGACCTCGATCGGCGCGATGAAGCCGCAGCGCATGCGGATTCCGTCGATGACGTCCTGAAACCTCATCAGGCCGCCCGTGAGGAGAATCGCGTCCACCTTCCCGCAGAGAACCGCCGACATCTCGCCGATCATCTTGCATATCTGGTAGATCATGGTGTTCCAGACCAGCGTCGCCTTGCGGTCGCCCTTGTCGACGAGCGCATGGATCGTGTCGGAGTTCGAAGTCCCGAAGAGGTCTACGAAGCCGCCGGCGCGCGAGCACCTGAGTCGGACGTCCGCGACCGAATGCGCCTCGATGTAGTCGAGAAGCTGGAGAACCGGCACCGAGCCTATGCGCGTCGGCGTGAACGCTCCCTCGCCGTCCGCGCCCATGTTGCCGTCGACCATTCGCCCGTGATCGTGCGCGCTCACGGTGATGCCGCCGTCTATGTGCGCCACGATGAAGTTGCAGTCCTCGTAGCGGCGGCCTAGCTTCGCCGCGTGGAACTCGGCGACGGCCTTCTGGTTGAGAACATGCGAATGCGAGACGCGGTAGACGCCCCTGATGCCTGTAAGACGCGCATAGTCGCAGTACTCGTCCACGTTCGTCGGATTGAGCGTGTAGGCGGGGCGGCCGTACTCCTGGGCGAACTTCCACGCCAGCATCACGCCCAGCTTCGCCGGATGCTCCGACCCGCCGACGCCGGCGACCGTGTCGTTGTACAGACGGCTGTCGATGATGGTTATCCCGCCAGGCTGCGTGCAGGCGCTTCCGCCGCGGCCGACGAATGCGTCAATCGACTCCGGGGACACGCCCTCGTCCGAAAGCATGCCTGAAATGACCTCGTAGCGGAACGGAACCTGGTCGTTCACGTGAGGGAACTTGAGAAGCACCGAAGAGTCGTGGAAGAGGCTCTTCTCAAAAACGGACTTTTCGTCCTCGAAAAGGCTGACCTTTGT
>JAEEZC010000193.1 GCA_016288465.1 Verrucomicrobiota bacterium | reverse complement strand
TTCTGAACGACAAGCCGAAGTATCTGGCCTTCCTCAAGACGCTGGCCGAGGTAAGCTACGGCGAGTTCAGGCGGAAGGGCAGAAAGAGGGCGAACCCAGCCGGATGGGGCGCTGAAGTCGAGGAAGAAAACGACGGCGCTTTCCTTGCGGCCGCAGAGGACGGAGGCGAGGATGGCAAATGATTTCAAGAGCCGGACGACGGAGCTGAAGCCGCGCGAACGAATCGAGGCGGCGGGTTCTGCCTCCGTCGCGAGTGCGGTGGAGCTTCTGGCGATCATCCTCAAGACGGGTGCGGCGGGTTGTGACGTGATGGAGCTTTCGCGGCGGCTCATTGACGCATTCGGCGGTGTGGAGGAACTGGTCAAGACAGACCTCAATACGCTCAAGAGTGGCGTTCGGGAATACAACAGGAGGAATCCCGAGAGGAAAATCCTTGGATTGGGACGAGTGAAGATGCTGGAACTTGCGGCGGCATTCGAGTTGGCGAGACGCGGCTACTCTGGACGCAGAGACGCTAAAAAGCCAATCCTTTCCTCCGAGGAAGCGGTGGCGGCGTTTCGTTCTGTTATGAAGGTTGGCACCGAGAAGGAAACATTCTGGGCCTTGCCTCTTGATGCCAAGAAAAGGCCGCTCGCTGAGGCGCAAGTCGTTTCCATAGGGACGGCAAACGGCGTGAGTGTTCATCCACGCGACGTGTTCGCATTGGCGGTTAGGTGGAATGCGACAGGCATCGTCGTCGCGCATAATCATCCAAGCGGCAGTTTGTCGCCGTCGAAACGTGACGATTCCCTCACGAACGGCTTATGCGAGGCAGGAAAAATGATGGGCATTCCGCTTGTTGACCATGTCATCCTCGCAGATGACTCATACTATAGTTACGCCGACAACGATCGGTTGAGAACAAGGGATGACGTTCATTAAACAGAAAGATGAAGGTTTTCAATTGATGTTTGCACTAATAGCAAGGAGGAAATGACATGGCTAAACCAAAGTATTTCAAGTTCATTTTCCCAAGCGGCGATCTGACGGGGATTGCCAGATGTGCGTATGACAAGGCGGCGATTGTCGCCTATCGCATTCCGCGAGATCGAATCAAAGACGTCAAGGTGTTGGAAGGAAGCGCACACGATGATTTGCAGAATCCGGGAATCTACATGTTGATCGGCAAGCCGATCAACAACCGCATTCCGTTTTATGTTGGACAGGCTGCACCGAGGAAATGCGGAGATCCAATCTACAATCGCCTGTCTGAACATGACAGGATTGAGAAACGTACGCGAGACTGGTGGACAACGGCTTTTGTCTTTATTGATGCCACCAATTCGCGCCGTGTGGATGAGACGGGTTTGAAGTATCTGGAAAATGCGATATATGTCAGCGCAAAGGACAATGCTGCACTTGATGTGCGAAATGGCAATGAGCCGCCTGGCGGCTCTCCTGACGAAAGCGCACTATCAGTCCTTGATGACATCTACGAGGGCATCAACTTGTGTGCGAAAGTCTTTGGCTTCAGCGGTGAGGTGGACGTTAGTCAGGATACGACCATCACTGGTATGTCCTTCCATGGGCGCACGAAACAGGGCGAGGCCAATTTGATTTGGGACGGACACGATCAATATACGCTGCTTGCCGGAAGCATAATCCGAACGGAAAAGGAGGCGGATACTTTGCTGAAGGGCGATGTCAAGTTTCGGCATGAAAGCGCCGGACTGTTCATGCCAGATGGGAAATTGAAACGCAACATTGTTTTTAATTCTCCTTCGGCAGCAGCAAAGTTTGTCTGCGGATTCCCAGTCGCCGGACCATCGTTTTGGAAGAACGAAAATGGTATCAAGTTTAAAGACGCCCGAAACGCTTGACGAACAATGGTATAGTTGGATGATAGAGGAACAGACCTCATTGCTGGAGTAGAGACTATGGCGATGCCGCAGAGAGACGACATGATTGAGGCGAGCAAGCGGCTTGGTGCCTTGCTTGAGTATGCCGTCATGCATGGAGACTCCGCTCTGATGAACTTCCGGCCTCGCCAAGGCTATGGCGGGCAAGTCGGAGGACAAGAGAAGCAAGGAGTTTGACGTGAAGAAGGAACGTGCAGAAATGCCGGAAGAAGAAAGGCCGGAGGCGGCGGTAAGGCGCTGGAGGGCGCTATGCGGAGGGCCGCGCTCTCTTTGCCTTCTGCCGCCTGACCCACTTGAGCGGTGAGACGCCGAAGCGCTCCTTGAAGACCTTGCGGAATGCGACGTCGCTGTGCCAGCCGCAGAAGTTCGCGACTACAGGTATGGAGTTCCTGCCCTGAGAAAGATACTCGCACGCGATTGCAAGCCGGCGTTCCAGAATCTCGCCGCCAATCGTCCTTCCTGTCGCCGCCTTGAAGCGAATCTCTGCCATCCGGCGCGAAACGCCGAATCCGTCGGCGACGTCGGAGGCGGAAAGCCCCTCGCACGCCTTCAGGCGTATCAGCTCGAGCGCGTCGTGGACCTTCTTGTCGTAGATGCGCATGGTCTGGGTGGAGGCGCGTCGCACGACGGCAAGAGGAGGTATCGTGATGTTCGTCGCCGCCTTTGGCGAACGCATTGCCACATGGAGAAGCCGTCCTGCCGAGAAGCCGAGCTGATAGAAGTCCGGCCGGACGCTTGAAAGCGTGGGCGAGCAGTTCTCGCAGATCTCCGGATCGTCGTCGACGGCGATGATGGCGATGTCCTCCGGAATCTTCACGCCCAGCTTGGTCGCCGCCGAGATCGCCGCGGCGCCCAGGACGTCCGTCGCCGCGAAGACTCCGCACGGCCGCGGCATGCGGTCCAGGGCCGTGACGATGCGCTCTTCATATCTCGCCATGTTGTCCGCGTCGCCCTTTGCCGGCGTGATCGTGGAGAACGGGATGCCGTGCATTCTGGCAACTTCCTTCATGAGGTCGCGCTTCGAGTAGGACCACTTGATGGACGGAACGAACCATTCCATGTAGACCAGCGACGCCGGGTTAAGGTCCAGAAGCTCGGATACGGCAAGTCGCGCGATCTCCGCGCTGTTGCTCTCGATGGCGGGCCTCGCCTTGCCGCAGACCTCGCCTTCGGGATTCATCACTACGACAGGAAGGCGCCCGAAGTCGTCGTTGCAGAACAGCTGCGGCGCGCCAGACGCATCGATGATGACGCCGTCCGGCTTCCAGAAGTCGAGGAGCTGCTGGATGTCGGGGCGCGTCGTCCTCGCGTCGACCGGATGGAGCTTCCAGTCCGCGGACTTCGCATATGCCGCGATGCCGCCGTACTTCTCGCGCCAGGTGCCGAGGGCACCCGTTCTGAAGACAATTATCTGCCGCATGACGGTAGTATACCACATTTCGCATAAGTTATTTTGTTTGCTTCGGAAAGATTTTGCTGGATGCAGATCGAATATGCTATACTTTGGGCGTACCGAGGGAGCTGCGGCCCAGGGCGCAAGCCGACGAGCAGGAGGTCCGGTCCAGGGCGGAAGGGAATGCGCGTGACATGACAAGAGTGGAAGGACAAGGAGAGAAATGGCAAGGAGCATACTGATAACAGGGTCGTCGCACGGCATTGGCGCTGGGTGCGCCATTGCGTTCGCCCGCGACGAGGGTGCGAACGTGGGAGTATGCGGCAACAAGGACGCCGCCGGAGCCGAGGCGGTCGCGCGTGAATGCGAGAAGTACGGCGCAAAGACGAAGGTGTACGTCGGGGACGTCGGCTCGCACGACTTCTGCAAGTCGACGATGGAGGACTTCATCGCCACGTTCGGCAGAATCGACGTCCTCGTCAACAACGCCGGCGGCGCGCTGAAGATTCCCGACGGGCCGAATGGCGAGTTCAAGGACATGCCGATGGAATACTGGGACAGCCAGATGGCGCTCAACCTCAACTCCGCGGCGTATCTTTCGCGCTACGCCGTGGCCGACATGATCGAGAAGAAGACCGAGGGCCGAATCGTGAACGTCTCGTCCGTGCACGGGCAGGTCACATGGGTGCATCGCAGGATGCTGCCGTATTCCGCGGCAAAGGCCGGCCTCAACATGTTCACGAAGGCGTTGGGCGTCGAGGTCGCTAAATACGGAATCCGCGTAAACTGCGTGGCGCCCGGTCTCATCTACACGAAGATCATGTCGCGGTATTCCGAGGCGGACATCCAGGGCTTCAACCACAAGATACCGGTCGGGCGCGGCGGACAGGTCGAGGAGATCGTCCCGACGATCCAGTTCCTCGCGGACGTCGAGAAGACGCGCTTCATTGTCGGCCAGGTCATCTGCGTGGACGGCGGCCAGTCGTGCGACGGGTCGATCGAGTCGATGAATTTCAAGATCGGGTAATGGGGAATCCGCCACCGCCAAGGCTTCGGCGGACAAGCGGGGAACGGGATCCAACTAACCAACTAACGACAAAACCACTTAACCACCAAACTTAAAAAGGAAAAACAAAAATGAGCTGCAAAGGTGATTGCAAGATGAAACTGAGGAGCAAATGGGAGTTCGGCGAGGCGAGCGAGTGCCGTCGCGGCCTTCTCTGCGGAATGGGAATCTCGCCCGAGGAGCAGTCGAGGCCGTTGATCGGCGTAGTCAACTCCTGGAACGAGTACAATCCGGGCCACGTCCATCTGAAGGGGCTTGCCGAACGCGTCAAGCAGGGCATCCGCGACGCTGGGGGATATCCGGTCGAAGTCATGACGACGGCGATCTGCGACGGCATGGTTCTGAAGGACCCGAAGTACATCGAGATACCGTCGAGGAACTCCATTGCCGACCAGGTCGAGATCACCGTCGACGGAAACTTCTTCGACGGCATGGTGATGCTGTCGACGTGCGATTCCATCGTGCCCGGCCATCTCATGGCCGCGGCGCGCCTCGACATCCCGACCGTGCTCGTCACTGGCGGCTACATGCCGCTCGGCACCTTCCGCGGCAAGGAGGTCCTGCACATCCACGCGCAGGACAAGGTCGGCACGATGCAGGACGGCAAGATCGACCCCGACGAATACAACGGCCTTATCGAGCATTCGTGGGGAACGTGCGGCGGATGCACGTCGATGACGACGGCCAACTCCATGTGCATGGTTGCGGAGGCGCTCGGCATGTCGCTGCCGTACAACTCCACGGTAAGCGCAGTCTCGTCGGAGCTCGCGCTTATCGCATATCGTGCCGGCGAGCGCGTCATGGACCTTCTCCGCAAGGGCATCACGGCGCGCAAGATAATCACGCCCGCGGCGATCCGCAACGCGATCAAGATGGACATGGCGGTTGCAGCGTCCTCGAATCTCATCCTCCACATTCCCGCGATTGCGCACGAGGCTGGATACGACGAGCCCTGGTGGAAGTACTTCGACGAGGCGTCGAACGACATTCCGCTTCTCTCCCACCTTGCGCCTTCGGGTCCGTACAACCTGCACGACCTCGACCTCGCGGGCGGGCTGCCCGCCGTGATGAAGGAGCTGCTCTCCAAGATCGACGGCGACGCGCTCACAGTCACCGGCAAGACGATGGCGGAGAACGTGAAGGACGCGAAGGTCTACAACCGCGACTGCATCCACACGCCCGAAGACCCCGTCATGAAGAAGCCCGGCATCGGCGTCCTCTACGGATCGCTCGCGCCAGAAGGCGCGATCATCAAGATCGCCGCCGTCCCGGAGAAGCTGATGGGGAAGTTCAGCGGACCTGCCCGCGTCTTCGATTCGCTGGACGAAGGTCTGGAGGCGCTCCGCGCCGGAAAGATAAAGCCAGGCGACGCGTGCGTCCTGAGGTTCCTCGGACTCAAGGCCCGCTTCGGCACGACGGCGTTCATGTTCCAGGAGGAGCTGAAGGGGCGCCCGGAGCTGTACGACTCGTGCGCCGTCATAACCGACGGTCGCTTCTCCGGAGGAACGTCGGGGCTTTCCGTCGGCTACGTCTCGCCCGAAGCGGCTCTCTGCGGTCCGCTCGGACTCGTCAAGGAGGGCGACACGATAGAGATCGACCTTCCCGGGCGTCGCATCGACCTCATGATCGACGACGCCGAGATGGCGAAGCGCAAGGCGGCGTTCGACTGGAAGTTCGACGAATCGAAGTACCCGCGCTTCCTCAACCTGTTCGTCAAGAACGTCGGGTCGATGGCACACGGCGGAATCTGGGAATGAGAAGTTGAATGGCTGAAAGGATGAAAGGCGGCGTGACGGACGTTCTTGTGATTGGCGGAGGGCTTGCCGGCTGGCGAGCGGCGGAGGCGGCGGTCAGCGCCGGCGCCTCCGTCGCGCTCGTCGCGAACGGCGCCGGGAACTCCCCTGACATCCATGCGATAAACGTGCCTGTCCGCGACGACGATTCCGTGGAGCGCTTCATCGACGACACTTTGCTGAGCGGACGCGGCGGATGCGACCGTGAACTTGTCGAGGTGCTCTGCCGGGAGTCCGGCAAGCTCGCGGACGAGTTTCCGTTCGACCGCAATCCGGACGGCTCGTACAAGCTGCTTCAGCCGCTCGGCTGCAGCGTTCCGCGATGCGTTTCCATAGACCACAAGATCGGCGCGTGGATTCTCGCTAAGCTCAAGCGCGAGCTTGCGGGAAAGGTC
>JAEEZC010000192.1 GCA_016288465.1 Verrucomicrobiota bacterium | reverse complement strand
TGTCGGGCAGTCCTGTCGTCTCCGGCAACACCAATTCCGTTGGAGCGGCGAACAATGTCTATTTGCCACGCGATGCATCAATTGCCGTTAGCAATCTTACGGCGGGCGCGTCCATTGGAGTGAGAACCGAGACCGCGCCGACCGCGTCCGAGCCCGTCGCGTTCGCCACCGGCGCGACGGCGGGCGACGAAGCGTATTTCTTCAGCGACGTTTCCGGTCCTGTCGTGGACCGCGTGAATGATGCGCTTCGCCTTCGTCCGCCCACGCCGTGGGATTTGCTGCAGGCGCAGCTCGATGCGGGCGGCACCGTCACGCTCACGAACGACGTGACCGCGACGACTGACGACGCGATGCTGACAGTCACGACCGCCGTCACGCTCGACCTCAACGGCCACACGCTCGACGCCAACGGCAAGTTCAGCGTCATCACAATCACATCCGGCGGCAACCTCACGCTCACCAACAGCCTCGCAGCGGGCATCGTAACAGGTGGCGGCGATCACGGCGTGTACGTGGGGAGCAATGCCGTGTTCCGCCTCCAGAGTGGCGCGATCGCCGGGAACGTGTCTGACTACGCCGGCGGCGGCGTGTTCGTGGACCATTTCGGCACGTTCGAGATGTCGGGCGGTTCAATTACGAACAATGCCGTTACGGACGGCATCTGGTCCGGCGGTGGCGTGTACGTGGAAGGCGGCACGTTCACGATGACCGGCGGCGAAATCTCCGGCAACGCGGCCTTCTTCGGCGGCGGCGTGAACGTGTTCGGCGGCACGTTCACGATGACCGGCGGCACAATCGCCGGCAACACAGCTACTTACGGCGGCGGCGGCGTGAACGTGTTCGACGGCACGTTCACGATGACCGGCGGCGAAATCACCGGCAACACGGCGGATGACGGCGGCGGCGTGAACGTGTTCGGCGGCACGTTCACGATGGTCGGCGGCGAAATCTCCGGCAATACGACTTCTATAAACGGTGGTGGCGTGTACGTGGACTCCGACACGTTCACGGTGTCGGGCAGTCCTGTCGTCTCCGGCAACACCAATTCCGTTGGAGCGGCGAACAATGTCTATTTGCCACGCGATGCATCAATTGCCGTTAGCAATCTTACGGCGGGCGCGTCCATTGGAGTGAGAACCGGTGCCGCGTCTGCTGCCGGCAACCCAATCACCATCACAAGAGGCGCGGCGTATGGCGACAGCCAATACTTCTTCAGCGACAATCCGGCCTATCACGTGGAGTATGCGAACGGCGAGGTGAGCCTCGTCTATGGTATGGTGTATCCTGCGTATCTAGATGGAGCGACTGAGAATGTCACGAACAACTGGGTCACTTGGGCGAGGAAATACGGCGCGAACACGAATGCGGCCTGCGAAGGGCACTTCCTGCTCGGCATATCGCCTGCGACGGTCGTTTCGGAGGGCGCGGCGATGCTGAAGGTGGTTGACTTCGGCATCACGAACAATGTTCTCCACCTCGAGCTTGCGAGCGACGTCTGCGACCTCTTCCAGCCCGAGGACCAGCCTGTCAAGCCGTATCTTCTTTGCAACGGGCTTCTGGCGCTGGAGATCGCCGAAGGACTCGGCGCGTTTGCGGAGAATCCCGACGGTTCCGTTCAGAAGATCGTGATTCCTGCGCCTGTCGAGATCGACTCCTCGGGCCACGCAGTCGTCGATCTGAAGCTTGGCGACTTCACGCTCCCTGCCGCGCTCTTTGTGAGGCCTGCGCTTGTCGTCAAGGTCTTCATTCCGCTAACGTAGCGGATGCAAATCAGACATTTCAGGAAGGCAAAAAAACCACGCCTGAGCAAGATAAATTTGCACGTGATGTCCTGTCATTTATGGTGTAAACAGATACTCATATGACATATCTGATCCAAGGATGTCATTGTCGCATGTTTTCCCATATAATGTATAATTTATTCAAACAGGAGTTTAAGCGGTGCAAGGATATGTGAAAGGAATTGTGAACGACCATCTTGCATTGATCGGTAATGCCGTGGCAAAGTGCTATGTCGTTGCCCAGTTGCTCTTTGCAGGTTTGATGTTCGGCATTCTCCTCGACGGTTACAAAGGAAAAGGATGCTCGAGTCTGTTTATTGCGTGTCAATGTTTGCTCTCGACCATTGTTTTGTGCACAATAATTGCATGGCGGACGCGACTCCATTTGGCCAAATCAATTTTTCCTTTGCTTTGCTTTATTGTCTGGAGCGTTAATTGCGTCCTGTCTGGGTTCGCATTTTTCGAGCCAGATCATATGCCCAATCGTGGGTTGCCGAGAGATTCGTGCGAGTTTGAGAAATCACGATCTCCGTAGCCAGAATCACGCCAAACCCGCAATATGTCTTATGCGTGTTCTACATGGTTGAATATACTGCGAGTTATCTTCGTCTGATGTCCCTCTTGTAAATCAGTTGGAACTGGACTGTTATTCTTTAGCACTCCCATTCCATTTTGTGGAATTGGTGTGCTAAAAATTCGAATGTTGCTTCAACTGCCGAATATGGGTCAACGTGGTAAACGGTTGCTTGATGTAAATATCGCATGAGGATAACGGTTTATAGAGCAAAGTTGGCATAGTTATCTGAGCAGCCGCATTGCCCTCTAGAAACCGCGCGGGGTACTTGCATTGGGCGCGGAACATTTGGTATAATACGCGCTCATTCTGTAACCAGAAGGAACTAAGGAAAAAAATGGCAAAGCGTGACATCCCGCTCGATCATGTTCGCAACTTCGGCATCATGGCCCACATCGATGGTGGCAAGACTACGACTTCCGAGCGAATTCTCTTCTATTCCGGCAAGAACTACAAGATAGGCGAAGTGCACGACGGCGCCGCGACGATGGACTTCATGGTCCAGGAGCAGGAGCGCGGCATCACGATCCAGTCCGCCGCAACGTGCGTTCAGTGGGGCGACTACCGCCTTTCCCTTATCGACACTCCCGGACACGTGGACTTCACGGCCGAGGTCGAGCGCTCGCTGCGCGTCCTTGACGGCGCCGTTGCGCTCTACTGCGCGGTCGGCGGCGTCCAGCCTCAGTCCGAGCAGGTCTGGCGCCAGTCCGAGAAGTACAAGGTGCCGAAGATCGCGTTCGTC
>JAEEZC010000191.1 GCA_016288465.1 Verrucomicrobiota bacterium | reverse complement strand
TAGCATCGCGAGCATTGCGGAGAATGCTTTTGCCGACTGCAATGGTCTTAGAAACGTGGCAGTGCCGCAGTATGTCCTTGATCAGGGTATGCAGACCGTATTTCCAGGCTCCTACGCGTCGATTACGAACGTAACGATCCTCGACGGTGCGACGAGCATTCCGGCCAACACTTTTGCCGGATGCGCGGCACTTACAAGCGTTTCAATTCCCAACAGTGTCACGAGCATAGCGTCGAATGCCTTTGCCGACTGCGCTGGGCTTAGAAATGTGGCTGTGCCACAGTACGTTCTGAATCGCAAGGTCAAGACTGTGTTCCCCGGTGCGTACGCATCAATCACCAACGTGATGATCCTAACGGGTGCTACGAGCGTCCCGTCAGGCGCGTTTGCCGGATGCCGCGGGCTCGTGAGCGTGGATATTCCCGATGGCGTGACTGCCGTGGCGAAGGATGCGTTCAGCGGATGTGTCGCATTGAAGAGCGCTGTCTTGCCGAAGTCGCTGCTCAGTCGTATCAGCAGGGCGAGCAATACGTTTATTGCATCTCTTGAAAGCTTGACGATGCGTGACGGCGTGACTGAGCTTGGACGGTACCAGTTTCAGGGGTGCGACAGCCTTGTGTCAGTTGCCTTGCCCGACAGCCTGACGAGCATTGGATACGGAGCATTTGAGAGGTGCAGCGGACTTTCGAGCCTGACGATCCCCGACGGTGTGACGAGCATCGAGAACCTGGCGTTCTATGGCTGCAGCGGTCTTGCCGAGGTGACTTTCGGCTCGGGTGTGACGAAGGTCGGCGCGGGATCATTCGCCTATTGTACGGGGCTTGAAGGGTTGACTATCCCAGGCAATGTGACGAGTGTGGGGAACTGGTCGTTCTATGGATGCACCGGGCTTTCCGACGTGGTGATGCAGGACGGCGTGACGAGCATAGGCGAAGAGGCGTTCTACGGGTGTTCCGTTCTTTCGCGTGTCGAGATCCCCGACAGCGTAATACGCCTGGGAGACTACGCTTTTGAGAACTGCGCCGCGCTTTCGTCCGTGACGATCCCAGCCGGAGTGAGGTCCATCAGGACGCAGACGTTCAAGGGATGCACATCGTTGACAGGCGTTTCGATCGGCGGCGGCGTGACGAGCATAGGCGAGGCCGCCTTTGAGAACTGTGCCGCGCTTGCATCTGTGATTATTCCATCCAAAGTGACGGGCATCGGGGCTCGGGCGTTCAGCGGGTGCGCCTCGTTGGCGGACGTGTCGATCGGCGACACCGTCACGACCATAGGCGAGGGCGCTTTCGCCGGGTGCACAAGCCTTGCCCATATGACGATACCAGGTGGCGTCGCCAGTGTCAAGAGCCAGACTTGCGACGGCTGTACCGGGCTTCTGAGCGTGACCTTGCACGAAGGGGTTGCGAGTGTTGCCGACAATGCGTTCAGGAACTGTGTCGCCCTTAAGTCCGTGGAAATCCCGTCCAGTGTTACGTCAATCGGCGGCAACGCATTCGTCGGATGCACTGGGCTTCAGTCGTTTGTTGTCGCGGAAGGCAATGCCGTCTACAGTTCCGAGTCAGGCCTTTTGCTGAACAAGGGGAAGACAAGTCTGGTGGCTGTGCCGGAGGGATTGTCGTCTGTTGCCGTGCCTGACAGTGTGACTGTCGTTGAGGCAAGGGCCTTCGAGAACCGGGCTGGTCTTTCCAGAGTGTCGCTCGGCGTTGGAGTTGCGAGCATCGGCGACAGGGCGTTTGCCGGCTGCACGGGGCTGACGAGCGTGACGATACCATCCGGCGTCAGGAGCATCGGCGCAAAGGCGTTTGCCGGATGCACTGCGTTGAAGGGCGTCTCGATACCCGTCGGCGTCGCAAGCGTGGGCGACGGCGCGTTTGAGGACTGCAGCGCGTTGGCGAGCGTGGCCGTACCGAAGAGCGTCTTCGACAGAGGCTTTGACTGCGTGTTCCGCAGGGTCCATGCCTCAATCGGAAGGGTCACGATCCAAGACGACGTTTCCTACATCGGGGATCGTGCGTTTCGTGGCTGCGGAGGGATGACTGCGGTGATGATTCCCGACAGTGTGGTCAGCATCGGGGAGTATGCCTTCGAGGGATGCGACGGGCTTGTGGACGTGGTCATTCCGGCGAGCGTAGCAAGCATCGGCCCGTACGCGTTCTACGACTGCACTGGGCTCCAGTCGTTTTCGGTGGCAAGTGGAAATGCCGCGTACAGTTCGGTTTACGGTCTTCTGCTGGACAAGTCGGAAGAGCGTCTCGTGGCCGCGCCGGGCGGCATGACCGACGTTGAAATTCCATATGGCGTGGCTGTAATCGGCGACGGCGCATTCGTCGGCTGTATAAAGCTTGAAAGCCTCGTCATCCCTGAGAGCGTCGAGAGCGTTGAACAGCATGCGTTTTACGGATGCAGCAGCCTCAGGGACGTGACGGTGCCTCAGAGCGTGGTCGGTATGTTCAAGTATGTTTTCATGTCTTCCTGTTCTTCGATAGAGAGCGTGACGATGCTTGATGGTGTGACCGAAATCGGGAACAGCGAGTTCAGGGATTGCACGGCGCTCAGGGATGTTTCGATGCCCGACAGCCTGACGAGAATCGGGCATGGCGCGTTCTGGGGCTGTTCTGCGCTTGAGAGCGTGACAATACCCGGAAGCGTGGAAAGCGTCGGTGACTATGCGTTCTACCAGTGCAGCGGGATTTCTGATCTTACGGTCCAGGATGGTGTGAAGAGCATTGGTGCGGGCGCGTTCTCGTTCTGCAGTGGGCTTCCCAGCGTGACAATTCCGTACAGCGTCAAGAACATCGGAGCCGGGGCGTTCAATCCCTGTGGCGCCATCACGTCGGTTTATGTGCACAATGAATGCGTCCTGGGAGCTGGTGCCTTCCCCGAGGCTTTCTCGGGCAGGGATATGGACATAGACGGAGATGGTCTGAATGGCGAAGAGGAAATATCCAAAGGCACAAACCCTTACAATCCCGACACGGACGGCGACGGGCGTTCCGATGGCGACGAGGTCAAAGGCGATGCACTGTATGGTATAAAGACGAATCCTCTGCAGCCAGATACGGACGGGGACGGATTGAACGACGGATGGGAAATAACGTTCGCAGGAGCCGGATTCAATCCTGCCGTGCCCAACAGAACGAACGTCGTCGAAACAGATGAAAGCGGGAACGAAAGGGTCGTGCCCCTCGATTCTGACGGTGATGGCGTGAGCGATGCGGAAGAGTGCGTCTGGGGTACGGACCCTGGGAACGACGACACTGATGGAGATGGAGTGAAGGATGGCGAGGAAATTGCGCAGAACAGCGATCCGAAGGACAAAGACGACTGCGGGGAGGCAAACTCACGCGTGCCTGTGTCCTTCTATTTCGGTGATCATAGTAGCAGCAATTCCGAGAAGTACAGGCTGGACGTCGCGCCTGAATCTGGCCCAGGAGACACGCCAACGGCGTTTTCGTGGCTCAACGAGAACTATGGGGTCTGTGAAACCAAGAAAGCCTTGCTGATGCCGGGGTGGAAGTACTCTGTGCGGTTGTATCACGCCGGCACGAAGGACAGGAAGGACAAAGACGGGAATCCTCAGCCGCCGGACTACGACTACACGCTTCGATTTGCAGGCGAGCTGCCTGCGGACGTCACCGTGGAGGGGTCGGATGGCTTCTTCGGGGAAATCGCCGGAGACAAGGACTTTTCTGCTGCTGGCAAGGTCGCCTACATCTCCGTGCAGGCGCGGAATGGGAATGGGAATGACTGTCCTGCCTCATACGGTCCTCCAGACGAATCCAATGGCGAGAATCCGAATCCAGAAGACGCCGGCACGAGGGATCCCGTCAACGTCATCACCGGATGCGTCACGGAACGTGCAACCGATCTTCGCATCCCGGACGCCACGTTCCCTCTCGAGTTCGCTCGTTTCTATGTTTCTGGCAGGGGATGGCGTCACTCGTTCGACATGCGGCTTGAGTTCCCGGCAAACGCGGCGCCTCGCATTTTGATGCCGGATGGGCAGGTCCTCCCGTTTGCGTCCGAGGAAGGCGTCTACGACAGGTGGAGGACGGTCAGGGACGTGGACTGGACTCTCATATGGAACGGGCAGAATGCCTTTATCATGGACATGGGGGACGAGGGAAGCGCGTACTTCACGAAGGAAGGACGCTTGACCAGCATCTGCGACCGATTCGAAGGCAACGTTAGACTTGGATACCGAGGCGGCAAGGTTGAATTCGTCCGCCGGAACGGGATCACGGAATTCGCGTTGTCATACAATCCCGAGGGGCGGCTGTCCAGGGTTTCGACGCGTGATGGCTCGTACTACGCTGAATATGCATATTCCGACGCCGGCGACCTTTTGTCCGCGACGGTGCATGTCGGGAACGCCTCCCGTACGACGCAGTACGGCTACGGGTCGCACGGGCTCGTCTCCAAGACGAACGCGGCAGGCGACGTCTCGCTCTACGAATACTGCGAGGATGCGAATTCCCCGTACTTCGGATGTTCAACGGGTCTTGTTCACGGCAACGGTTTCTATGAGCATGAGATCGAGTACGGCGAGTCCGGAAGCCGGGTGACATACTGGCGCGATGGCGAACCGGTGGTGCACGAGTACGTCTGCGCCACGGGCGTTCCTCGGGTGTCGTCGATCTGCATCTCCGATCCGGGAACGTCGTATCGTCCTGTCAATTCCGTCGCGAGGGAGTTTGGATACGACGGGAGCAATCGCAAGACTTCTGAGACCGTACGTGAGACACGGGTCAAAAACGGTGTGCAAAAGAGTGTGGTCGAGACTTATTCGAACACCTACGTCCAGGATTCGGTTTCCGCGATAGCCTCCGAGTCCCATTCCTACAATGGTGCGACCGTCTGCAGGAACTACACATGGGATGCATCGGGGCGGCATATGACGTCGGCAGACAACATGCACGGTGGTCACACCATCTTTACCTATGGGGAGCATGGACTTCTTCAGGAGTCGTGGCAGTGCGCTGATGGAGTCTCGTTTGCGGGCGGCAATGCGCAATATGCCAAGACGATGTATGGCTACGACAAAAACGGGCTTGTCGTGTGGAAATGCAATCCAAGAAACGGAACAACGCAGATCATCCGGGACGGAAGAGGCAATCCGTATTACGCTTTGACGCCTGACGGCGTGACCTTCTCTTACCATTACAACGAGCTTGGACATCTCGACGAAGCGTGGCGCGGCGACGTTATGCTCTTCCGCAACACAGTCGATCCAGACGGGCGCGTCACGCGCACCGACTACCCGGACGGAACGTACGAGACCGTCGTCTACGACGCGATGAGGCGTCCGGTGGAGACGACGGACAGGGCTGGCCGCGTGACGACGCTCTCCTACTCCGTCGGAAGCACCGTCACCAACACGACGGTCAGCTACATCGGAATAGACGGAATGGAGCATGCGCACTCCGAGTCCGTCAGGCACGACACGCAGCTAAACACGCGCGAGGTGAGGAACGCCGGACGCATCGCGGTTGAGGCGTACGTACTCGACGCGCAGGACCGCGTCGTCGCCGTGACGAACGCGGAAGGGCAGGTCGCGCGGATGGAGTACGAGCTTGGCAGCCGCGTCTCCAGGATGCAGCGCTTCGACGGAACCGAAGTCGGATATTCGTGGAACGCCTACGGAATGAAGGAAGCGGCGTATCCGTCCTTCACGAACACGTACGAGCGTCTGATGGACGGAAGCCTCCTGAGCGCGACGGGCCCGAACGGAACGGTTGGATACGCCTACGACAAGTTCGGAAACGTGACGAACGCGGTGTCCGGGCAGGGCAACGTATTCAGTTCGTACGACAACGCGGGCTACGTGACGCGCCGCTCCTTCGGCGCGGGCCATGTCGATTACGCCTACGACACCGCTGGACGCCTCACCGGCATGACGTGGAATGTCGGCGGGGTCTCCATGCCGTTCAACTACGAATACTCGCCCGTCAATGGTGCTCTTGCGGCAGTGGAGTATCCGAACGGAGTCGTGTCCGAGCGCGGATACGACGTGATGGACCGCCTCTCGCTCATCGGCTGGAGCGGATACGACTCGGCTGACGCGGACACGCGGCAGTATTCCTACGACAACGCGGACAACATCGTGTCCATTGCGACCGCCGCCGGCGCGACCATCGACTATGCGTACGACGGAATCGACAGACTCGCGGGCGAGTCGAAGTCCGACGCATCCGGCGCGTCGCTACGCTCCGCCGCGTACATCTACGACGACTGCGGGAACAGGATATGCAATTCGCTGACGGAAGGCGGCGTGACCGAGACGTACGCGAACAACTTCGAGGCGGGGGACAGGCTCGCAGGATGGAGCCGCGCAGATTCCAACATCGGGCCAGACTCCGTCACGAACACGGTCTATCTGTATGCCGCGTCGGGCTGCACGACGAATGTTCTTGAACGCTATGCCGACGGAACGGAGCGCAATGTAAGCTACACGTGGACCGACGACTACAGGCTTGCGGGCGTCAGCGTTGACGGTGAGCCGGTCGCGGAATATGCATACGATGTTCTGGGCAACCTTGTCGCGGTCGCGAATGACGAGGAGTCGTTCGAAATCCTCGTGGACAACGGCCACTCGCTTGCAGACGTCGCGGCGGACGGAAGGACGCTCCGCGTTTACATGCGCGCTCCCGGCGTTGACAACTGGCTTGGCTTCGTAGATATGACAGGCTTGACGCCCGTGCCTTACTTCTACGTCACCGACCATCTCGGCAGTGTGCTTGCCGTAACCGACGCAAGCGG
>JAEEZC010000190.1 GCA_016288465.1 Verrucomicrobiota bacterium | reverse complement strand
TTTCTGTTGCGCGGACGAAGAGATTTTGGTACTATTATGCGTACTGAACGAAAATACTCACAACCTAGGAGGTTGCCATGAGACCGAATTATGCAATTGGATTGTCCGGCGCTGTGAATGCGGAGTCGAAGGCTCCATTCGGCAAGAGGCTTGTGACGTTCTGCGCGGCGGCGGCAGTTGCGCTGGCTGGCGCAGAGACCGTGACCGAGACGCCAGATGCGCTTCTTGAATACATAGAAGCCACGGGTACGCAGTACCTCGACACCGGCGTCAACGCCGAGACCGGCCTCAAGGCACGACTCGACTTCTCGTGGGATACATCGGTCACGAGCGGTGCCGACTGGTCACTTCTCGCCGCCGCCACCGCCAACAGTGACTCGAACAAACGCATACGCATGCTTTTCTGCCATTATTATGGCGGTGGAGGGAAACCGTTCTTCGGCTACGGCCTCGGACTGCGCGGGAATCCTGAAAAATCGTTCCCATTCGTCGGCGGTCGGAGATATGAGATTCTCACTGACATGTCTGATACCAACTCTCTTGAACTGGTCCAGAACGGCATGAAGACCTTCAGCGCCGCCGATTTGGGAAAGTTCAAGGCAGGTGGCAACCTCAACCTGAACCTCAATCTTTTCGTCTTCGCCTGCAACTACGGCGGGTCTGACATTTGGAACTCCAAGGGCAAGCTCTATGAGCTGAAGATACTCAAGAAGAACGGCGATGGATTCGATCTCATCCGCCACTACCTGCCATGCATCAAGAACGGACGCGCCGGACTCTACGACAAGGTGAACGGCACGATTACCTATTCCGCCAAGTCCGGATCGGACTTCGTCGCCGGACCCGTGCTCGACAAGCCGCTCGACTTCGTGAAGTGGGTCTGGACGAACGGCAAGCAGTGGTTCGACACCGGCGTCTGGGGCAAGAGCGGCCTCAGGAGCGAAGTGGACCTCAGCGTCCGCGAATACGATGGCGACCATTGCATTCTTGGAACCCGTCGCAGCAACAATCGCTATTATCCGGCCTACAGCTACGAGAAACGGTTCCGCTACGCCTATGGCACCATGCCCTTGACAGGCAATACGACTGCTGTCACCCCGACGAACGACGTCTCCTACTACATGGATACACGCTATCTCATCAAATCCGATCTGCGTGACGGCTATCAGTCCGTGACCGTCAGCAGGAACGGCGGCAGCCCGACCGAACTTCACAAGAGCGGCCAGGCCTACCTCACGGGCGAGAACGTCGTGACCAACACAATGGCGCTCATGGCTTGCCACAATGGAGACGCCTATCAGTATTCCACGAAAGCCCTCATCTATGCAACCAAAATCTGGGATGGAGACGAACTTCTGCGCGACTTCGTGCCGGTGGTGGCGACCAATGCCCAGGGCGTTGCCTACGCGGGTCTCTACGACACGGTGACGGAGCGAATCTACAGGCAGATCGGGACGGCGGAGTTCGACCTCGCGACGCAGGTCGGCGCCGTCACCAATACGCTTCGCGCTGCCGTCGTCCACCCGACGACGCGCCTTGAATACGTCGATTCCGACGCGCTGCTGGACTACGTCGACCTCGAACTCATCGGCAAGGACGGCGTCGAGATGGAGGCTGAGATGGCGTGGCTTCGGGTGCCGAACGACGGCGCGTTCGTCGGTGCGCGGCACAACGATTCGCAAGGTAATGCGCATCGCTTCTTCCTCTACCACTACTGGAGCAACGCCTCGGCCGGCCCGCGGCATCGCCTTGGCTATGACGCCGACCTGTTTCCGGTCGGCTCATCTCCCGCTACGGCAAACGTCAGATACAGGATTGTCTCAAGACTTGACGTCGGGCGTGGCGACATGACCATCAGCGCATTCACGGACGGCTCCTGGAACACAGAGGCGTCTCGCACGCTCCTGACCGAGGACAGCTACGACGGGCCCGTCGACACGGGGATTCCTCTCTACCTCTTCGCAATCAACCTTGAAGGAACGCCGCGTTTCCACGGCAAGTCGAGGCTCTACAGCCTGAAGCTCCGCCAGAAGCAGCAGGACGGCACGTATGCGCTCGTGCGCGACCTGGTGCCGGTGCGCGATCCGGAGGCGGGCGGCGCGGCGCTCTGGGACAAGGTTGGCCGACGCTACTATCGCAACGCCGCCCGCTACCAGCTCGCCGGCGGCGGCTGGGAGCGTCCGTTCGAGCAGGGACTTTCGGTTTACATAAAGTAAGAGGAGAATTGAAGCGATGAGAAAGCTGGTAGTTCTTGTGTCGGCGGCCGCCGCGCTGTGCGGCTGCGTGTGCGAAAGGTCGTGCGAAGAGTGGAAGGCGCCTCTGGCGAAGCACGTGGTGCTGATTGGAGTGGACGGGCTTGGCGCGCGCTGGATTCCGTGGAACGCCATGCCGAACCTAAGGGCGCTGCGCGACGGAGGGCTCTACGCAGTCGGGCGAGACACGTTCCCGACGTCGTCGGCGATAAACTGGGCGACGGCGTTCTTCGGCACTGTCACGGAGATACACGGCTACCGCAACTGGAACAGCGCCAAGCCGGACGTTCCGCCGCCCGAGTCGGCGCTGAAGGACGGCAGGCTGCCGTGCGTCTTCAGCGAGATACGCCGGCAGGACCCTTCCGCCTACACGACGAGCCTCTACACGTGGAACGGCATAAGCTTCTGCCAGAACACCAACGCCGCGAGCGTCGTGAAGGTCTTCGGAGGGAAAGCTGAGTACTCGACGCGCGACAGGGCCGTCATAGACGAGGGCGTGAAGCTGCTCGACAAAAAGCCGAAGCTGGCGCTCTTCTACCAGGGCCAGGTGGATTCGGCGGGCCACAAGTTCGGCTGGGGCTCCGAGCAGTACACGAACGCATGCGTGCGCGTGGACGAGAACATCGGCAGCATAGTCGAAGGCCTCAAGCGGTCCGGCATGTGGGAAGACACAGTGGTCATCCTGGTGGCGGATCACGGCGGCGAGGGAAAGGGACACGGGATGGCGAACCTGAACGCCTTCGAGATTCCGTTCCTGGTGTCCGGTCCGTCCGTCCAGGGAAAGAGGCTCAGGGAGCCCGTGATGCTTGCGGACACCGCGCCCACGATCCTGGAGGTTCTGGGCTACCGCAGGCCCGAATGCTGGCGCGGGCGCGCCGCCGTCGCGGACCGCTAGGCTCGCGTCAGTCGCACTGCCAGCCGTCCGGCAGGCTGACGTCTCTCGTGATGGCGCCGTCCTTTCCGCGGCGCCACGCGATTGTCGCGGTCTCGCTGTCCGACAGCGGCACAACGCCTTCGCACCATTCGAGCGGGACGTCGGCGGGAGGGCTGAACGTGACGCGCCTGCGGACGTAGTCGACCTTGCGGACGCCGAGGATGTCGCGGTAGATGTATTCCGACGCGATGGACGCGAAGCCGTGGCAGCAGCTCGCCTCGGGCTTCTGGTTCTCCCAGAGCGTGCCCGTCTTCTTCGCCATGTAGAGCAGGTAGTCGCGCAGCTCGTCGTAGATCTGCCGCGAGCGCCCGGCCCTCGAAAGAAGCTCCATCCTCAGCAGCGTGCCGAAGAGGAAGTTCGCCGGCGCGACTTCGGGGTGCAGTCCTTTCGCGGCGCGGTTCGGCCCGAAGTCCTCAAGCAGCGTCCTGTACAGCTCGGGATGGCTCTCGGGCGTCGCGGTTCCGGTGAAGAACGCGAAGTACTGGCAGACTTCGGTGCAGTGACCGGACGGACCGAGAAAGCCGACCCTGTCCTTCACGACCGCGTTGTCGCAGAACCACCTGCCGTTGAAGCTTTCGCCGCGAACCTTCTCGCGGATGCGCGCGGCCTGCCGCGAGAGGTCGTCTCGTCCGTAGAGCCGCGCCGCCGCGTCAAGCGACCAGGCGTAGAGCATGTTGGCGGGGTAGTTGACGTCGTAGACGAGCGTGTTGGCGTCGCTCCACTCTATGAACACCCAGCCTGGCAGATGCTGGAGCAGGCCGTAGTCGTTGATGTAGCGTTCGAGATAGCCGAGGATGCCGTCCACCTTCGGACGGAACGCCTCCGCGAGATCGGAGTATCCGTTGCGCGAGACGCATTCCTCGAGCTCGCCTATGAGCCACATGTCGTAGGTCGTTATGAAGCATTCGCGGCACATCAGGTCGCACGGCCAGATCGCCGGCACCAGGCCCTCGTAGCGCTTCGGCGACGGGAACCTCTCCGCGCCCGAGAAGTTCTCGAGGAAAAGCCGCTCGTTTCGTCCGCTCCCCGTCAGCCACTGGCTGGCGCGGCCCGTGAAGAACGTGTCGCCGAGCCATCCGCCGCGCTCGCGGTTGGGGCAGTCCGTCAGGCAGTCCACGGCGTTTGCGGCGTAGCTCGCCTTGGCGGCCTCGAAGATTCGCTCGAGCGCGGGGTCGGAGCTGCGGAACCTTGCGCGCGAGGCCGAAGGCGACTCGTAGGCCCTTACGTACGGCGCGGTGACGGTCGCGCGGCCTCCGACCGAAAGCGCGCGGATGTAGCGGCATCCGTACGGCTCGAACGACTCGAGCGCGTAGTCGCCCGGAGCGTCGAGATGCCAGGTGAGCGTCGCCATCGTGTCGGTGCGGACTATGTCGACCGAGCCTTCCGCGCTTAGCACTTCGTCATAGGTGAGGTAGATCGTCGTGGGCGTCTCGACATGCACGCCGATCCCCGGAAAGCCGCCGTGCACGCGGTCCAGCTCGAAGACTACCGCGTCGCCGTCGTCCAGCGAGAACCGCCCATCGTCCGACGCCTTGGCCTCGCTCCTAGAGACGGTCTTGCGGCAGAGCATCTCGAAGTACGGATTCTCCTCAAGCTCGTCGAGGCCGAAGCAGACGAAGTCGCCGAGGCCGCCCTGGATGAACCTCGGAGCTTCGGGCGTCATCGCGGCGTCCCTCTCCGTCCGCTCGCGAGAGACGGGCTTCGCGGAGAAGACGTCGAACGTCGGCTTCGCCCATCCGCGCGGCAGAAGCCTCTTCGGCTCCTGCACTTCGAGCGCGCCGGCGGACTTTGGCGAGGCGGGCAGGCGGTACACTTCGGAGTAGGGGCGCTGGTAGGCGTATCGCGGCGTCCTGCGCAGCTTGCCGGTCGTGAGCGCGCTGAAGCCGTCCCCGCCGCCCGTCGCCGCGACGATCCTGCCGTTCACGGCCAGCTCCGCCTGAAGGAACGGTTTCTGCTTCGCGAGGTAGAAGTTGGGGCAGTTGTAGCCGGCGACGTCGATCTCGAGGACGTTGCCGCCGGACTTTGGCGAAAGCCGCCACTCGTCCACTCTGAAGAGGCCTGGCGTGGCGCGGGCGGGACCGAACGCCGCGAAGCGCCCGTTGAGCCTCGCCTTGTAGACGTATCCGGCCGTCGCGCGAAGCCGCACGTCGTCGCCGGACGCCGCGTCGAATTCGCAGCGGAACGTGAAGAAGGAGTTCAGCGTCTCCGCCTCGCCCTTCGGCCACACCGGCCGAGCCGTGTCGAAGCCTGCGCCGTCCGCCGACAGCACCGCCGCCAATGCGATCATCGCAACCATTACGCTCTTCATAAGCTCCTCGTTATGTGGATTGCCTTGCCCGTAGGCCAATATTATAGAGTATTTGCCCACCGATTGGCAATCGGCATTATCGCCGGGACAAAACTTTCTTCGCGTCGTCCTAAGCGCCGCCAAATATGGTATAATCGAAGCACCATGAAAAACACGCTCCTTGTTCTGACGTGCGCCGCGCTTTTTGCCGGCTGCTGGACTTTCAACGAAACGGACTATCCCGCCGTGCAGACGACCATGGTCGGAGCCGGCGGCACCAACAGCCAGGTGACGGTGTCGCTGTCCGGCTTCGAGGCGTGTCTTACGGAGTACGAGGCCGTCCACGGCTTCAGCACCGTCTACGTGCCGGGCTACTACGGCTACCGCTGCCACTCGCCCGGGCACTACGAGACGGTCCAGACGGTCTCGCTCGTCCCGCAGCTACGCTCGACCGACATGTTCCTTCGCCGCGCGCAGGACGAGTTCGAGAAGGCTGGCGTGCTTCTGGCCGTCGGCGCGCAGGCCGACCGCCTTGTCGACGTGCGCTTCGAAGGGCCGTTCGTCAGCACCGACAACGACGTCAAGAGGTTTGCGTGGAACGTCTTCACCGTCTTCTTCTGCGACTGGGCCGCGACGCGCTGGAGGGCCAGCCTTCGCATCCGCGACGCGAAGAGCGGCAGGCTGCTCTTCCACCACGACTACGACCAGCCGTACGAGACCGGCGCGTTCGGGCTGATTCCGCTTTTCGGCGCGTCGTCCTGCGACAAGCTTTCTCCGGCCAGCATGCAGAGCTGGTGCCTGGCCGCGCTTACCGACCGCGCCTGCGCCGACGCAACGGCCTTTCTCGCCGGCGAGAAGCGGTGACCAAGCCTCTCGCAAAGGCAGTGGCGATGCTGGCGGAGCGCGTCGCGCGCACGCCTGGCGGAGCGCTTTCGCTTGCGCATGTCTGCGCCGTCGTGCCGACTGCGCAGGCGGGCCGCCGTCTTCGCCGCGCCCTCGCCGAGCGCTTCGGCGCGCTTGTGCCTCCGCTTGTGAAGACGCCTGGCGAAATGGCGGTCGACACGTCCGACACTTCCGTCGCGGGCCGCACCGACGAGCTTGCGGCGTTCAGGGACGCGATTCGCGAGGAACGCGCAGCGGGCGGCCTTTCGTACGCAACGGACCCCGCGGCCGACCTTGAGCGGGCCCGGCAGCTCTCGGACATGAGGTCGATACTTTCGGCAGGCGCGCTCACGTTCGCCGACGTCGCGGCGCGCACGGACTGCATGCCCGAGGACGAGTCGGACCGCTGGGCCGAGCTGGCCTCGATAGAAAGGCGCTACGTCGACGCGCTCGCGCGGCGCGGCAGGAGGGACCGCGTCTTCGCGATGAAGGAGTTCAAGGCCGACTTCCCGGGCGTCACAGAGACGCTGAGGTTCGACGGGCTGGAATTCCTGCAGGAGTGCGCGGGGCGGCCCGAGTCGGTCCGCACAGTCACGCTCGCCCAGATAGTGCCGTGCGCGACTCCGGCGGACGAGGCCGCGCGTATAGCCGACTACTTCGCCTCCGTCCCGTCCGACGAGGCGCTGCCCGCGCTGTGCGTCGCGGATCCCGAGCTCTTCCCCGAGATAGAGTCCGCGTTCAAGGCGAGGGGTCTTGCGATACACGATCCGTCCCGCACCCGCCTCGCGACGTCCTCGCTAGGCCGTCTCGTCACGCAGATCGTAGCCCTCAGGCGCACGCGGTCGTATTCCGTCTTCTCGGCATTCGTCCGGAGCGGCGACGCGCGGCGCTGGATATGCCGCGAGCTCGGGATGTCCGAGTCCGACATGGCGGCGGTCCTTGCGGACCTTGACAACAGGCAGGCCGAGTATCTGCCGGAGAAGGTCGAAGACGTCGCGCCCAAGACGAAGGGCCCTCTCAGAAACGTGTTCGAGTTCGTGCTGAAGGAGCTTCGCAAGAGGGACGTGAGAGGGCTCCTCTGCGCCATCTTCGCCGACCTGCCGCTTGACGAGCGCGATTCGTCGTCGCGCGAGTTCGCCGCGGCTGCCGAGGTCGTGAACGAGCTTGTGGACGAGTGCGGCGACGACATCGAGCTCTTCGAGATGCGGCTTGACGAGGCGACGTACGGGCTTGAGCCCGACGATGCCGACGCCATATTCACCGACGGCTGGATGGAGCTGCCTTTCGTGGACGCGGACGAGCTGGTGATCGCGGGCTTCCGCGAAGGATGCGTGCCTGAATCGACGGTCGGCCATCCGTTCCTGCCCGATTCACTCCGCCATCGGCTCGGGCTCCCGGACAACGCGTTCAAGGAGCTGCGCGACCGCGAGATACTGAGAATCGCCGCGGGAACGCGCGACGAGCGGGCGCTGCGGATATTCTACCACGCGATCGACCCGAAGGGCGACGTAGTGAAGCCTTCGCGGCTTCTCTTCGAGACCAGCGACGACGCCGACCTCGCGGCACGCGCGAAGGCCCTCTACGGCACACGAGCCGGCACTGAGGACGGCTCGTCCCCAGACCTGCCGGAAGCGTGGCGCCTTGCGCTGCCCATTCCGCCCGAGCGGCGCAAGCTCGAACGCATCTCGCCGACGCGCATAGACTCCTATCTGCGCTGCCCTTTCACCTTCTATCTGCGCGACAAGGGCGTTCTGGGCGACAAGCGTATGGACGACCGTGCCGAAGAGCTTCAGAGCTGGGAGTACGGCAACCTCGCGCACGAGGCGCTGGAGGCCTTCGGCACTTCGGAGCTGCGCGACTCCACTAACGCGGCGGAGCTTCGCGCGTTCCTCGAAGGGCAGGTCGACGCGAAGCTCGCGGAGCGCTTCGGCACGTCCGTTCCCGCGATTGTCGCGATGCAGGGCGAGAGCGTGAAGCGCAGGCTCGCGAACTTCGCCGAGATACAGAGCGCGCGCCGCGCGGAAGGCTGGGAGATAAAGGCCGTCGAGATGAAACTCGAGATCGCGTATGCAGTCGAAGGCGCGGACGGCGCGCACGAAGTCAGGATATACGGCAAGTGCGACCGCATCGACCGCAACCAGTCGACCGGAGAATGGTGCGTGATAGACTACAAGACCTGGGACTCCGCGGACAAGGCGAGCTGCTTCACGACAGACCGCAACGGCGTCCGCACCTGGAAGAGCGTGCAGCTGCCGCTCTACTGCGCGATGCTGGACGCCTGCAGCGCCGGCGAGTTCGCGGACGCGCGGCTCGACGTCATCACCAGCCGTTACTGCGTCCTCGGCAAGTCGAAGGACCACGTCGTCTTCGCCGAGCCGATGACCGGCGGCTACGTGCCCGAGGCCGAGGGCGTCGTGCGGGATGCGCTTTCGCGCATCGAGCGGGGCCTGTTCTGGCCGCCGTCGCGTGCGGGAGAGTGGCGCTTCGACTACGACGACTGGCTTATGCCGTCGCCGGAGAGGTCCGTGTCGAAGGCGTGGATCGAGGACCAGAAAAGACGCTTTGAGGAGCTGGCCGGGAAGTGAACGCCTATGAACTGATCGAGGCCTCTGCCGGAACGGGCAAGACGCAGGCGCTTGGCAAGAGGCTCATAGAGCTGATGCGGGCGGGCGTCAGGCCGCAGGAGATCGTCGCCCTGACATTCTCCAGGGCCGCCGCAGGCGAGATATTCGAGCGCTTCGTCTCCCTGCTCGCGAAGGACGCCGCCAGCTGCCCAGGCGACGCGAAGCTTCTGCGCGAGGTGATAGCCACGCAGCATCTCTCGCAGATCGGAACGCTCGACAGCTTCCTCATGCGGATCGTGCGCGCCTTCCCACTCGAACTTGGTCTCGCCGGAGAAGTCGAGATGATGGACGACTACGCGGCGGCCACGGAGCGCTCGCGCGTCTCCTTCTCGATACTTAGGAGAACCGACCAGGCGCTCAAGAGGACGTTTGTCGAGGCCTTCTCCCTCGCGATGAACAGGGAGGACGTAAGAAGCTTCGCCCAGTCGTACCGGGACTTCATCAAGGCCTGGCACGAGCGAGTGGCATCCCTGCCCGACGAGTCGGCGTGGGGAGACCCGAAGGCGATCTGGGGGCGCGACCCCGCTTTCGCGCATGTCGCGGAAGGCGAGCTTGCCGCTGCCGCGGACAGGCTGGAGTCCATGCTCGGCGGCGACAAGGCGTGGCATGCGTTCGCGGACTGGGTGCGTTCGTTCCGCGGCAGCTTCAGCGGAGTGAAAGGCATAGCGAAGAAGCTTCTGGAGTCCGACGAGACGTTTGCGGGCGACGTGCTGTCCTTCAAGTTCAGCCGCAGGGAATACTCGCTTACCCGAGAGGCGACGCTGGCGGTGCGCGAAGCGCTCTTCTGCGTGTGCGGCTACGTGGTTCGCTCGAAGCTCGAGCTTGCGCGCGGCATCTACCGCATGACCGAGGCGTTCGAGCGCGAGTACGACGCGAAGGTCCGCAGGGCTGGGCGGCTTGTGTTCTCCGACGTGCCGAGGCTCATTCTCTCCCTGCCCGACGCCGTCAGGCTGTCGCTAGAATATCGCATGGACTGTCGGATACGCGCGTGGGCTCTGGACGAGTTCCAGGACACCAGCCGCGTGCAGTGGCAGGCGCTCGAGAACCTGATCGACGAGGCCAGGCAGTCCCAGGGCGAAAAGAGCGTGTTCATCGTCGGCGACACCAAGCAGGCGATCTACGGCTGGCGCGACGGCGACGTCGGCATCTTCAGGCACGAGCGCGACTCTGGCCTGTACACGACCGGAAGACTCCAGAAGACGTTCAGGTCAGGGCCTGCGGTAGTCGAGGCCGTGAACCGCGTCTTCGCCGGCGGGCGCATCACGGACGAGTTTCCCGCCTGGAGCTCGCCTCTGCACGAGTCGGCCCGTCCCGGTCTCACCGGCTTCGTTCGAGTCGCCGACGCGCCCGGGCGCGACAAGGAGGACTTCGTCTCGCCCGTCTGCACCGCAATAGCCGCAGTGCTGGGCGAGAAGGAGAGCGATCCGCGCAGGCGCGGCGTCTCTGCCGCGATACTGGTGCGAAGCAACGCCCTTGGAGAGCTGATGGCCGCCAACCTGAAGGCTTCCGGCTTCGAAGGCGTCGTGTGGGAGGGCGAGTCCGCCATACTCGACACGCCCGCGCTCTCGGGCTTTCTCGACCTTGTCCAGCTCGCCGACCATCCTGGCGACGCGCTCACGTATCGGCATTTCGCCCTTACGCCGCTTGCGGCGGCAAAGTATCCCGAAGGACTTCCGGATGCGGCGTCGATCTCCTGCGAAATGGCCCGCTCCTTCACGATGCGCGGCCTCGTCCGCACGTTCCGCGAGCTTCGCGGGCTTCTGCCGGGAGACCCTGACGCCGCCTGGAGCCGCTTCACCGAAGAGCGCTTCACCGACATGCTTCGCGCCGCGGCCGAGTTCGAGCTTTCCGCCAATGCGGGAACGCGGCTGTCCGACTTCCAGTCCTTTCTCACGGCGAAGACGAAGAGAAACGTCGCGGAGGAGGGCAAGATAAGGATAATGACGATCCACAGGTCCAAGGGCCTCGGCTTCGACTACGTCATCCTGCCTCTCTACGAGCGCAACTCCCTGAGCGCTGATCCCTCCGGTCCGCTGGAAGGAGACCGTTGGATACTGCCCGACCCCGGCTCGAAGGTGGCGAAGATCGTCGGCGGTCTCGAAGAGGCCTACAGGCTTCGCAAGGACCGCGCCGAGCAGGAGGCGCTCTGCATGTACTACGTGGCGATGACCAGAGCCAAGCGCGCCATGACGATCATCCTCTCGCCTCCCGGTTCGACGCTCAAGTTCTCCGACATCGTAAGAAGCGCCGACCTGTCCGGTCTTGAGAACCCCGGCGTCGTTCTCTCCGATACGGCGTCTGAAGGCGCGGCTGCGTCAGAATCCGCCGTCGCCGAGCCTCTCCCGCCGCCGGCAAGAGGCAAAAGGACCCAGGTCGCGCGCCGTCTTCCGTCGCTTCAGTTCCAGACGGGAATGCCGGCAGGGCTGATATTCTCCAGGCGGAACGCCCGCAAGGCCGCGATGGATCGCGGTTCGGCCCTTCACGCCGAGATGGAGAAGGTGGAGTTCTCCGATCTTCTGCCGAAGCCCGAGGGATTCGTCGAGCTTTGGCGCGAGAAGGCGTTCGAGGTGTTTGCCGACGGCGAGTGGATATCAGGAAGGTTCGACCGAGTGGTCTTCTTCATGACTCCAGAAGGCCTTGCGGCGGACATTGTCGACTTCAAGAGCTCCGTCGCCCATCCCGAGTGGTACGCCGGGCAGCTTGCCGCCTACAGCAAGGCTGTCGAGGCCCTTACCGGCATTCCCCAGTCTCGCATTTCAGCGCGTCTCGTGAAGGTTGGGTAGCGCCCTTCTCGGAGCAGTCGCGGCTGTTCCTGCGTGCGTGAGCTCAAAACACAACGGGATAGAGAGAAAACGCGTGAATACGCTCTAACGCCGCTTGCGAACATCGGAGTGATCAGGCTCTGAGCAGCTGACCTCCGGAATGCCGTCTTCGCCGTACGAAAGGGTATATTTTCCACCACTCGGGCACAAAGGGAACTTGCCGCGATCCTTCTCGAGGCGGACGCGAAGCGCGTCCAGCGTTGGCCGCTCTCCGCTTTTCTTAGTCACGACACTCGCCTCGCTCTCAAGAATGCGGCGCGACATTCTGCAGTTCCGCCACCTGGGCCAGTTCTCGTCCTCCGCGATGCCGCAATGCGACTTGAGCCATTCCATGATCCGACTGCTGGACTCTTCCGTAAGGTGCAGATCTCCGGCAAAGCCGTCCATGCGAAGCCTCTCCTTGTGATGCAGCGCGGAGACGGCAAAGCGCTTGCCGTCGCGCCACCAGTCCACGCCCGGATAGCCGCAGCACTTGCAGGGAATTGAGCGTCCTGAGAATCTGAACATGTCGGTGAACGCGGCGATGTCGGCCCTGTTTGTAATCTCGTACAGTGTCGGCTCCCTGTCCGGATTGCTATGGCAGGTGCCTCCGCCGTCGCGTATGACGATGCGGTCCGCGTCCCTGACGGCGTACGAGAAGAGAGCATCGGTCGCAAAGCGGAAATACAGCCAGAGTGCCGCGACGAAGAGGATTACCGCGGCAACCAGCCACATAATGAACTTCAGCATGAAGATTACCAAAGCAAATAGACACCCAATGAACCTATGCATGCAGCTGCCGCCCCTTGGACACGCTGTCTTCATTTCCATGAACTCCCGAGATGTCACTTGGCCGAGATTGTGTGGATGTATATGTCCGTCGGATGCTCTCCGCCGAACACTGTGTGCATGACGTTGCAGAGCCAGGCAAGCTGAGAGCCGCTCTGTCCGGCGGCGGTTACCTTGTATGTCGCGCCGTATCTGTCGTGCTCGACAAGATGAAGATGGAGCTTCCATTCGCCGGGGTTCTCGACATCCGACGACAGAACGACCTTCACCTCGTCCGATCCGCCGGAGACTTCGTCCAGAAGCGTGTCGGCGCCCGCGACCATCTGGTTCTCGGCCTTCGTGTGCTGCGGAACGTCCGCAAACCACTCCGAGCCGGAGCGGTAGAACCTAAGCTCCTTGCGCACTGTCGAGGTGTCCGCGCCTTCCGTGCGCGCACGCAGAAGGCAGCAGGCGAGGATCGCCCCGATGACGACAGCTCCAACGGCTGCGAACAGTCCGGCTCGAAATATCGAAGTCTTCATGGCGACATTATACCAAATATTCACCGGACTGCGCGCCCGATCTGGCTGCGAACCTTGCCGAACGCGGAGCGCATCTTCTCTTCGCGTCCCCACGCGACGCGCTTCTTGTCCGGGTCGATTATGCGGCAGTGGCCCGTCACCTTGTTCTTTTCAAGCTTCCAGCCCTCAGCCTCGTCCAGCACGCTCCACCAGATCTCGGAGTCCATGACCTTTCCGTCGACGGCCGGAAAGCCCTGCGGAACCATGACCGTTCCGGACGCCGCCTCGCCGCCCAGAATGCGCCTTGCGTATTCGATGTAGAACTTCTCGTGATGGTTCGCGACGTCCCTGAGCGCCGGACTCTTCGACCATGCGCCGTCGTCTATCTCGACTTCTCTAGCCAGGTTCTCGGGCGTCACGCATTCGACCACGTTCTCGCATGGAGCGAGCGTGCCGTTCGCGCCGAACGCGACGGAGCTCTCGCCTCCGACCATCGCGTAGACGTAGCGGAGCACATGGTCGTACGGATTGCACACCGCAAGCACCGGCAGCTCTGTCGCCCTGCCCATCTTCGCGAGGTCCGGGTCGTCGGACGGAATCGCCGCGCCCATCAGTATCGCCTGGCGCACCTTGAGGCCGTGTTCCGAAAGCCGCGCGAGAATGCGGGCTATCATGCGTCCGCCTAGAGAGTGTCCGACGAGCGTAAGCCTCTCGCGCTCCTCACGCGGCATCATCGCGATCTCGAACGCGAGCCGCCACGACTCCTTGTCCGCCGAATCGACGGACATCGGCCAGACGACGTTGTCGCCGTCCCATTTCTTGAACTCGACCTTCGCCTCCGGAAATGCGTTGGAGACGCATTCCAGGACTCCTTCCGCAGGCGTCCCCGAACGGAGCCACCCGGGGATGAACCAAACCGTCGCCGCCATTATCGCCATTGTCATTTCACTCCTTTGTTCAAATTCAGTTCTGGTTTTTCAGGTTTTGTTTTAGACAGGATTTACAGGATTGACAGGATTATGAGCCTGCGGCTGGCGATACACACGGTATTTGTGCTTGTGCTGAAGAGACGTAGCGCCAAAATTAATCAAAAGTCCATCCTCTATTCCAGTCGCATTAAGATAGTTGACAAGCTGTGCCTCATGGCTGGGATTGATCGTCGTTACTGCTTTCAATTCCAGGATGAGCCGATTATCAACAATTACATCAGCCCGATAGTCTCCCACACGAACGCCTTTGTAATCAACCGCAATTGGGACCTCCTTTTCGGATTGAATGCCAAGCGCCTCCAATTCGACCATCAAGGCGTTTTTATATACTTCCTCAAGGTATCCAGGGCCAAAGTACCGATGCACTGCCATCGCAGCCCCAATGACCTTATAGCATATTTCATCAATATCCATAGTTCTCAATCCTGTTAATCTTGTTAATCCTGTCTAAAAACCCTCCCCTAACGCCATTAACATTGGCAAGGCGCGCCACACCATCCTAGTGCATGTATCATTTGCTTTTTCACAAGGTCGTTCCTTTCATTTTTGTTTTAGACAGGATTTACAGGATTTACAAGATTAAGATAGAGTTGGAGAAAATAGTTGGAGTTGGAGAGTGGAATCGTTACAACTTCCTTTCGAGAAGTCCGAAAAATCCTGTCAATCCTGTTAATCCTGTCTAAAAACCTTCCCGCGTTCATTTCCATTTCTCCACTCCTCTTTGTGCCCTTTGTGTTCTTTGTGGCTAAATACCATACATGCAAAGCACGACAATCAGCGTCGCGACCCAGCTCCATGAGGCAATGCCAAACGGGCCCAGGAGCAGCACCATTACCGCGCGCCCCTGCTTG
>JAEEZC010000189.1 GCA_016288465.1 Verrucomicrobiota bacterium | reverse complement strand
TGAACGCGATGCTCGCGAGAATCGCGATCACGACCACGACAATGAGAAGCTCTACGAGTGTAAAGCCGCTGTTACGTTCTTTTTGCATTCAGCGTAGATTATACCACAACATAATCGCTTTAGGCAACCGCTTGTGAAGACATTTTGGACGCCTCTGCCAATGTCGTCGGACTAGGATCGGTCGAACTTGCGGTCAAGCTCGCGGGTGGACGTGAAGATCATGACCGGCTTTCCCCGAGGACACACATATGGCATTCGCGTCGAGCAGAGCTCCTCGACTAGCTTCGTCGCGCCTTCCTCGGTGAACTTCGCCGGCACCCCTGCAAAGGACCGCGCTATCGACTTGGCGACAAGCTCCTCGCGCCACCGCTCGCCGCCCCGCCGTCCTCCCGTCTCCGACAGGTCGTGCGCAATCGTGGAAAGCACCGACGCCGGCGAAAGAGAGCCCAGAATCTGGGGAACCGCGTCTATTTTGAACACATTCTGGCCGAACTCCTCCAGCTGGAAGCCCATGGAACGGACGATTTCCGCGGCGGCCGAGATCCTGGCGGCCTCGACCGGAGAGAGCCGCACCGTCTCGGGAATCAGCAGCGTCTGCGACGTTACCGCGCCGCCGCTCTTGCCAAGGAGACGCTCGTATGCGATGCGCTCCCGCGCGGCCACGGGATTGATTGTCACGATTCCGGCGTCGGTCTCGACGAGCAGATACCCTGATGCCGCCTGGGCGAGAAATTTGAACCAGCGCCAGGGCCGAGTCCCTCGACCATCGTCGGAGACCTCCAGGGCTATCTCCTGCTGGACCGGCGACGGCGCAGGCACCGGCGCGGCGTCCCGCCAGAGCGACGGCGCCGCCGGAACGGGCGAAACGGGAGCAGCAGGCTCGGGCGCGACCGCCGCAGGTGCGCACTCCTGCCTAGGCGAGGGAACCTCTGCAGGCTCAACCGCGTCCGCAGGCGCAACAACGTCGGAAGCGACTTCCGGCGCCGCAGGCGGGACGGATGCGGCAACCGCCCCGGCAGGCGCCGCGACAGCCCCCTCGACCGCGCGCATGACGGCCTGCCTCACCGCGACATTGTCCCTGAATCGCACCTCCCGCTTCGTCGGATGGACGTTCACGTCGACCTGCGAAGGCGGCAGCTCTATGAACATGATCACCGCAGGGCGCACGTCTCCCGGGCGCCGCGGATACGCCTCGCGCAGGGCGTATGCGACGGCCGGCGCCGTCGCGGGCCTTCCGTTCACGAACACGAACTGCTCCCGGCGCGTCGGCGAAAAGAGGTTCGGCCGCTCGACCAGGCCGCGCACCACGACCTGGCGCCCGTCACCCCCGCCCGCCTGCATGGGCAGCATGCAGTCCAGAAACTCCTGCCCGAACAGGTCGCGCACGCGGTCCTCGAGATTCGCAGCCGGCGCCAGCCTGTGCAGTTCGCGCCCGTCCACCACAAGCGAGAACGCGATCGAGGGATGGGCGAGCGCGTGCACCGTGAACACGGACTTCACGTGGCACTCCTCCGTCGCATACGACCTCAGGAACTTGCGCCGCGCAGGCACATTGCAGAAAAGGTCTCTCACCTCGACAAGCGTGCCGGGCGGGCACCCCGCCGAGCGCACCTCCGCAAGCGTCCCCGCGTTGACGAGCAGATACGACCCCTCGTCCGAATCGCCGCGCCTCGTCGTGATCGAAAGGCGCGACACGGACGCTATGGACGGTATCGCCTCGCCTCTGAAGCCCAGCGTGTCGATCCGCTCTATGTCGTCGACGTCCAGTATCTTCGAGGTCGCCTGGCGCTCCAGCGACAGCACCGCGTCGTCCCGCGTCATGCCGCATCCGTCGTCCTGCACGGCGACAAGCTTGCGGCCGCCCTGCGAGACCGTTATCCGCACCGACTTCGCGCCCGCGTCGATGGCGTTCTCGACCAGCTCCTTGACGACGCTCGCGGGGCGCTCCACCACCTCGCCCGCCGCGATCTTGTTCGCGACGTGCAGCGGAAGCACCCTCACATGACCGTCTCTCGCTGGCATAGTCCCCTCCGGCCTCGCTGTCCGCCCGTCAGAAGTCCAGCGTTATGCTGTGCCGTATGAACGTCGGCACATCGAGGTCCTCCCCGTGCCACTCCGTCCTCTCGGCGTTGTTGAAGCGTCCGCGCCCCAGCGTGCCCTTCGCGGGCCGCTGCCTGCGCCCGCTCATGACGCCGCCGACTGACGCCGCGCCCGCGTCGCGCCCGCCCGACTCGAAGAGCATCGCCACGACGGACAGCCTGCCCGAGAACGTCGCCTCGTCGTTGACCGTGCCGAGGTCGAACGAGACGTGCTCGCCGAACGCCTGCTGGATGCCGTCCGCGATCGTGCCTATCTCGCTGAGCCTGAGGTCGTTCCCCGCCAGCACCCCGCACAGCACCGACCGCACGGGCGCCTGCGCCGTCGCGAGCATCTCGGACCTCACGAGCGCGTCGACCGCCTCCGCTGCGCGGTCCGGCCCCTGCGTCGTCACGGCCGCGAACCGCCCGCGTCCCGCGCACTGGACGAGCCTGCGTATGCGGTCAGCGTCGAGCTTTATGTACCCGGGCTTCTCCACGAGCCTCCAGAAGAGCGTGACGCCGCTCGCGACGGTGTCGGTCGCGCGGCGCATCGCCTCGTCCATGACGTCGGCCCCGCAAACGAGCTTGTCGAGCGGCAGGAAGAACGTCGCGTTGGCGGCGTCTTCGATCATCGACATCACGCCCCTCGCGTTGCGCTGGCGGTCCTCCCCCTCGAACATGAAAGGCAGCGTCGCGAACACTATCGAGGGTATTCCGAGCGCCGAAAGCCGCTTCACCGCCTCCAGCGTTGCGCCGCCGCCCGTCCCGCCGCCAAGGCACGTCACGACCACCGCGAGCCGCACGCCCTCCAGCTTCGAGTCGAGATTCTGTATCGAGTCCTCCGCCGCGAGACGAGCCGACACGATGTCGCCGCCCGCGCCGCGCCCGGACAGCCGGTCGCCGCCAAGCAGCACGAACTCGTCGCCGTCGCCGGAGGCTGAGGCGTCGGTGTCGGCGACCGCGTATCGCAGATTCTCGCCGAACGCGCGCAGGACGCCTCGCGCTATCCTCGTGCCGGCCGTGCCGATCCCAAGAAGAAGCATCGGTGAGTCGCCGTTCATTTGAAGAACCTCCCGAGTATCCCGTCGAGGAAGGACCTTCCCTCGTCGTTGCGGTACGCGTATATGAGAGCGCCCGCCACGGCCGCGTACGACCAAGGGTCCTTCTCCCTCTCCAGCCCGTCTATGCCCACCGGCTTGCCGCGCCTCACGCTCAGACCGAGCTCCTTCTCGGCCAGCGACTCCACCTCGCGCAGGTTCGCTCCGCCGCCCACCAGCACGCACCCTGCGTGCATGTGGTGCAGAAGGTCCTGCTCCTCGAGCGTCTCCCTGACGATCGTGAACGTCTCCTTCATCCTCGCGTTCACGACGGTGTCGAGCGCCCGGCGCGAGATCGTGCGGCTGTCCATCAGGGTCGAGACGCCCCCGACGCGCACCCGCGAACTCTCGGCCGGATACGTCCCGAGCTCCGCCGACGCCGTGGACGTCTTGAGCTCCTCGGCCTGCATGTTCGTCGTCTGGAAGGCCGCCGCGATGTCGTTCGTGACGTGGTCGCCGCCGACTCCTATGACGCCTGCGGACGCGAGATATCCGTTCGCGTACGCCGCATAGCCCGTCGAGCCGCCGCCGAGGTCCAGCACAAGCGCGCCGTTCTTGCGCTCGTGCTCCTCGAGGACCGCGTCCGCCGCGCACGTCGCGGCGAAGACGGGCTCGCATATCTCAAGGTGCGCCCCGTCAGCCGCGCTCCTCGCGTCCTGCACGCGGTTCGCGTCCGCATGTATCTGCAGCGTGTTCAGCTTCAGCACGTTGCCCGACATCCCCTTCGGATCCGAGAGCCCGCCGCGGTTGTCGAGGGCGTAGTCCTGATCCACGATGTCGAGAAGCTCCCTGCCCTTCGGTATCGGTATCTGCCGCGCAAGCCTCGCCGCCTCGTTCATCTCGGCCGGCCCGACCCTGCTGCCGCCGACGAGCGTCTGGCCCTCTGCGTGCGTCGCGAGCACGTGCTGCCCCGAGACCACGAGAAACGCGTTGCCTATCGTGACCCTGGAGCCGAGCGAGTCCTGCTTCTTCTCGATCTCGCGCAGCACCGACCGTATCGACTGCGTGGCGTCGGGTATGCTGAGTATCTGGCTCTTCCGCACGCCGGAGGACGGTATCTCGGCGTGGCAGACCATCCTCAGGCGCTTGCCCGCCTCCGCCTCGGCTATGGCAAGAACCGTCCTCGTCGTGCCGATCTCGAGTGCGGCGTAGAGGCTTCCCATCAGAGTTTTCCTTTCGTGTCGGCAAACACGCGCCCCGGGTAAGAGTAGTCGGTCGCGTTCCACACGGACACGCCCTCGCCCGCCGGCGTCGACATCGCCTCCTTCGTGTGCCTTAGCTGTCTCGCGAGGCTGGCGTTCGAGGCCGGCGTCTCCGGCTCGTCCATGTCCTCCCACGCTATCTTGAGCGTGGAGTAGCGGCTGCCGTAGGACAGCGTCGCCGAGAGATAGTCTATCTTGGAGAGATCCACGTCAAGCAGCCCCATCTCCTGGAAGTCGGGCTCGCGGCTCGCCTCGACCAGCCTCAGCGCGGCCCTCGCGCGGCCCTCCAGCCGGTGCCCGGGCGCCGCGCCTGGAGGGTTCGTCTCGCGGATGATCGGCAGAAGCCCGGTGCCGCGCGCGCAGAGGAACACCACGCCCTCCGTGTCCGCGACCCTGTCGGACGACTTCTTGACCCCGCGCACGCCGAGGCGCACGACAGGCGTGCGCTCCTCTATAGCCACCGTCACCTTGTCGGGCAGCCTCCTGCTTATCTTCACGTCCCTCAGGTTCGGTATCTTCTTCAGCATCGCGGCCCGCTTCGCCTCGAAGTCTATCGTCGCAAGGTTCGCCCCGGGCCTCAGCCCGAGGTTCTCGGCTATGACGTCCGCCTTGACCATCTTGCCGGACTCTATCTCGACCTGTTCCGCCATGCTCCGCACGACGCACTGCTCCAGCCATGCGTCGCGCAGCTTCTCGTAGCCGATCATTATCGCCACGCCCGCGGCCGTGACAAGCACCAGCCCCGCGATCGCGAGGAAGCTCCTGCGGCCGTGATGTATCTTGTTCGCCTTCATCGGTCGCACGCAGCCGAGGCGAGTATCCTGTCGCAGACGCCCGCGAAGGTCAGCCCCGTCTTCATCCCCGCCTTCGGAACGAGCGAGTGCGACGTGAACCCGGGCGAGGTGTTGAGCTCCAGCACGTAGCAGCGCCCGAGCGGCGACACGCGGAAGTCCACCCTCGTCACGCCCCTGCAGCCCACCGCCGAATACGCCTTCACCGCGATGTCCTCCAGCTTCGCGGCAAGCCCGGCGTCCCTGCCCTCGGCGCCCTCCTCGAGAAACGGATACCTCGTCTCGTTCGAGCGGTACTTCTCCTCGTAGCCGTACCAGCCGCCGCTCGCGACGATCTCGATCACCGGCCACGCCTCGCCGTCCATGACCGCGACCGTGAACTCGCGCCCCGGCACGTACTCCTCGACAAGCACTTCGTCCCGCCCGGACCCGCCGGCAGCCGAATCAGACGCCGCGAACGCCGCGTCGCGCGCCGCCGCCCAGCCCTCCGCCGCCGAGACCTTCGAGATGCCGACCGAGCTTCCGTCGCTCGGCGGCTTCACCACGACCGGAAGCGGCAGCGGAGACTTCTCCGTGTCGCGCCCGGCAAGGCTCCACGCCGCCGTCGGAACGCCCTTCATCTCCAGCACCATCTTCGTCTTCACCTTGTCCATCGCTATCCGCGAGGCCATCGCGCCAGGCCCCGTGTACGGAATGCCGCGCGCGTCAAGCGCCGCCTGCACGCCGCCGTCCTCGCCCCAGCCTCCGTGCAGCGCCACGTACACGGCGTCCACCCCGGCTGGCAGCGCGTCGAGGCTGTCGTCCCGCACGTCGACCGCGACCACCTCGTACTTGCCGAGGCTCTTCAGCGCCTCCGCCACGTTTCTGCCGGACTCCAGCGAGACCTCTCTCTCGCTGGACCGCCCGCCCATCAAGACCGCTATCCTTCTCATTGGGGCGTATTATAGCAAAAACGCGGCAGGTAGTAGCGCGTTTTCTGTCAAGTAGCGCGTTTTCCGTCAGAAGTTGTCCGCCTCGAGCTGGAAATACGCCCTGGGATGGTCGCAGACAGGGCAGACGTCTGGCGCCGACGCCCCTTCGACGATCGCTCCGCAGTTGCGGCACTGCCACTTGTTCTCGCCCACGCGCACCCAGACTTCGCCGCTTTCGATGTTGCCGGCGAGCTTGCGGTAGCGCTCCTCGTGGCTCTTCTCGATCGCCGCAACCCCCTCGAACTTCCTCGCGATGTCCTCGAAGCCCTCCGCGCGGGCCTCCTCGGCGAAGCGCCTGTACATCTCGGTCCATTCCTCGTGCTCGCCCGCCGCGGCCGCCGCGAGGTTCGCGGGCGTGTCGCCGATTCCCGCGAGCGCCTTGAACCACATCTTCGCGTGCTCCTTCTCGTTGAGCGCCGTCTCCTGGAAGATCGCCGCGACCTGCTCATAGCCGTCCTTCTTCGCGCGGCTGGCGAAATAGTCGTACTTGTTGCGCGCCTGCGACTCGCCCGCAAACGCAGTCCAGAGGTTCTTCTCAGTCTTCGATCCCTTGAGTTCCATAGATTGCCACCGTTCCTTTCGTGTTTTTCCCTGAGTCTATCATTTCCAAGCCGTTTCCGCAAGTACCCGCCCGCATTTCAACTGGATTGCGCCATTGCCAGAATGCTACGGCCTTTTTCACAGAGGGCGACGCGTCCCGCATGCCCGCAACAAAACCGACGGGGACCGCATGTCTCCTGGAGATAAAGGCGACTTCTCAGCGCGGCGACCAAGGCAAGACGGCGCGGGACGGCTGCTTGGTGCCGGAAAACTCGACAACGGCCCACATCAAACCTGCAATCACGAGCAAGGCTATCACCAAAGAGGCCGCTGCGGACAATACCACAGGGAATACGCTGTCGTCATCTTTCACGTCGGCGAGTTTACCAAATGACTAACGGCGCTGTCAATCTGGCAATTTGGTCGGCATTGAACCTCGGAGGACCCCGTATGTTTATGGACGCTGCGGTACGCGTCCCGCGTGTCCGCAATTTGCCGCGTTCAAGCCGTTTCATGCCACGGCAAAGCCGCGCCGCGGACACGGCAGGCAAAGGTCACGCTACCGATAGGGCAAAGGTAGCGCTACCCTTCTTGACGCGACGGGGACAGCAACTTCAATTTCTGGCGCATCCTCAACATTCGGCCATATATGTCCAGAAACTACCGCTCTCTTCGGGCGCGAAGCGTCTCGCCCTCGCCTACGCTT
>JAEEZC010000188.1 GCA_016288465.1 Verrucomicrobiota bacterium | reverse complement strand
TCGTCTCGCCGTCCATGAACAGCATCGCGCCGTGTGCGACGCGTGCGGTCACATGGTAGATTCCGTCCGGGACCGTCACCCGGTTCTTTCTTGCCATGACTCGTGCTCCTTTCCTTTCCGGCCGGCGACCGAGCCTCCGCTTCGCAGCGGAGAACCTGCCCGTCCGCAGGACCACAGATATTTTACCGCAAATCGGCGAAAGAAAAGTGAATCGAAAGTGAATCTGGAATATGAGGGGAACGGGGACCCCCTACTCTCCCGTACAGGGGTCTGTCCCCCCTGTCGTGTCATGAACGGAGTGGGGTCTGTCCCGTCTAAAGAGGGGATGGGGACAGACCCCATGCCGCTTTTCGTTGCTGCTGTCAGTGTCCCGCGAATGCGGGCTTCCGTGTCTTCCGTGGTGCTTTACTTCGGAATGCTTAAGTATGCGGGGACAGTCCCCCAAGCCATTTCTTAAGTATGCGGGGACAGTCCCCCAAGCCATTTACAGGCAATCTCCCATGAACGGCAAAGACACATCAACGACGATATTGACTGCGATTCTTGTCGTTGCGTTGGCGCTGCTGACTCTCGTCGGGCTTGTTTGGGGCGTCGTCAAGTTGTCAGAAGATTCGTCTTCTCCTGTTCGCGCCTTGCTCCCGTGGTCGCCTCGTTGAGGCGAACTCAGGGGGGGGGGCTGCCACTCCGTTCCCCGTTACCCGTGTTTTCACAAAGCGGAGTAGAGACGTTTTTCGTTGGGTATTGAGACAGCGCAACGAAATGCGCGGCTTTTGATATAATACGCGACATGAAACAGATTCTCATGGTTGGTGCATTGATCGCGTTCGCCACAACGTGCGCGGCAGTTGCGGCTGTGTGCTCAGTAACGCACGATGGCACGAACGCCGTACCGACCATTGTGCAAGAAGGCCAGCCTTCCGCCGCGTCCGATCTGTTCGCCGAGCTCAAGTCCGTGGAAATCGACGGCTGCAGCTATGAGCAAATGACGATTGACGACATATTGCGAAAACTTGAGGATCGCGCGAACGATGCATTGGCCAGTCATGGGAAGGAATCCGTCAACATCTCTACGTGTACTCCCATGCAGCTGTTCCGTAATGTCCGCCTTTCCCGCATGAGCATCTACGACGCCATCTCCAACGTCGCAGAGGCCGCGGGCTGCGTGATGGACGTATACGATTCCAGGGGTATAACACTGGAACCAAAAGTCGAGGTCGACTATGCGGAAGGCGGCATCGACATCAAAGCCGTCAGGATTCCTGGGAAGACGTATGTGCAGGAGGCTTTTACCAACATAGTGCAAGACCTCTGGCGACGTTCAAACGACGCTCTTTTCGAGTCGAAGGGCTGCACTGTTTATGTGAGTTATCCGTATATCGGCACAAAACTGGACGTCGACATTCCAGCCGGGAACATCCTGGACGCCTTCAGAGCCGTTGCCAGGAGCGTCAGAGGTGAAGCCTCGTTTGACGGCTTTTGGATCTCGCTCGATGTGGAGCGCGAAAACACGGAGGTGGCCAGACTCATGAAGCGCGTTCGGATTGACGATCTGGACATTCCGGCAGGAACGAGCCTCGGGGACGCCATGGAGTCGGTTCGCAGACGGATCAACCTGCATTGTGCGAGCGGACAGACGGATCTCGTGGAGTTCGAGTATGGGGGCGCACAGACAAACGAGACGATTGCCGGCGTCAGTCTCTCGGGAGTCTCTGCATTCGAGGCGATATCCAACATCTGCGACAGGACGCATCGTGATTTTGGGTGCAATCCAGCGAGGAATTTCGTAGTCATAGGACTAACCTCGCCCGAATATGACAGGCGGTTCAAGCGCCTTCACTTTCCAGGCGGACGATATAGTGGAGAATCTATTTCCGCCGTGGCCTTTGAGTTCTTTAACGATCTCAGGGCAAATCTGGAGCGAAACGATCTCCGTCCAGTCGGCTTGACAGTCAGATGTGGTTCAAGGGAGGCGCCAACGACAGTGGAAGTTGAGCCGGGGGAGACGTGGGCGGCGATCGAGTGCTTTGCCAGAAAGGCGGACTGCAGCGTCGAGTACAGCCATGGGCTCCTGCGTTTCAGGTCGAAGGAAGTCGGGCGCGCGGAGGAGGGCGAGGCGGCCCGCTGACCTGCGGCGGCGGGGAGAGACGGCGGATGGGATTTATGATATAATAGGCCGCATGGGAAGACTTCATCTTGGCGTTCTCGGGTCCGGAGCGGGCTCGAACATGCAGTCAATAGTGGACGCGATCGAAGCGGGAGAGCTCGACGCGGAGATTCGCATCGTGCTGGCGGACGTGGCCGACGCGAAGATACTCGACCGTGCGAAGAAGCACGGCATACCATGCCAGTACCTCGACTGCGCACCCTGGAAGACGAAGCTCGAGGGCCCGGCCGAAGACCGCTGCATCGAGATTCTCAAGGAGGCCGGCGTCGACACCGTCGTGCTCGCGGGCTTCATGCGCATCGTCAAGCCCGCGCTTCTCGCGGCGTTTCCCAACCGCGTGCTCAACATCCACCCCGCGCTTCTGCCGGCGTTCCCCGGCGTCCACAGCTGGACGCAGGCGCTCGACTACGGCTGCAAGGTCGCGGGCGTGACGGTCCACTTCGTCGACGCAGGCACGGATTCGGGTCCGATAATCGTGCAGAAGGCGGTTCCCGTCCTCGAGGACGACACGCCCGAGACGCTCCACGCCCGCATCCAGACGCAGGAGCACATCGCCTTTCCCGAGGCGCTGAGGCTCATCGCCGCCGACAGATGCAGGATCGAGGGCCGTCGGGTCCGCATCTCCTGACGCGAATGCGGGGGTCGGGCATGGAGAGTCTTGCCAAGTACATAGACCACACGTTCCTCGGTCAGGCCGGGAGCCGCGACGCCGTGCGCAGGCTGTGCCGCGAGGCCGCGAAGTTCGGCTTCGCGTCGGTATGCGTGAATCCGGCCGAGGTGGCGCTTGCGGCGCGCCTGCTGGAGGGGTCGGACGTGAAGGTCTGCACGGTCGTGGGCTTTCCCCTCGGGCAGAGCACGACTGCGGCGAAGGTCGCCGAGGCGCTGGACGCGATACGCAACGGCGCCCGCGAGCTCGACTTCGTCGTCAACGTGAGGCTTCTCAAGTACGAGCCCGGCGCATGCCTCGCCGAGCTGAAGGAGCTGGTCGGCTCCGTCGCCGCGGCGGATCCCGGCGTCGTCACGAAGCTCATCATAGAATGCTGCCTTCTGACGGACGCGGAGAAGCGCCGCGCGTGCAGGCTTGCGAAGAAGGCGGGCTTCGGCTTCGTGAAGACCTCGACGGGCTTCAGCTCAGGCGGCGCGACCGTGGAGGACGTCCGTCTCATGCGGAAGGCCGTCGGGCGCAGGATGGGCGTCAAGGCCGCCGGCGGCATACGGGACAGGGAGAAGGCGCTTGCGATGATAGAGGCGGGCGCGAGCAGGATAGGCAGCAGCGCCGGCGTCGCGATCTGCGGAGGAGGCGCGCGGTGACTGACGCCGAATGCATGGCGCTTGCCGAGGCGGCGATAGACGAGGTGCTGCCTGCGCCCGAGGAGAGGCCCGCGGTTCTCAGCCAGGCGATGCGGTACGCGGTCGGCTCCGGCGGCAAGCGGATACGTCCGCGCATATGCCTCTACTCGGCTCTTGCCGT
>JAEEZC010000187.1 GCA_016288465.1 Verrucomicrobiota bacterium | reverse complement strand
TGGCTTGGCGCGCCGATGCCCGCGTCCACGATTATCGGCAGGTCGATCTCGTCGATCAGTATCTGGATGAAGTCGGACGTGACAAGGCCCTTGTTCGAGCCTATCGGCGCGCCGAGCGGCATGACGGCCGCCGCGCCGGCCTTCACGAGGTCGCGCGCGACGTTGAGGTCCGGGTACATGTACGGCAGGACGACGAATCCATCCGCCGCAAGCTGCTCTGTCGCCTTTATCGTCTCCTGGTTGTCGGGCAGCAGGTACTTGGTGTCGCGCATGATCTCGATCTTCACGAAGTTGCCGCAGCCGAGCTCGCGGGCGAGGCGGGCGATCCGCACCGCCTCCTTCGCGTCGCGCGCGCCGGACGTGTTCGGCAGAAGCGTCACGCCTTCGGGAATGTGGTCGATTATGCTTTCGCTCTCCTGCGTGTTCGCGCGCCGCACCGAAAGCGTGATTATCTCCGCGCCCGCATGCTCGACCGCCGCGCGCACGAGGCTGAGCGAATACTTGCCCGAGCCGAGGATGAACCGCGACGAGAACTCGCGCCCGCCGAGAGTGAACCTGTCTTTGTCTTCCGCCATTGTCTTTGCCTTCCTATGCCTCTTCTGTTCCGTCAATAAGCCTAAGTATCATCGTCGCCTGATGCGCCGCGCAGACGGCGACGCGCGCGCCGTAGAGTCCGGTGCCGTCGGCCACGTCCGAGGCGCCGTCGCCGCAGACGTATAGCCGCCTCGACACGCGCTTCGTGACGATCGCGTTCGCCGTCTCCAGCCCTGCCATGCCGGACGCCGCGACAATCGGCTTTCCGGGCAGCATCTCCATCACTCCGGAGACCAGCATCGCCTTCGCGTCCGCCACGTCGAACGCCTCGCAGACTATGTCGTCGCCTTCGAGAAGCCGCACGATGTTCTCCGGCGTTACGCGCACCTCCTCGGCGACGACCTCGCAGTACGGATTGATCGCCGCGACGTTCGCCTTCAGCGCCTCGGCCTTCGCCAGTCCGACCTGCGCCGCGGCATATTGCTGGCGGTTGAGATTCGTCGGCTCCACTCGGTCGAAGTCGATCAGGTGCAGGCGCCCCACGCCCGCGCGCGCCAGCGCGACCGCGACGTTGGAGCCAAGGCCGCCCAGCCCGCACACCGCGACGCGCGCCGCGTCGAACTTCGCCTGGCGCTCCGCTCCGTGGCGTGCGACAAGCGCCGCGTGGAACGTCTCCCTGTCCGGCGTCATCTCAGCCGCCTCCCATGAAGCACACGATTTCGACCTGGTCGCCGTCCCGCAGGACCGTTTCGGCGTATCGTCCCTTCGGCACAATCGTCTCGTTGACTTCGACGACAACCCGCTCCGTCTTGTAGCCTGAGGAAGCGAGGAACTCCGCAACGGTCCTGCCCGCCGCGTCCGTCTCTTCTCCGTTTATCTTCAGCATCTCCTTTTGCCGTCCTTTCAGGAAAACAAAAAAAGCCCGCGCTTGTGGTACCCGAGGTGGTGCCCCCCAATCGCGTGGCTTTTCAGTCGTAGATCGCCGCGTATTATACACTAACGCGCCGCTCCGCGTCAATAGTCGGCACGCCGCCCTCACTTCCTCCTGCGCGCCGCCCTGCGCGCTCGGGAGGCCATTCGCACCGCCGCAGCGCCGCAGACCAGAGGCGAATCCTCGCAGCACATCATGTCGACGCCGTCTTCGGACGCGTCAAAGGTTGCACAGGACTCCGCCGAAAGTCCGAAGCCGCGCCCAGTGGCGAAGGCGTCCTGGTTCGCGGCGAGGAAGCGGAACTCCCAGCTGTACTTGGCGGACTGGTGCTCAATCCTGCGCCTGGCGTCCTCGCGGCCGAAGGTGCGGAACGCATTCTCGAATCCGTCGGTGAGGATGGCGAATATCACGCCGTCGGGACGTTCTGCCTCCGGAATGGACGCGAACTTGCGGCCCAGCTCGTCAATGCCGATGCAGATTGCGTCGTAAAGAGCGGTGCAGCCGCCGATGGCGTAGTTCTCGAGGGTCTGCGGGGCGCCGACGTTCAGGTCGGCGGAATCCACCAGATGCTTCACTTTGTCGTCAAACTGCCAGACGTCTAGGAGAGTCTTGTCCTCGTCGCTCCTGAGCCCTTCGAAGAATTTCCGCATCGACTGGATGGTCGCCGAACGGATCGGCTCCATCGACCCTGAGGCGTCCAGCACGAGCGCGACATGCATGTAGCTTTTGATTTCGTTGTCCATCTTGCACTTCCTTTCTGCTGTCGCGTCCAGGACCGTCCCGGACGCTTGCGACGCGAGTAATATACCACAATAGCGGCAAGCAAAATCGCCGCGGCGAGAAATGTCCATTCTCAATGGACACGCAACGTCCGCATTATGCTATACTAACCGCATGAAAGAGAACGACGAAAACGGCTTTCCGCCGATTCCGCCTCCGCCATCGATGACGGTGGAGCAGCACGAAAGGGCCGATGCATCCATCCGCGCCGCAATCGCGCGCGAAGCGGAGCGGCACAGGTGTCACAGGGCGGCCATGTTGTTCGCGCCGGGCGACGAAGAAGCAATGATTTGCGGCAGCGCGTGCTTCGGAAGCGCACTTCCTGCGGAGAGCAGAAAGAAAGCGTCCATTTCCCCGCCAAGACTGCGAAAAGCCGCGGTTTCGTCTATCAGACTCCCCGAAAACAAGCCTCGCAAGCCGAATCTGCACGCCGCAAACCTCTCGTTCGCCGCGCGCATCATCATCTGCGTCCGCGACCGCTACGCCAACAATGCGCCGGCCATATACAAGGCGGCCTACCTGAGCCGAAAGACGTATTCGGCAATCATTTCGGACGAAAACCACGTAGTGTCGAAGCGCACCGCCGTCCAGCTGGCGTTCGCCCTCCGTCTGACGCATGAAGAGGCAGACCTCCTGCTTCATGCCGCCGGCTACCACCTCTCGCGCAGCGTAGTGGAGGACATGATTTTCGACGCATGCCTTGATGCGAAAATCTACAATCTCGAAGACGTCAACAGCCTATTGCGCGAATACGAATGCCGTCCCTTCGTCCCGCAGAAATGACAGGAAAGACTTGCAAGGCAAAGGAAGCCTGGGCATGTTCCATGCTTCCGTGCTAATTCAGCATAGCACAACCCCGAGCATAAGGCAACAGCACCTCCACGTCAAAGGCGCCCCCAAGCAACCCTCCGCGCAGAAGGCGAGTCCGCAACGCGGATGACGGAATCTTCGGGGGCTTGTCCCCCTTTCCAGTTGGGGCTTGTTCCCCTTTTCCCGTTCCCCAATTTCGACTCAGTTTTCAGATTCACTTTCGATTCACTTTTCTTTCGCCGATTTGCGGTAAAATATCTGTGGTCCTGCGGACGGGCAGGTTCTCCGCTGCGAAGCGGAGGCCCGGTCGCCGACCGGAAAGGAAAGGAGCACGAGTCATGGCAAGAAAGAACCGGGTGACGGTCCCGGACGGAATCTACCATGTGACCGCACGCGTCGCACACGGCGCGATGCTGTTCATGGACGGCGAGACGA
>JAEEZC010000186.1 GCA_016288465.1 Verrucomicrobiota bacterium | reverse complement strand
GTGGCGGAATACGGCGTGCGCGGGAGGGTCACCCCATGTTTCCTCTATGGTTCTGCTGACGATGGGTTTGGCGCGTGCGTGAATCGGTTTTGCCGTGCGTGAACGGACCTTGCCCAGCGCATGTACGCGGCATTTCCTTACGGTGTACGCGGCGTTTCCTTACGGTGTACGCGGCTTTCCTTGCCTGTGTACGGAGTAGTTTTGACGTCACTTCAGTGATGAAGTGACGTCAATATACCATTGAAGTGACGTCACTTCTATGGTATATTGACGTCAAAACTCTACCGAACACGCGTAGGAAAGGTCCAAAACACGGCAAGGAATGCGGTGAGACACGCCTGTTACATTGTAGAAACACGCCTGCCAACGACGTTTTTCGCAAGCTAGTTGTTTTGTCTCACGCGGAGATGCCGTTCCCCGTTCCCCATTCCCCGTTCCCCATCACCGCGACAGTTGTAGTTGTCACACGCGGAGCCGCGGAGGACGCGGAGCGGAGACATGAGCGCGGCAATCGTCTATTTGGCAATTCTCTGGCCTAATAGTCGATTTCACCGCTCTTTTTGTGGACGACGAGCCAAGTCTAAACGTGAGAGTTGGTCTTTCGGCCGACGATGCAGGCCATTCCGCACCATGTCGGCAGATTTGCGCCTTTGACGAAGTGCGCGACGTCAGTGAAGCCGGCCTCGCGGAATGTCCGGACGATCTGCTCTGGTGTGCGGATTTCCATCCTTCCTACCAATGACTTCCAGACACGGGCTCGATCAGTGTTGAAGCATTCCACTGATACTGCCGCGATTCCGCCGGGTTTCAGGACTCGGAGCATTTCCCTGATTCCGGCGCGCAAATCCGGCCAGAAGTAGATCGTCTCTATGGCGTAGACCGCGTCGTAAGTCGCATCTGCGGACGGAAGCGCGTCAGCCACACCCTTGACTATTTCGCCATGATTGGGAACGTCCGCCGTGCGTCGTCTGCACATGGCAACACTTTCCTCCGATGCGTCCACACCGTCCACGCATATCGAAGGAAATCTGCGGGCAAGCTCCAGAATAGCCCCGCCGCCGCCGCATCCGATGTCGAGCACGCGCATTCCGTCCGCGAGCATAAGATGGTCGAACGTCCAGGCGTAGACGGGACGGTGTCCGAAGTTCATCATTCGCAGAATCACCCGCCCCAGCGCGCCCTTTGGGTCGGCGCAGTTGCGGAAGATTCGCGACAGAAGTCTTTTCCCGGGGATTTTCACGGATGCTATGTCCTTTCACGTTGTTGAGGCGATGAATTTGCAAGGGCGAGAAGCGCACGGTAGCATCCGTCGCGCGCGACAAGCTCGTCGTGCGTGCCTGACTCGACTATGCGCCCGCTTTCAAGATAGCAGATCATCGTCGCGTGCCGTATCGTCGTGAGGCGGTGCGCGATGATGATCGTCGTGCGGCCCTTCGCAAGCCGCCCGAGCGCGTCCTGCACCGCCGCCTCGGCGAAAGTGTCGAGCGCGCTCGTCGCCTCGTCCAGTATCAGTATCGCGGGGTTCTTGAGGAATACGCGCGCGATGGCGATTCGCTGGGCCTGCCCGCCGGAAAGCCGAACGCCGCGCTCGCCGACTGGCGTGTCGAGTCCGTCCGGAAGAGAACAGACGAATTCCGCAAGATTCGCGCTTTCGAGCGCTTCCATTAGCTGCACATCGTCCGCCCCCGCGGCTCCAAGCAGCAGGTTCTCGCGTATCGTGCCGTCGAAGAGGAAGGGTCGCTGCGCCACCATGCCGATGGACGAGCGCAGCGCGCGCTTCGACACTTCCGCCGTGTCGCGTCCGTCGAGCAGTATCTGCCCTTCGCTCGGATCATAGAATCGCGGCACAAGCGCCGCGATCGTCGACTTGCCACCTCCGGACGGCCCCACGAACGCGCAGACGCTTCCGGCGGGTATGACGAGCGAGGGGATGTCTAGTACGTCCCGCTGCGTCCCCGGATAGCGGAAACGCACGTCGCGGAACTCGATGCGGCCTTCTACTTTTGCGTCCTTTGCGTTCTTTGCGGCTGAAAATCCGTCACTGTCCTTCTCCGGTTGTTCCTTCAGCACTTCCAGATACCGGCGCACGCCGACGACGCCTTGCTGGAACATGTCGAGGAAGTTGACCACGCGCATCATCGGAGTCGTCACGTAGCGCGAGTACATGTAGAACGCGAAGACCTCCGCCACTGTCGCGGAGCCGTGCGCCGCCATCCATGCGCCGAGCGCGATGTAGAGAAGGGAGTAGCCCTCGATCATCAGCTGCGTGCCGGAGTTGAGCGGCGCGTAGAAGCGGCTCATGCGCTCGAAGGAGAGGCGGAACCTTGCGTTGACTCTGCGGAACGCCCTGCGTTCGCGGTCCTCGCAGGTGAAGCTCTTCACCTCGCGTATTCCCTGCACAGCGTTCTCCACGTGCGCGGCGAATGCCGCGGCGTCTTCGCGGTTGCCGCGCCACACGGCGTGTATCTTCTTCTGGAACGCGGCTGCGAAGACGAGAATGAAGGGGACCGGCAGAAGCGTCCAGAGGGCTAGCGACACGTTAAGCGAGAACATGACGGCGAAGGCGCCCGCAAGCATCAGGACGATTTCGACAGCAGCCTCTGGCAGCAGATGCGAGGTGGTCCCGACCTGCCTGAGGTCGCCTGTGATGCGGCTGAGGATCTCGCCGGTCTTGGTGCGGTCGAAGTATGCGAACGGCAGCTTCTCTATGTGGTCGAAGAGCCTTTCGCGCATCGTCGCCTCTATGCGGAAGCCGAGCCACTGTCCGCAGATTGTCGAACACCATTCGAGGGCCGACGAGGCGACCGCGAGCGCGGCGAAGGCGAGCGCCGCGAGACCGGTCGACTGCAGGTCGCCGGCGGGAAGGTATGTCTGGAACGCCCTGAGCGCGACAAGCGGTATTGCAAGCTGGAGGGCGCTTCTCGCCACGCGGCACGCGAGGTCGGCGGCCATTAGCCGCGCGAACTTCCGGTAGAGGCCCAGCATCGTGCGCACGGCTTCCCGGACGCCGGCCTTTACGCCGCGTCCGTCCCTGGGCGGCGGCGTGAACAGCGAGCCGACTGACGCCGCCATCATCGCGCCACCTCCAGCCGATGCGTCGCCGCGAGCGAAAGGAGCTCGAGGTCGTGTGTTATCAGAAGAACCGTTCCGCCTGACGATGCGTAGTCCCGCAGCACGTCTGCGATCACCCGCATGTTGCGCCCGTCGAGCCCGCTTGTCGGCTCGTCAAGCACCATGAGGCTCGGACGCTTCATGAGGGCGCACGCGACGACGAGCCTCTGCTTTTCTCCCCCTGAGAGTGAATGCGGATGGCGGTCGGCAAGATGTGCGAGGCCGAACGCGTCGAGCCAGCGCTTTTCGTCGGTCCTGCGGTCGATGCGGGAAAGCCCGCGGGGCGCCGAGAAGTCGAGCTCTTCGCGAACGGTGCGCATGTAGAGCTGAATGTCCATCTGCTGCATGACGAAGGCGACATCGCGCCGCCGCATGGCCGCAGAGAGCGGTCTGCCGTCGAACGCGATCTCCCCTGATTCCGGCTTGAGGAGTCCGCAGACAAGCCTTGCGAGGGTCGTCTTGCCCGCGCCGTTCGGCCCGACGACTGCGGTTATGCCGCCGCGAGGCAGCAGCGCGGAGAAGTCCCTGTAGATGTACGGCGTCCGACGAGAATGCCGGAAGGAGACCGAATCTATCGCAACTGCGGAAGGCCCGCCGGACTCGGCGACGTCGCGAAGCGCGGGGCTTTCCACGTCGATGCGCCTGAGCCCGACCGCAGTCTTGCCCGATCCCAGCCTGGAGAGGGCGTCGCGGCCCTCGACGTACGCGGCGGTCTTGCCGTCCTTGAGCACAAGCACCTTGTCCGCCACGCCCTTGAGCCAGTAGAGCCTGTGGTCGACTATGACGACCGCGGCGCCTCTGCGCTTCAGCGACGCGACGATGCGCGCGAGGTCCTCCGTCGCGCCTGGCGAGAGGTTTGCGGTAGGTTCGTCCATGACCACGATTTCGGATTCCGCTGCCACTACGGACGCTATGACGCACTTCTGCCGCTCGCCGGACGAGAGCGTGAACACGCTTCTGCGCGCGAGGTGAGGGATCTCAAGTGCGCAAAGTGCTGCGTCCACGCGCCGCGCCATTTTCTCCCGAGGCGTGGCGCGCCATTCGAGGGCGAGGGCGACCTCCTCTTCGACGGAGGTCGCAAGTATCTGCTCTTCGGGGTTCTGAAGGACAGTTCCCACGTGGCGCGAGATGCGCTCAAGCGGTGCCGGACACGGCTCTCCGGCGATCTCCAGCTCGCCTTCGAGACTTCCCCTGAAGTGCTCGGGAACGAGTCCGTTGAGAATTCTCATGAGCGTGGACTTCCCGCATCCGCTTTCGCCTGTGACTAGAAGCGCCTCGCCGCGCCTCAGCGTAAAGGACACGCCGTCCAGCGCCTTCTTTCCCTGGAATGGGTATGTGTATGACAGTCCCTTCGCTCTGATGACGACTTCTCCGCTCATTTCGTGTCGCTCCTCTTCTCGATGGTCGCGCCTCGCCTCATCATCGACGCCTTCTGCGGGACATTGCTCTGCCACACGACCACCGCCGCGGCAAGGGAGACCGTGACGGCCATCGTCGCCCAGTCGCGTCCCCGCAGATACGTCTCCCTGAGATGCGTGGGACGCCTTGCGTATCCGACGCGCTTCATCTCGGCGGCCATGGCGAGGTTGTCCGCCATTCTGAGCGTGCGTACGCACAGAGGGACGACGGTCAGCCTCACGGTCTGGAACGGATGCAGAATCGCGGACCCGAAAGACACGGGGAAGCCGCGCATTCTCACGGCGTCCCTTAGCTGTCTCGTGACGTCTATGAACTCGGGCACGAACCGGCAGAAGACGAGGAGAGGCAGGAATACGACGCGGGGCATTCTGAGCGACTTCATCGCGCCGGTGAACTTCTGGACCGAAAGATTCAGCACGAGCGCGAGCATCACGTTCATGGAGGGCAGCATCCTCAGAAACGGGGTGTGGAAGTTCCCCAGCACGCTCTCGCGCATCTGCGCGAACCGTCCTGCCGCGCTTGAGCCTTCGAGTATCGCGCCGATAAGCGTGTACGAACACCAGATGACGGCTATGGAGAGAATCGACATCGCTGTCATCATCAGATACGCGGCGGCGACGACCTTCCAGCGCCTCGTCGAGGCCGCGAGATACGCGAACGTCGCGGCCGCGAGGACGGCCAGGATCCTTTCGTCCGAGAGGTATATCGTAACAGTGGAGAGGACGAGCGAGGCGAGAAGCCTCGTGCGGAAGTCGAGTCCGCAGGGATCCTCGTTCTCAGACGTTGCGCACAATGCCTGCATGGCGAAGCTCCTTTACGAATTTTGCGCCGAAGGGGAGGCCGACGAGAAGGCATCCGAAGTATCCCGGAACGATCATGACCGCCGCCATCATCACCATCCCCGCGTTCTCGCGGGCGGAGAGCATGGACATGCCGATGGAGACGCCGCGCAGAAGAAGGTCGTACATCGCGACGCCGGCGATGACTGCGGCGAGACGCCTGTAGCCGCCGAACAGCGCTATGGCTCCGTCGCAGAGAATCGCAATCGCAAGAGCGGGGAGGAAGCTGATCATCCCGCCGCCGAACATGAGAAGACTCACCATGTGCGTGACGAACAGCTGCAGCGAGAGCACTCCGAATCTGCCTACGCGTGCGACAAGCACCACCAGAAGCGCCGTAGATACGCCGTTTTTGAGGAAGAGCGTGAAGGGGTTCATCCCGCCGCCGACGAGCGCTATGGCCAGCGACACGACCTTCGCCAGCGCGGCGAACAGCCCGACGACTACGAGGTCTTCGGTGCGCCAGTAGAATCTCGACTTCCCGGCCATGCTAGCCCCTTGTCTTTGCCATCAGCTTCTGTCCGGCCATTTTCAGCGCGTCGCCGACGCTCATGGAGTTTGCCATCGTGTAGCCCATGAGCATCGAGAGGACCTTCGGCTGGAAGTACTCTCCAAGCCGCGTGAGGCGGTAGCGACCAGGAGCCTCCTCGCGCCACACCCCTGCGCGCTCCCAGTTCTCGGCGAGCTTCGTGTAGCCGATGCCAGGGACGGACGAAGTGGCGAACGTGCCGTATCCAAGCTGTCCTGCGATGACGGACCTTGTCGACGAAGTGGGAGGAATCTTCATGCACATGCCGATGGGCTTAAGGCCCCTGTCGACCATGTCGAGGTAAGTCGAAAGCTCTCCGGTCTGCATCAGCGACCAGCCTCCTGCGGACCCGCCGGCTCCGCACCCGAAAGGCACCATCTCTGCGCCTGCGAGCGCCCAGTGGTTGTAGAGATTGCGCTCGAGCGCGTTGCGCCCGAAGTGCGTCGTCGAGAGCTGCTTCCATCCGATGGACTCAAGATAGTCGCATGCACCGGCATGGCGGCGGATGCGCTCCTCTTCGCTCCACTTCCCGCCGCGCGTGTCGAACATCTTCTCTATCGGAGAGCCGGGGAATATCTTGAGCGAGTATATGTCAACGCCGTCAAGCGCCGACTCGTGCGCCGTCTTGACGTTTCGCAGCATCCAGTCCTCCTGCGTCTGGCCGGGAAGCCCGTAGATAAGGTCCGCGACAAGCGCCGCGCGGTCGCCGCAGATCTCCTTTATCCGGGAAAGGCGGTCGAGAAGCTCCTCGCGCGAGTTGCGCCGTCCGAGCAGACGGCGGAGTTCCGTCTCGAAGCTCTGCACTCCGAACGAGAACCTGTTCGCGCCTGAATCGACGCACGCCCTTACGCGGTCGTCGTCGAATCCGAAGATGCGGCCCTCGACGGTGAATTCGACTTTAGGCGAAATCGTGAAGCGCTTGTGAAGACGGGTTATGAGGCGGCGCAGCTGTTCGGCAGAGAGCGCGGTAGGCGTCCCTCCGCCGAAGTACACGATGTCAACGGGACGCTTCGTGAAGATTCCCTCGTCCGCGACGCGATCGATCTCCGTTAGCAGATGCCGCGTGTAGTTCTCCATCGCCTCTTCGTCCGTCTGGTTGCGGTAGAAGCCGCAGAAGGCGCAGCGGGCGATGCAGAACGGAATGTGGACGTAGAATACGAGGGGCGACTTTGCCTCTGCCGCCGGCGTAGGCGCGAGGGACTTCCAGACTGCCTCTGCATCCGGCGCGGAGTCCGGCTTTCCGCCGCCCATCATGCCGCCGTGCGGCGCAGACGCCCCTGCAGACAGCTTCTCTATCACCTTTTCCCGCTCCGCGGGCAACTCGAACGGTGCCGTAATCATTTGTTCTCCTTTCAAAATGCCGATTACACCTTCCGCAGCGCAATTACAATTCCCACAACTATGCACAGCAAGAGCGTCTTGAGTATGATCCGGATCCAGAACAGTCTGCGGATTTCGCTGGAGGTTTTCATGGCAACTTCTCTCGTCTGCTACATTTCGTTTATCATTGTTGCAAATTTCATGTCAGGCTGCTGCAACCTCTCCCCGAACCGGATCTTTCCCGGACTCCGTTCATGTCATTCTTTCCAGCGCATCGGGATCGTTTGAATACTTCAGCGCTTCAGAGAGGGTTATGCGGCGCTGGCGGACGAGCGACATCAGCGAGCCGTTCATTGTGATCATGCCGCTCTCGCCGCCAAGCTCGATGATTGACGAGAGCTGGCGCTCCTTCTTGTCGCGTATCGACGCCTGGATGGCCTTGGTCGAAGTCATTATCTCGGCGCAGAGGGATCGTCCGGAGCGATCGCTCCACGGAACGAGCTGCTGCGTTATCACAACCTTCAGGTTGGCCGCAAGGCGCTCGCGGACCTGCCCCTGCTCCATAGCGTCGAACGCGCTTATCAGCCGGCTCACGCTCTCCGCCGCGCCGCTCGTGTGGAGGGTCGCGAACGTGAGGTGTCCGGTCTCGGCGAGCGTGAGCGCCGCGTCCATCGAGACCCTGTCGCGCATCTCGCCAAGCAGGACGACGTCAGGGTCCTCGCGCAGCACGGACCGAAGCGCGTCGTTGAAGCTCGCCGTGTCGTGGCCGACCTCGCGCTGCGACACGAGGCACTTTGCGGAGCGGTGCATGTACTCGACGGGATCTTCGATGGTGAATATATGGTCTTCGCGCGTCCTGTTGATCCTGTCGATTATGGAGGCAAGGGTTGTCGTCTTGCCGCTGCCGGTGGCGCCCGTCACGAGGACAAGCCCCTGCCGCATCGAGCAGATGTCCTCAAGGAGCGGTATCGGCAGCCCCAGCTCTTCGAAGGAATAGAAGCGGTTCGGGAGAAGCCTTATCGCCCATGCAATCCTGTTCAGCTTGAAGTAGGCGTTTATCCTTATCCTGCGTTCGCCAACCGTCGTGTCGGAGCCGTCAAACTCGCGCACAGTCCGAAACGTCTCGAAGTTGCCACGTCCTATGAGCCGCGCCGTCAGCTCGGCGAACGACTCACCGGCGAGATGCGTCGGAACGCCCATTTCGCGCAGTCTGCCGTGGACGCGGAGCCGCGGGGAGTCCCCCTCGCACCAATGCAGGTCGGAGGCATCCTCGAGCACCATCCGCTCGAACAGCGGGTTCAGCGTCTCGTCCGTCATTCTACGGCATCCATTCGAGGTCCATCTTCGTGTTAATGACGGTGTTCGTGCCTTCGGGATTCTCCTCTGCGAGCTTGCGGTCTGCCGACTCGCGCCTTGCCCCGCGCGTCTTCTCGAACGCCTCGTGAAGGTTGCGCCTGTCCTGCAGATTGTCGCGCAGGAAGTCAAGCGTGGCCTTGTTCGCGCCGGATGGAGTAAGCACGATGGTCGGCTTTATCAGAACGACGAGTTCGTAGTCGCCTTCGCTCTTTATCTTGTGGCGGAAAAGCGAACCAAGAAGCGGAATGTCGCCCAGAAGAGGTATCTTGAACAGCGACTCCGCCTCTTCGTGCTGCATCAGCCCGCCCAGCGCAATCGTCTCTCCGTCGCGGGCGATGATTGACGACGTGATCGTCTCCTTCTTTATCGGCTGCTCGTAGAAGGTCCCTGCCGCCGTTTCAACGGGATTCACCTCTTCGGCCGTCGAGTTTTCCTGCATGATGCGCAGGGTCACGGTTCCGTCCGTGTGCACTTTCGGAGTGATCACAAGGGCGGTGCCGATGTTGCGCTCCTCGAAGCTCGCAGTCGTTGCGGACTGCGAGCCTATGCCGTCGCCCATGAGCGTAGTGCCGGCGCTGAAGCCGGTCTGGACATACCGGCTCACACCGAGAAAGATGCGCGACGCCTCGTAGTCGGCGACCATAAGGCTGGGCGTTGCGAGCGCCCTCACCTTCCCCCTGCTGTCGAGCATGTTGAGTCGCAGCTGGTAGTGGCTGTTCAGCAGCTGGAACACGGAATGGTTGGGGTAGAGCGCCGATTCGGCTATGTCCAGCCCCGAAAGCTCCGTCGCTATCGTGTTCTTGGCTACGTTGTACTTTATGTCGCCTTCGCCGGAGTCTTTCGACCCTGTGACGTTGTACATCATGTCGCGCACAGAAAGATTCTTGCTGAAGCCGAAGTCAGTCTGGCCGTAGGTGTGGCTCGCGCCGTTGACGAGGAATCCGAGCTCGCGGTCCTTTGCGTCCGTAACGTCAAGCTGCAGGACCCGCACCTCCAGAAGAACCTGTGCGCGCGGGACGTCAAGCTGCCTTATGGTCTCCTTTATCTGACTGAGCATCTCACGGTCTGAAGACCGCAGGACGATTGAGTTGGAGCGTCTGACGATAGAGGCGAACACCATGCTCGGCTTGAGCTCCTTGGGCGCATCGCAGCCGCTCTCGCCCTGCGGAAGAAAGTCCACCTGGGAATTCCGCTTGTCGATGCGCTCGATGTCGTCGTAGTAGCGGCGAACGTTCTCCATGCCGCGCTGGCTCTGGGAATTGCGTCGGCTGGAAGAGCGACCGCGCCCGGAGGAGCGAGAGGACTGCATGGACGATCCGTCGCCTTCAAGCACTGTCGAGCGGTTCGCAAGTTCGTCCATGCGTTCCAACGCACGGGAGATGTCGCCAATCTCGTCGTCGTCGTCCTGGTCTGGCGCGGTGTAGACTATCATGTCCCGGTACGCCTCCTGTATCGCCGCGGCAATGTCCTCGCAACGCGGATAGGCAAGGGTCACCACCTCGACGAACTTCTTCTCCGAAAACGCACCGCCCTTGGTGAATTCGTCAAGCGTCAGAATGTACATGACGCCGCTTTCCGGGTCTTCCCGATACCATAGACCATGCCCGTGGCAGACCGCTTTCAGCGCACCGAGACAGTCGATGTCCCTGAGGAACGTCCTGGCCACGACCGGCTTCGCGGAGCTGTTGACTACGATGTGCCGTCCCCACGCCTCCGCAAGCATGCTCATTGCGTACTCAACAGGAGCGTCCCGCAGCATGAAAGAGGCCAGCCTTGGGTTTTCTTCGACGGCGCCGCACACCCATGCCGCAGACAGCGCCGCCAGAAAAGCGGCACTCCTCGGGAATCTTCCACGTTTGCTCATCTCTCCGTTCTCCGCCTTTCTCACCAGTTGAGCCTTATCGTCTCGTCGGGACGCTTCTTGTTGTGGTACACCTCGATGTAGGTCGGTTCGATGTGCTTGACGTTCACATAGAACACGAACTTGCGCAGCTGCTCCTCAAGCTCAGCGTCGTCCGAGGCCCCAGCTCGACGACGACCTGCCGCGGCTGATGCTCGAGCGACTCGCACCGCCCGGCGAACGGCCTTGCGCACCATTCCCCTGCCTCCGCCGACGCGGTCGACTCGCACGAGATCGCCCTCGTGGATGAGAACTGGATCGTTCGCCGTGTAGAACTGGATTAGCGCTGAGCGCGGCGTGTTGGTGTCGGTGGGGATGCTTATAGCGAGTATCTTGAACTCGCTCGAGATCTCGCCCATCGTCGTGCGCATCAATCCGTCCTCGCCCTGTCCCGAGGATGCGCTTTCGTCTTCCCCGCGTCTGCGGAACGGGTCGACCAGCCCCGTTTCGGCGTTGCCGTCGCAGTCCCTGAGCGTCACAGGCCTCAGCAGAGGCGGCAATTCCACCGTACAGTTGACGTTCGTTTCCGCGCCCAAAGCTGCCGATGTGACGCTCCATGCTGCCTGAAGCAGCACGACCGCCATTAGACGACATTCTCCATTCATAGTCTTCCGTCCATCCTTTGTTTTCCGTCACCTTCCCGCGTTCATCGCGGCCATTCCCATGAAAAACGCAATGTACACATAGGCCACCATGCCGCCAACGACGACTATGAGCGCAGGCTCGACAAGCTTGCCGAGGAGGTCGAGTCGTCGCTCAAGCGCCGCGCTGTAGTAGTCGCCGACGTATCGCAGTCCCTCGTCCATGCTCCCGGAACTCTCCCCGACCCTGACAAGCGCCGGAGTGAGCGGCGAAAGGCGCTTCATCGCAGTGCCCCTGATTGCGTCGGAGAGCATCCTCCCCGACATGACGCCTCGTCTGGCCTCGGAGATCTGAAGCCTGTACCAGCCATTCGACATTGTGCCGCAGACGAGATCAAGACCGTCCACGACTGATATTCCGCTCGCGACGAGCATGGACATCGTGTGGTTGAACAGGGCGTTCGCCGAGAATCGCCCCACCTTGCCGAACACCGGCGCGGCGAGCGCGATGCGGTCGAGAAACGTCCCGATTGCCGGCGCACGGCGCAGCAGCGCCCACGCGGCGGCAGCAAGCACGGGAGTGAGAACGAGCCACGCTCCGTTGGCCTTCAGCCAGGCGCTCGAAGAAAGAAGCGACTTCGTCACCGCCGGCAGCGACTCAGGGTTGCCCATGACTGAAGCTATCTTCGGTATCGCAACGGTGCTGACGTAATACCCGACGCCAAGGCCCATGACGACGACAATTGCCGGATAGGTCATCGCCCGCACGACCTGGCTGCGTATCGTACGCCGCTGCTGCATGATCCTCGCGGCATAGCCGAACATCTGCGAAAGCGACCCGTTCGTCTCGCCGACCTCCACAAGTCCGATGAACAACTCCCCGATCCAGGGCATGGACTGCCTTAGCGCCTTGGCAAGCGTCGCCCCGCCTCGCACATGGCCAGCCGCCTCGCGAAGTGCCGTTCCCAGATTCCCCTTTGACAGGTCGGCACATGTCTCCAGCGCGGCTACGGCGGGCACGTCGCCCTTGAGCAGAATCACCATCTGAAGGAACATCTGCTCGACGGCGCCCTTTCCGACGAGAAGCCGCGCCATGAACCGCTCGAACGCCCCGCGTTCGCCGTGCGCGGCGCCGGGTTTCCCTGCATGGTTCTCGAACGAGACTGCCATCAGCCGCAAACGCCTTCCAACCCAACATCGTTAACGACCGACTCGCGAAGTTCGTCAAGTGTCGTCTCACCCTCAAGCACCTTTGCGGCGGCATCGCCGCGCAGCGTCAGGTCAGGGGCTGCGCCATTGAGCCATCTGTATATGTCGCCTTCGCTGCTGCCGGCGAGCAGCATTCTCCTCACATCGTCGTTCACGGGGAGCATCTCGTATATGGCCGTCCGCCCTGAATAGCCCGTGTTGCCGCAGTAGGCGCATCCCCGCGCCTTTGGAATCTTCGGCGGATTTTCCTGATTCCACCCGAACCTGCGGCAGGTTTCGGCGTCCGCCGCGGTCCATTCCATGCACTCGCGACACGGACGCCGCAAAAGCCTCTGCGCCACGGCGAGCCGAAGCGTCGACGCAACGAGATAGGGCGGAACGCCAAGATCGACGAGACGCGTGAGTATCCCCGGCGCCGAGTTCGTGTGCAGAGTCGTCAGCACAAGATGCCCCGTAAGCGCGCTTCTTAGTGCCGTCGTGGCAGTCTCGCCGTCGCGAATTTCGCCTACCATGACAACGTCGGGGTCATGGCGCAGGACGGAACGCAGCGCCTTCTCGAAGCTCACTCTTCCCTGTCTTGAGTCCACTTTTATCTGAGTGACGCCCGAGACAGGCTTCTCGACTGGATCCTCTATGCTCACAAGGTGGAGATCGCCCGGTCCCGCAAGGCGCCTGAGCGCGGCGTAGAGCGTGGTCGTCTTGCCGCTGCCCGTAGGTCCTGAAAGGATGACCACTCCGTCGGGCACGTCAAGCGCGTCCTCGAACAGTCTCCTCTGCCGCGCATGGAAGCCGAGGCTGTCAAGAGTGTCGAGCTGGCGCGCATCACGCGACTGCGCAAGCACGCGCATTGTCACGTGCTCTCCGTGTATGGTGGGGACTGTCGCCACGCGCAGGCTCACGTCAAGGCCGTTGACCGTCGTGTCTATGTTGCCGTCCTGCGGCGCGCGCTTCTCGGCAATGTCCAAGCTCGCAAGGACTTTTATGTACGAGGTGAACTCGGCCGCCACCGCTGACGAAACTGAAAGGTCGGTCTGAAGCCTTCCGTCCACGCGGAACCTCACAAGCGCCTCCTGCTCGCCCGGGAACACGTGTATGTCGGACGCATTACGGGCAAGAGCCCTCCTCATGACGTGAGCAAAGAGGTTCTCCGGCCTGTCGAGATCGCCAGTCAGCGCGGCGTCAGGGTAGTTGTCGCGCAGCACACGGCGGAACGAGTCGGGATCCAGAGCCTCAACAAACTCGATCTCGCGTCCGGACAAGGCCGCCTCGACCCGTTCCACCGCCGCGAAGTCGGTGCGGTCGGCAAGACACACGACAACCTTGCCGTCCTCGACCGAAAGGGGCAGCGCCCCTGCCGCCCGAGCGATCTTGGCGGGGATGAGTCCGAGGACATCGTGGGAAGGCCTGACCCTGGACGTGTCTATCACCCTGTTCATCTGTAGAATACCTGAAGTGTGAACGCAAGATCCATCGAGCCGCCGTCATTGCGCCTTGCCGAGATGTCCCTGAACGAATAGTTGGCGCGGACATGCGTCTCGCCGACAAAAAACATGAACACGTCGCGAAAGTCGCCAACCGCCCTGTACTCGGTCTCAGCAGTGCTGAACGGTTCCTTCGAGGAGACTTTTTTCTTCGGCTTGCCGTCCCTCGGCTTAAGGCTGGCGTCGTTCGACACGATGCGAAGACCTCTCTTGGCAAGCGCAGCGCCAACGCGGCCCTGCGCCTCGAACACCGAGTTCTCGCCTTCCGGCATCCGCTCCACTCCATACGAGGCAAACTCAGCGCAGGCCTGCTCCCTTGCCCGTTTCGCCTCCTCTGCCTGCCTATGCGCTGCGTCCGCCTCGGCCTCGTCGAGCGCCATTAGCTTCGCGAGTCTTTCTTCGGCCTTCCTCTCGGCTGGTTCAAGAACGTTTCTCCTGCAGGCGAAGACGTCCCGCCAACCGAACCTGGGTACAAACACCGACGCCGCCGCGCTGAGCGTCACCACAACTGCGAGCCAGTGCCACGAATTGGACGACTTGACGATCTCCGACATGCTCATTTTGCCATCTCCCCGGCCTTCGCGCAGTCAAGCACAACTGTGAATCTGTTTACGAATGCGTGGTCTCCTGAATCGGTAGGCGCAGTCTCCCGCTTCACTATCTCAAGACCTTTCGCGCGGGCATACTCAAGCAGCCCTTCGCTAAGTCGCACACCGTCCTCCGGATCGGAAAACGTGCCGCAGACCTCGATACGTGTTCCAGTCTGCTCGATCGCGTCGAGGACAAGGCTCTCGCCGGAATTTCTGCAGAAGAAGTACGCCACGTCTATGAAGGCAACAAGGGGGCGTCTCATTTCAACAACAGCCCTCTGCATGGCCTTCTCTGACGCAAGCGCCCTGCGTGCCGCGTCGAGTTCGCCCTGGGCCTTCTTGATGCTCGCCTCTACGTGGAGGTACTGCGAGCTAAGTCTTGAGCATCGCGCGATTTTCGCCTTCGAACCGGCGTGGCTCCAGACAGAGAACAACACGGGGAGCGCGAACACGGCGACAGCCGCCAGCACGAGCCAGCCGTTCGAGAATCGCCTGCGCGGCTCCCATGGATTGGCTGTAGGCACACCCGCGCCGCGCAACTTGTTTGGTCGCGATGCAAGCGCAGCGCGAGCCGCGTCCTTCAGCCAGAGGGTGCGATCCTCCACCGAAACATCCGCAAATCCAGCTTCGCGCACGGCAGACGCGACTTCGCCGCCAGGGCCGGTCAACACGAGCACGCTGACCGCCCTTGACTTGTCTATGAACGCCGCACCTCGCTGAAAACGCGAAATCCAGCTTGCGGGATCCATCTCGAAATGCCTCATCCCGCACGACACAGCCATAGGGCCGGAATTTGCGCCCCGTGTAGCCGGAAGCACAAACGACTGTCCATTACCTATGACGGCGAAGGCGCAGTCTCGTCTGGGCGTCCACGCGGCCATGATCGCAAGCTCCAACGAAGCAATCCCGGCAAAGGCAACGCCTCCGTCTGCAAGCACAGCCCTAAAGTCCTCAACCATGTCTCCGTCGAACCGGCCGGCAAGTGTGAATGGCTTTCGCGAGCCGCCCCACTCGAACGACTTTCCCGCGACAACAAGTCCCTCGGTTTCCGAGCCTGTCTCCTCGGCGATTGCGCTGCGGATGACTTCATTGGCCTTCCCCAATGACATTCCGCGCGGGATCGCACCCTCTATGCGATGAACGTCGCCAGACACGAGAAAGAGCACCCCTGCCGCGCCAAGAGACACGGCACTGTCGGCAAGCGACTGGGGCAGCCTATCCGCCGGCCCCTCAACCGGCGGCACTGACGGCTCAAGATCCGCCCCGGCCAGAAGATGCCACGACCTGCCGTCGTAAACTGCAACCGCAACGCCGCGCCCTCTGTGATTGCTGACTTTCATATGACTCTCAATGTTCGTCCGCGAAAAGCGTTAAATCCACCGAATTGTTTCCTCTATGAAGATGCAGCGTGCTGACAGGAGCGGAGTAAGACTTGCCGCTCGCAGAACAGACAAACACCGCCCACGCACCCGGAGAGAGCATCGGATCGGATATCTCGACCGACGTACCCGCTCGTGTAATAACCGGCAGAGGCCTGAAAACGTACGCAGTCGGCGTCATGGGACAGACTCCGTCAGCATCTGCCGCCTCAGAGTTAAGCCGTGGCGCGAAGCAGTGTATGTTGGCATTCGTAACGGTCGTGTCAGGGTCTGCGTCGGCAACATTTACGCGGACAAGGAGCGTAATCGCCACATTCGTCAGGCAGACCGGATACTTGATGTCCGTTCCTCGCCAGTCGTTGGTGTCTACGCCGATGTCGGAATCCATACTTCGATCTCGGCCATAGCAGGACAGAGTGAGCATGTCACCGTCAACTCCGCAGTCCCAGAATCCGCCAAACGGATCAAGCAGAAGGCGCGTTTCCGGGTCCTGTCTCGCCGTCGTGCAGTAAGGACCGCGCCATCCAGCGCCGACGGATACGTTCTTCCAGCGGTTCGATGCTGTCTCCGCAGGTATCTTTGCAAGACGCTCGGCGCTGTTCGTCACGGAGTCCCTAAGCTCATAAAGCGAATATTGCCTGTATAGAGGCGCAAGCCGCAAATCGCCGACATTGTTCGGATCTATCGGTCCGCGCAAGAGACCTGAAATGCGTTTTGCGTCACGCCTGAACTCGCGCGAGCAGAACAGTCCGACTTCGCCCGGCTGCGCAGGATCAAGCATTCGTCCGATGTCGTTCGCAAGGTTGAGTCCGTCAGAGCGGACAACAGCCTCTCGCATCGCCCCGCCCTGGGCATTTGCCATGTCCGCATTAGCCCTGTCCGCCATTCCAGATGTAGCCACGGCCACGCTTGTGGCCAGGCTTGCGAGTATCGCAAGGCATACGAGCAATTCTACGAGCGTCATGCCGGATCTATGTTCGCTTGGGCGCATCACCGTCCTATTGTCTTGTCGAAGTTCGCAAGCTCAACGAAGAAGAGCCCGTTGGACGAAGAGAACGTCTCCACAGCGCCAGTCACCGGATCCACCGGATATGACGATCCCTGTCTGCGGTTGCCGGTAAGCTTCTTCACTTCGTCCCATTCGTCATAGTCCGCAGGATTAGCCGCCGCCATAAGAAGCAGACGCCTGACCACAGCCGCGCCCGCCATCGAGTCGTCGGCGCAGTGTTCATAGTACAAGACCTGATAGAAGCCTCCAAATTTCGTAGCTGGCTGAGGGAACCTGAAGTCACCGGAATCGTCAGGGCGTGGCATCATTCCGCCATCCGCGCCACAGTCAATCACGTTCTGCGCCGCCACGTAAGGACCTCTCCATCCGTGCCCGGTGATCGGCGAAGGCCGATCGAATACGATGAATTCATCCGGACGATGTCCGCCTCTCGCCGCTGCCGACGGTCGTAGAAGGAACCAAAGGCCGAACCGTTCAAAGAACTCCATCGCAGCGTAATGTCGATCGAACTGCACAGCGCTGCCGACGTCTGGACGTGCTGCGTAATCAAGCGTGTTCACGAAACGCGCCGTGGGAAGCATCTCCGACGTGCCCGGCACGCTCACGCCTCCGTCGATCTGGAATATGTTGTCGGCATAGAAACGCTGAAACGCGTCGCGTATCTGGGACATCTCGTGCAGCGTCATCTGCCGCTTCGCGTCGTCAACCGCCTCACGCCCGTAGAACACCGCAACGCCCGCGCCAATGACGGCAACAATAGCCACCACCACAAGCAGCTCTACCAGGGTGAAGCCCTTCACTTTCATATGCAGCACCTGCAGGCCTGTCGCCGCCAAGGACGACAAGCCTGCAGCATACTCAGCGTTAGTTGTTGGTCTTGTTCACGTCCTCGCGGTACTTGCGGCCGAGCTCGGACGCCGAGAAGAACTGCGGGCTGAGGACTGCCGCGACCTGCGGCGCCTCGGTAGTCCTGGTCATGCTGTTGTAAGCTTCGACCGGGACGCGGACAATGGCGATGTAGCGGCTGTAGATCGAGACATTGTCAGAGTAGCGCTTGCTCGCGGCAGGAGCATCGACGCGGACGCTCTTGCCGGAATAGATGTCGGCGAAGCGGCCAATGCCAAACGCAACGAGCCAGTACTTGCGTCCTGCCGCTGCCGCGGCAGAAGCGTCCTCATCCGGACGGGCGACATCCTCGGGCTTGAGGCCGATGTTCGAAATGATCTTGTCGGTATAATTCATCGCCATCGCATTGCCCTCGCTCTGAGCGCCGCCACCCGGATAGACGAAAGCGAGCGTATCGCATGTACGAGAGGCTTCGGCGATCTCCTTCGCCTCGTCATACTTTGCCTTGTAGGCGCTCCAGGAACTGTAGGCTCCGGCGTATGAACCAGCATCGTCTCCAACCGTGAACGAGGCGCCATCTCTCTCGGACGGGGTTTCCGCGCTGGTATCCCAGAACGCGGCATAAGCCTCGTCGTAAGTGTCAACCATCGCGTTGGCCGCCTCGCGGGCAGTCGTGTCGCTTGCTATGCTGGACGAGCCGCCTTCCGTAGATTCAAGAGTGGCGGCGGTTTCGGTAGTGTCCATATCGGCCGTCTGGCCTTCGCTGGTAACCCTGTACGTGGACTCGTTTGCGTCAGCCGCCGCGGTGTCGTGGAGATAGACAAGCGAAAGCCCGGCCGCAGCGAGGTTGCTGATCACGCGATCAGGAGCCTTCTTGGCCATGGGCGTGAACATGCCCTGTGCGTAAAGCCCCGTCTTGCCGTTTCCTGCCGAAGCGCCCATTCCCATAGCCATACCGCGGCTCGCCTGAGAATAGAGGTTTCCATCGGTGCCGATGAGCGAGTCCAAACGGTTTGGAATCTGCTCGTCGTGCAGGAACGACCAATGTCCGATGGTCTTCTGGAGAATGCCTATGTCGCTTATCTCCATCGCCGTCTTCGCACGGTCGTCGAGGTTCTTGTATGTTACGGCCACGCCTGCGCCGATGACGGCGATGATGGCGACGACCACGAGGAGTTCAATCAGGGTGAAGCCTGACTTCGATCTTGATTTCATCTTTGCTGTTTCTTTCTGTGTTTTCCTTTCCCTTGTGCGGCCCACCCGCATCCTTTTGATTTTCCCGGGCTGATCGCGCCGGGCGTTTTGCCATGTTCGTTCTCCCAGCCTCAGGGAGCAACGCCTTTTGAAGTCTCTTCCGCGTTCTGGAAGTCGATGACGAATCTGTACTCGCGGCCTGCCTTGATTACGAACTCCTTCTGCCTCCGCGCGAGAATCCGCATGTCCAGCTCAAGGTGCCCCCATCCGTCGTGGAGAAGGAACTCGTCCACGAGCTGCAGCAGCTGCGCCTTCAGGCGTCTTGCCGAGGCGCCGTCGAGTATGGACCTGTCGGCCGTCATTGCTGCGCCTTCTTCGCCATCGCCGCCTTGTATGCGGCCATTGGGTCTTCCCCGAGCGCTATCTGCCTTGCGGCCTTCGCGGCCTCCTCGGCCGCTGCAAGGTCCGCGGCGTCAGGATGCTTCGCGGCCTCGGCCCAGCGCGCCTCGGTCTCTGGTGTGGCCGAATGCGGTCCGCCGGCAGGCATCTTGCGCATTGCCTCTATGAGCTTGGGGTCGATGGCGCCCTGGCAGAAGAACGACCCGATCTCCTCCGTTCCGCTTCCGTAGTACGTGTGCGCCAGGTATGCGCACCGGTATGCGTGCGCGCTTGCGGGCTTGGCGCCGAGAGTGAAGAACGTGAATGCCTTCTTGCCTTCGATGCGCTTCATGTACGCCATCGCCTTGTCGTCCGGGTGCCCCTTGTCCACCCAGAATCCCATAGCGATGAAGTCGTATCCGTTCGGATCCGGCGCGCTTGCGACATCGTGGATTTCTGTGCCTTCGGGCATGGACTTCAGGACCGCCTCGGCGACCTTTCTGGTGTTGCCGGTCAAAGTGGAATAGACGACTGCAGATTTCATGCAACAGCTCCTTTCTCGTCGTTTCATGCGCCTTTGATCGCGTTGACCCAGGCGGCGACTTTCGCGTCCGTCTGCGCCGCCTCGTTGGTGTCGTCGAGCTTCAGCACATCGCCGACGAGCGTGGCTCCTGCCTCTTTCGCCGCGTTGGCTATCGTGTCGGCCGCGACGCAGAACGAGTCCGCGAATCCGACGGAGTCGCCGAGCCCGAACACCGCGACCTTTTTGCCGGCGAACGAGCCCTTGACCTGGTCGAGCCTGCTCGCCCAGTCGTCCTGAAGGTCGCCTATTCCCCATGTCGACGAGCCCAGCACCAGAAGTTCGGCGTCGAACGCCGCCGGATCGTCCGCCGCGATGTTGAACGTCGCGGCGCCCAATGCGGATGCGATCTTTGCCGCGACGGACTCAGTCGTGCCCGTCGTGCTTCCGAATACTACATGTATCTTGTCCATTTTTAGTTTTCCTTTCCTGTTGTTCCTCAGCTTGCGGCCCTGAGCGAGATTCTGCCGATGAACTCGTCTACGCAGCTCGACTCGCGAAGAACCGTTCTCGCCTCCTCCTCTGCCCTTGCGTATGCGGCCATGCGGTCCATGGACTCCTTGGCGCTTCCGTACACTCGCCATGCGCCGTTGTGCACCGGTGTCGCCGGAATGCGCCTCATGAACCCTGCGACGTCCTTGAGCGGATAGCCGATGAAGACGCCGACTTCGTGAGGAAGCGACTCTACCTCGGCTCTGCGGCGCAGTTCCTGAAGCAGGTCGGCGGTCGTGCCGCTCTCTGGATACCCCAGACGCGCAAGCCAGCGGCGGTTGTGCGGCTCCGAGAGTGTCGATTCAAGTGCGGAGGGGTTGTAGAAGATGACGAGTGAGCTTGATTTTTCGACTTTCAGCTCGATGTAGTCCAGCCCGAGAATCTCGTAGATGTCGCGGCGGTACAGACAGACCCTCAGCCCGTCTTCGTTCGCCGTCTCATAGCAGTGGCGAACCCTCAGAAGCTCCGCAGGCTTGATTCCGCGCCTGACTGCCGCCGTCTTCACGAGAAGAAAGCCCAGCAGCTCTTTTCTGTGCCGTTCGTCTATTCTGTTCGCCATCACGAATTTCCTAACCAAAAGCCTGTTGCGCCATGAATGTTAGCGTAGTATAACATATTCCTTCGGCGTATGCAATAGCCTAGGCTAATTTACTTTGCTAAGGATAATCCCCTGCTGTCTCCGCGAGGAAAAGCCAATCCCTGCAGGGAGATCCCCAAGGGGAAGCGCGCCCCTGCTCAGCCATTGCCGCGCTCGGACCCCGTGTCCCGCGTGACCCTTGCGCTTCGCGCGACCAACAAAAAGCCGACGATGCGCCGTATCGTCTTGCGACGATATTCGCCATGAGCACCGCGCTCAGGCCTGAGGCTTCGCCTCGCCAGTCGCGACGCCCATGCCGAAACCTTCGGGCGTCGTCGCATCGTCGGACACGAACCCGGCACCCGCCCGACGCGAACCGACACGAAACGTTCCAGCGTATTGTGCCCCGCCATTCCGTCCCAAACGTCCCATATGTCCCAAATGTCCCCTTGTACTGGCACGCGCGACCATGAGCCGTTCCAGCCGGCTGTCAGAGGTAATCCGCAACAAGCCGCTTTCGTGTCTTTTCGTGTCGGGGGAAGCCCCGCATTCGTGTCCAGAAGCGTCTGCGACAAGCCGAAGGCTGAAACGACGCGGCGAGACACGGCGAAGGTCGATTGACCT
>JAEEZC010000185.1 GCA_016288465.1 Verrucomicrobiota bacterium | reverse complement strand
TCTACCATATATGGCGCAAAACGGCAACCCTTCATAGTTCTTACCCGAATTCTTAAGCGCAGTCTTAAGCGCATCGTCTGCGCTTTGAGAACTGTCCTGCGGCCGCCCCGACGCTGGATTTCCCATATCCTGCTTTACGACATCTATCGGACGGTATGTAGTTGCGGATTCCCCGTATTGATCGACCCTTTCAGGCTAAGGATTCCCTGCCACCCGCATCTGATCAGGGAAATACCTAATCAGTCGCAACTGTTTTGGACATTTTCACCCGTGTTCGCAGTGTTCCCTAATGGTGTACGCGGCGTTTCCTATGCGTGTTCGGCAGAGTTTTGACGTCATTATACCATAGAAGTGACGTCACTTCAATGGTATATTGACGTCACTTCACCACTGAAGTGACGTCAAAACTACTCCGTACACAGGCAGGGGATGCCGCGTACACAGTTAGGGAATGCCGCGTACACCGTAAGGAAACGCCGCGTACATACGCTGGGCAAGGTCCGTTCACGCACGGCGAAACCGATTCAAGTACGCGACAAACCCGTCTGCAGTAGAGCCGTAAAGCGAAATAAGCGTATGATTTCAAGACAATTCTAGCAGCTAACGAGCGAGGCGGAGATTGCCCCCGCAAGTTTTATGCCCGTTGCCGGCTTCCCCGAACCACCTTAGTCGAAGCGTCTCTTTCGCTCCTTCCCACGGCGCCACTATCGCATCGCCTTAGTTCTGGCCAGCCTTAGTTTCACTTGGATAGGGAACAGGGAACACTCCGCAATCTCCGCGGCTCCGCGTGAGACAATCAACCCCGTTACTGTCACTGCGTTCGGCGGGTATGTCCTAATCACATCTCGGTTTGTTTGTGATTCATGTTCCTTTCAACATGACAGTTCAGCCAAGCCTGTCTTGGCGTACCTGACCCCGCTGGTTCCCGCCTTATCTGCAGATGATCGCGGCAGCAACCGGGAAATGGTCGGAAGGATACAGCTTTTTCCCCGGACGGGAATCGGCATAGGTCGCATACGACTTGACTCTGACGCCGCGAGAAACGTAGATGTAGTCAATACGAGGCCCTCCAAACGCAAACCTCTTGGCAAACGGTCCGCCATTGGCAATCGTCGCATTGCGCTCCGGCATCGGTCTGCGCCACGCTTCCAAGCAGGGGACTTCACCGTCCTTCCACAGCCAGCAGTTCAATGTCCTCCACGGTCCTGTCGGCGGCGTCTCGCTTGCAAAAAGCGCATTGTCGAGATGACGCAAGGCAATCGACGCCGCCTCTTCTGTTTCAACACAGTTGTGGTCTCCGACGAGCACGACCGACATCCCGCCCCCCGCAATTGCGCGTAGGCGGTCTTCCACGACAAGCCTCATGCCCTCGCGCCGGGCGAGTTTGCTGGCGTGGTCGGCATGGGTATTGGCGAAGCAGAACGTCGCACCGCACTTCAGGTCCTTGAGTATCGCCCAGGTGCAGACGCGCGGACAGCCGGCGCCCCACCCTTTCGATCCTGGCTCGTCAGGCGTCTCGGAAAGCCAGAACGTGCCGCCCTTCTCAAGCCTGAAACGGCTTTTGAGATACATGACGGGCGACGCCTCTCCTGTGCATCTGTCCTGGTTCCTGAATTCGCCCAGCAAGGCATACTGCGGCAGCGCATTCGTCAAGTACGAGGCCTGGCAGGGCTCCACCTCCTGAAGTCCGACCACGTCAAGATCCATCCTGCGCATCAAGGCGGCCAAATCGTCGCGACGCTCCTCCCACGCATTCTCGGTTCCCCTGTCGCCGCGCTCGTAGCGTATGTTGTAGGAGCCCACGCGAATCTCCGATGCCGCCTCCTCTGCGGATGGCGCAACCGCCGCAAGCGCCGCGACTCCAAGAAGAACCGCCAGTTTCGTCATTGTCTGCAGACTGCCTTAGTTCACCAAGATGACCAAGCCGTCCTTCCTTATCTTGTATGTGCCGTTTTCGGGCAGAAGCACATAGACCTTTCGGCCATCCGCCGTCGAAATCGTCAGATTCTGCGTCGCGCCCGTGGGATCGATGGAGAGCGGTATGGAGGCCGGAACGACGGCAAGAAGGCTGTCAAGCTGGGCTTGCGTCTTAACCGAAACCATGAGAGTGTTGAATGTCGCGTTCGCCAGCTTGCCGGGAGTTATCAGCCCATCGGCAATGTCGAGCGCATTGGTGACGTTGATTCGAGTGTCAAGGCCGAACCCCGACTTGAAATACGGCGCGGAATCAAGCACGGCGGCAAGCGCGTTCGTGGATGCGACCGTCGCCGTGAGCATCTTCGCCGTCTCGTCAACTTCGATATTCAAGTCATATTCCGCGCCATAGCGCACTTTCTCGACGCCCCGTCCGCCAGGAACATACGAATCCCACGAAGAACCAGCCGGGCAGAACACCTTGCAATTGGAGCAAACCGCATTGACGAACGACTCAACACTACCTGTGTCATTCGTAGTCGTACGCACGGCGTTCGGCCCGAAAAGGACGAGCTTCATGCTGTTGCACGCATTGAACAGGCCTCTTGTGCTGACTTCATTCCCGATTCTGGCTGTTTGTATGCTGTTGCAGCCCTTGAAAAGATGGTCGCCTTCAATCGGCACCGAGGCGGCCACAATCAGATTGGTCAAGACCTTGTTGTCCGCGAACGTGTAACCGCCCTTAATACGCGCCACACTGCTCGGAATTCTCAACGTGCCGTACATCTTCTTGCAGTTGAGGAACGCGCGATTGGTGATTATCTTCACAGTATATGTGATGTCATCTTTCTTGAACGTCCATGGAATGTCGGCATAGTCCATTACGAGATTGCCCGGGTCTGGAACGCAGGCAACAGCACTACCGCCAGAGCCATTGACAAACGTGACATAGTGATTTTGCACATCGTGTTCAGTATACGTCCACGTTACGCCCTTGGCATCGGTATAAGTATCGGCACCTGCTGCAAAGGCAAACGCCACGGACCAGACCATCATGAACAGTTTCTTGTATGTCATAGCTTGTCCTTTCCTTTCTATGCTTTCGGAATCATGCAATCCTGTCGCCCCAAAACGGAACAACGGCGGGCACGCCTGCCTTCTCGGACTCTTCTTTCGCCGCGTCGCCGTCTGCAAAAGTCCATCTGGCGCGGCCGCACGGATGCTGCATCTCGTGCAGATGCGCAACGACCGTCAGCTTCGGGCGCAGGTGCGCCGCGCCCGGACCTGTCTCGCGCTTCCAGCAGCGGCAGTGGTGGATCCAGAGATCGGGCGTGTGCAACGGGTGCAGCTCGGTGACGTTGGCGGTGTCGCCTACGTGAAATATCGTGAAGCCGCCGCAGTCGATTTCAACCGGCATCGTGAAGCCCGTCAGGTATTCGTTATGGTCCGACTGACAGGTACGAACGACGACATCCTTGAACTTGTACGTCCTCTCGCCTCTCGAAAAGCCGCCGACGCCCTTGTGGAAGAAAGCCCCGTAGTTGTCCAGGAAATTGCTCACGACGGTCTTGTGCAGACGGCCGTTCATCTCGTTGTAGAACTTCTGCGTGTAGTGGTCGAGGTGGTTGTGCGTGATGACGGCGAAGTCGAACTCCTTCGCATACTGCCAGGCTCGTGGATGGCACAAGTCGATGGTGAAGAGAGACTCATGCGTCTTCACCACGACGCCCATGTTGTAGACGAGCCAGACCGCGGGCTTGTCCTCGACGAGCGCCGTGCGCGCCTCCTCCATCACGTGCGGCAGCGTCGCATCGAGGCGCTCCAGCGCCGGATACTTCGCACAGGCGGCGCGCCCGGCGGCTTCGTCCCGCAGATACGAGGCGCAAACCGCGACGGGAACGGCGTTGATTTCGCGTTGGAGAACGTCCCTTCCCGCGTCGGAGACGCAGGTCGCCTTCAACTCGGCGGCCGGCGGCGGGGCATCTGCGGCGAAGGACCTGCCGGATGGCAGCAGGCCCGTCGTCCCCGCAATGACCAATGACCCAATGAACTCCCTTCGACGCATACTTCCCCTCTGAGCGAGACTACCTGAAGTAGATGTACAATCCGCGCGGATTGAAGCTGGCCGTAGCCGACGCCTCGGATTCAACAGTGGCTCCGTATGAGTTGAATGTCGCCTTGACCGTATAGACTGCGGACTTCGGCTCGGCCCTCCACTCGACATCAATAGTCCTGCCCGTGGCACCCTCAATCGCCTCGCCGTCGCAATACCACTGGTACGCCACCGCGCCAGGCGCAAAGGCGGAATACTGACGGGTCTTGCCGTACGGAATGCGCATATTCTCCGGCTTCGTGAAGAAGACTTCGTTATCCGCGCCCCAGCCCTTGCCGCCGATCTTCAGCGGATGGCCGCCG
>JAEEZC010000184.1 GCA_016288465.1 Verrucomicrobiota bacterium | reverse complement strand
TGTAGAGAAGGCGCGCGTCGGTGCCCTTCACCGTCAGCTTGACGAGGCCGCCTTCGACGCGGATGCCCGTGACCTCGGGCTTCGACAGCGACTCGCCGGCCGGAGCCGAGCTCTGGGCGAGTATCTTCGCGCCGAGCTTCGCCGCGTTCGTCGCGAACGCCATGACCGACGGAACAGCCCTGACCCTGCTGCCCTCGACCTCGCCCCAGCCCTGGACGACGCCGCCAACGCCGGCCGCCTTGAAGCCGCCCTTGCCGTCGGCGACGCGGGTGTCGAGCAGGACGAGAGAGAACGAACCGCCGACATGCGACGACGCAAACGACTCGGCGATCTGGAAAAGCGTGAACGGGCAGTGGACCGCGCCCCTGCGAACGGCCGAACGCCTGGCAATGGGAAGAGCCGCCACAACGGCGTTGTTCTCGGCGTCAACCGCCGCGCCGTTCATGTCGACACCCTTGAACTCGAAGCCGTTGCGAACCCACACAAGAGCGTAGACCTCGCCCTCGAGAACAGACGTGCCGTCGGCGTACTTGTCAGGCCCCCTCGTCGAGAAGGCAAGAAGCGCATCGCCCTGCGCCGCGTCTGCAAAACGCACCGCCAGTGCCGTAAGCACCGCTGCGACGATTCTGCTGACTGATTTGTTCATTGCCTTTGTTCCTAATTTTAAAACCGACTCTTGACGCAACCTAAATACTCTTCTAACCAGAAGATGTTCATATTGTAGCAGAAAATAGACACGCCCTAATCTTTGTTCAGCAGACTGAACAAACTTTTCCTGCACCGCACACAACACCCCTTCTTAAGAGGTCACCTGACCCCTGCCATAAGGGTCACGTGACCCTTACCATAAAGGTCAGGTGACCCTTACCACAAAGGTCACGTGACCTTCTATACAAGGGTCAGGCGACCCTTGCCCTAATGGTCACGCCACAATCGCGCCAAAGTTAGCGCTACGCGCGACATCCACAAGAAAGAGCTCCAAAAGAGGCGTGAAGAAAGGTCTTTCAGGCTATTATTGCGCAATTCCATTTGATGTCGAGCGGAGTGGGAGGCAGTCGCGTTAGAGACTCGTTCGCGGAGTCGCTGCGAGCTGAGGGCGGGGAGTCGCACGAGAGCATCTTCGCAGGAACCGACATGATTTTGACGAGCATGTCCAATCGTCGCTTTGGCAAACATTTGCCCTTTAGCCGATTCCTGCGCTCTTTCTGTTGATTACGAGCGGAGGGGGTGGGACCGCACGAGAGGTAGTTCGCGGAACCGACGTGTTTTTGCCGACCGATGGTAACAGGCGTGTGCAACGGCACACGCGGCAAAAACATGTCGGGTGGCGTCCGCGAACGTACGGCTCGGGCGGTACCGCCCCCGTAGCTCGCTTGTTTCGTGGTCGCGCCGGTAGGCGCAAAAGACCCCGCAAGCCTATACGAAGAGCCTACTACTTGCGGCATTGAGGCAAATAAAAACCGCGGCCTAACAGCCGCGGTGGGGGATTTTGTTCCGCAGAATGTTGCGGCTATATAAATTCCTACGGGTTCAGAGACACCTGGAAGAACCCGTTCTCGGGATTGCCGGCAGGCGGCGGAACGCGGAGCATGAGGCTTCCGTCCGTGCCATATGCGACATTTTCCCATGAAAGCGTTACAGATTCGCAAAGATTGTCGGGGGAGGAACCGTACCTGACGTACAGGTTGCCGTTGAGGATGTCGATGGGAAGCACCTGATTGCCGGCCTGGATCTTCACCACGATATCGGCCCAGTTGCCGTCAGGCTTCGAATACCTGGAGAACTTCACGATGTTCACGAGTGGCGCGGCTTCCGCAAAGGTGTTGTAGGGCAAGTTGAAGCAGAATGCCGCGTAAATGTCAGGCGTATTGAGGAATTCCTGGAGCGTCAGCGTCTCTCCGAGCTCGGCAGCGCCGTCAAACCAGGCTTCGAGCTCTTCGAAGGCGACGGTGTCGAACCCGGCAACAGTATCCCTCAGTATGACATACGTGCGCTCCAGGCACTCGTTCGCATCGGGAAGCTCCACGTCGTCGCCCCACATTTCATACACGGGCGGCTCATCGCCGAAGCGGTAGACGTTGATCGTGCAGTCCTCTATGGTGTTGCCGCAATCCACGACGTCAAGGCTCGCAGAGCCAACCACGCGCTCGGTGAATTCGTCGCCGATCACCAGCATCATTCCGCCGACGGAGATGTTCCTGATCTCGGAGCACAGGGCATAGCCCACGGCGACGCCGGTATAGGCGTAGATGTCCCAGTAAGGGCAATCACGCCAGCCGATGAACCAGTCCTCGTTCAGCTCGAAGCAGACATCCTCGAAGTTGATGTTCGAGACGTGCCCGCCCTCTATCTCGCGAATGAAACCAGCGCAGTCATGCCAATCAAGCACAAAGGAGAGGTTGTGGATGGTATGACCGCGCCCGTCGAAATCACCGAAGAAAGGATAGTCGAAGTCGCCGATGCCGTCGAAGATCTCACCGTCGAGGTCGATGTCGCAGGCCAGGGCGACGACCTTGCCGGACTCGTTGTAGTCGGACTCGCCGTTGTTGACGCTCGCGGCAAAGAACTCGAGCTCTTCGACGTTGTGGATGAGGAACGGATTCTCCGCCGTGCCCTCTCCGTCAAGAGCGACGACAGCGCCAGCGCACGACATGGCGAGGAACCCGGCGGCCGCCGCCGTCAGTGTCCTTCTAACTATGTCGTTCCTGTTGTTCATTTTAGGTTTTTTCCTTTCTCGCGCTGTCTGCCCATATTGTAGCAAACATGAACTCAATGCTGTGAGGTGGCCAGAACTTTAACCACCATCCGGAATAGTTTATGTATTTTCCAGAAAATCTGCGCTTTTTTGCGCAGTATATCGTCCCTTCAAATTACAGGGCAAACAAGGTCGCAGAAATTATTTCGCCTGCATTTCAAAAAAACAGCCTGATTCATGCGCAAGCAGAGCGACTTTGTTCTCGATTCCGCCGCCATAGCCGACCAAGGCGCCGTCCGCACCGACAACGCGATGGCAGGGAATGATTATGCATAGCGGATTCCAGCCTACAGCGCCTCCTACGGCTTGGGCGGACATCCTGTCCAGTCCCCTTCTGCGCGCTATTTCCGCGGCAATCTCGCCGTAAGTGGTAGTTCCGCCGAAAGGAATCCTGAGCATGGCGTCTATGACGTCTTTTCGGAACGAAGTCATTCCGTCAATGCGGTAGGCGGGAGTGAAGTCCGGCTCGTGTCCGCCGAAGTATGCGTCAAGCCAGCGCCGCGCCTCGCCGAACACCGGCAAATTGGAGTCCGCGCAGTCGTGGCGCCCGCCACCTCCCTTTCCGGACGCGTCGAAGCGGAGTCCCGTAAGCACTTCGCCATCGGACTCCATGACCAGGTCCGAAAAGCCTTCAGGCGTTCTGTATGCCGCCTTGAACGTCATCGCTCCCCTTCAGCGCCTCCTTCGCAGCCGCATAGTCGCCAGGCGCAACCAGCACGCACATCCGCGTGTCCATCCCGCCATTTCCGTATAAGGTGGAAGGCGCGGTCCTCCTTCAGCAATTCGATGCGGCTTCGTATGTGCGCCGACTCAAGCCTCTCCGCAACGGCTTTCGCCTCGTGGACTGGCGCGTCGTCCACAAGCACGGCCCAACCGTTCCGGAGATTCACCGCCGCTCCTCCGGCATTCCTCTCGCGCCAGTCTATGCCTCCGTCGTCATCGTCAAGCTCGCTCAGGTCTCTGACATGCTGCGGTCGCCGCGAAAAGGTCGCAATGACGACAATCAAGACGAATATCACAACAAACAGCTCAGGACCGCTTAAATTGGCGGCCGTCGCAACGCATGTTGCGGCAAGATCGATCAACGCGGCGGGTTGGAGGTTCTGTCCCATGCCTCGTATTATACCATTTCCAGCCCTTTTCTTGCGCTTGCTTCGGTTGGCCTAACACTAGCCTAATACGAAAGGAAGAAAGGTCCCCACACCCCTGAAGAAGCGTGAAAATATACAACTACCCGCGCGCGCGAGGATTTTGTCAAGGCGGCGTTTCAGGGGGAGGACATGAAGATATACCCCTTCTTCGGTCCATCGGCTGGAACGACATGCGAAAGCCGGGTCTGCGAAACGGCGACCCAGCCTAATACCGACGGGCAACTTTGAAGGCCCGTCGGCCGACT
>JAEEZC010000183.1 GCA_016288465.1 Verrucomicrobiota bacterium | reverse complement strand
CGACCGGGGCCTTGTTCTGACGGAGAGAAAGTACAATATCAAAAAAGGACGAAGACGAATGAAAACACGCCTTGTCACAGCTCTCTTCCTTGTGCCGAGCCTTGCGCATGTGCTGCTGGCCGGACCCCTCGGCCAAACCGCGTCGGACAGCGTGGAAGCCGAGACGGCGGCGATTCCGTATCAGGCCGTGCTGACAGACGAGAACGGAGTCGCGCTGCAGAGTCCGGCTTCAGTGCGCTTCAGCCTTTACACGCAGGCGTCGGGCGGGGAGGCGCTCTGGGTTCGGGAGATGGACGTGCCGCTGGACACGAGCGGCCTTTTCAGCGTTGAGCTGAAGGACGGGGATGGCGCGCAAGGGGCGACTTTGGACGCGGCCATTCGCAGCGGACGGGACGCCGCGCTCTACATCGGGCTTGAGGTGAAGAGGGGCGAACAGTGGACGGCCGTTCCGACGCGGCAGAAGATACTCCCCGTGCCGTATGCGTCGTATGCTTCGGACGTGACCGGCGCGCGAGGCGACTTCACGGTGACTGGCAGGGCCACGCTGAAGAACGTCGAGGCGTCGATCGTGTCCGTGTCAGGCAGATTTTCGGTCCAGGGCGAGGCGGTGGTCCGTGGCGACGTCACGGTCGCCGGAGACCTGGACGTGCAGAACACCGGGTGCGTGTCGGGCTACGGGACGCTGCCCGTCGGAAGCATCATTCTCTGGTACGGCAAAAGAGACAGCGTGCCGACTGGCTGGGCCGTCTGCGACGGCAAGGAAGGCACGCCGGATCTCGCCGACCGTTTTGTGGTGGGCGCGGGGAACAACACCGAGATAGGCTACAGGGGCGGACACACTTCGTACATGCTGACCCTGGAGAACATTCCGCCGCACGACCACCTTTATTTCGGCGACGACCAGCTCGAGGGGCGCGACCCCACGTACGGAACGACCAGCAAGTACGCTGACATGTCGGGCTACGACGCCGATTCGAAGCTAAGCGGAAGCAGCAAGATATACTCGACCAGCATTGGCGGCGCGGCTACGGGCAGCCAGAGCAGCGTGGCGACAATGCCGCCCTACACGAGGCTTATGTACATACAGCGCATGTACTGAGGGCCGTCTCGACAGCAGTTTAAAAAACAAATCAGAAGGAAGAACAAATGAAAAAGACCGTCATTGCAGCAATTGCGTTCGCCGCGGCTCTCGCGGCGCAGGCCCTGGAGTCGTCCATCGCCTATCAGGGCATACTGAGGGACGACCAGGGAGCGGTGCTCTCGGGAAGCCAGTACACGATATCGTTCCGCCTCTACACGCAGGCGTCGGGCGGCACTCCTCTCTGGGGACGGTCGACCGTGGTGATACTCGACGCCAACGGGCTCTTCAACGTCGAACTAGCGGACTCGGTCGGGTCGGACGTCGGGGGGACGCTGTGCACTTCGCTGGCCGAGGCGCTTGCGCGGTCCAGGGGCGGGAGCCTTTACGTCGGGCTGACCGTCTCGAACTCGTCGGGCGAGATATCGCCGCGGCAGAAGATAATGTCTGTTCCCTACGCGACGTACGCCGCGGACGTCTCGCGTGCAGGCGGCGACTTCGCCGTGGCGGGCAAGACGACGCTCGGTGACGCCGAGGCCCAGACGCTGGATGTCAGCGGGAACATCGGAGTCGGTGGAAGCGCGATGTTCAGCCAGAACCTCACCGTGAACGGCAACCTCTCGGTGAGCTCGCCGAGCGCGATATCCGGCCGCGGCGCCGTCCCGTTCGGCGCCATTGTCATCTGGAGCGGGTCGCTGAACAACATACCCTCTGGCTGGTCGCTCTGCAACGGCAGCAACGGCACGCCCGACCTGAGAGAGCGGTTTGTGTTGGGCACGACGACGGACGTCGGGGGGAGAGGCGGAGCGAGCGACGTCACCCTCACCGTCAGCAATATCCCGCCGCACACCCACAACTACTTCGGCGACGACCAGCTCGAGGGGCGCGATTCCAAGTACGGAACGACCACCAAGGTCGAAAGCATGGGGGGCTACGACGCCGACTCGACCCAGAAGGGGAGCAGCAAGATCTACCGGACGAGCGCCACCGGCGGCTCGAACGGCTCGACCAAGTCGTTCTCCATCCTCCCTCCGTACTACAAGCTCGCGTACATCATGCGCGTGCACTGAGCGAGCGCCTGAACGACAAGGAGGCCTTTCATGCGAAAACTGATCTTGCTGGGAACGTTGGCGGCCGCCGGAGGCGCCGCATGCGCCGCCGACAGCTACTCGCTGGCAATTCCGACGGCGCCGGTGATCCGCGTTGCGGCGTCCGCGTCTGCGGACCCGTGGCTTGCCTCGAACTACGTGGCGTCCGTCGCTTCGTCGTTCGCGCCGATCGGCGTCACGACGGCGGCGGTTTCGGAGTCGGTCCTGCCCGGTCACGCCAGATATGCGCTTGCGGGGTCCGAGGCCGGCTTTCCGGTCCAGCGCATCCAGCCGCAGCTTTGGCTTGCGGAGGCGCTGCCCGAGCCGGAGGGCGTGGACTGGAACGCGACGTACGACTACTACAACGGCTCCACCGACGAGCAGGGGAATTTCATCTTCGACAACAAGGCCCTTGCGGTGTACACGCAGACCGGCGGAAACCTGACGTTCGCGTGGGTTCTCGGGGACGGCACCACCAACGAGATGACGTACGTCGTATCAGGCAACGTGAAGGGAAGACCATACAGGCTGTTCTGGACGGAGAGCCCGTGGAACTCGCCCGAGATATCCCTTGCCGGCAAGTACGTCAAGCTCTTCGGCCCAGAGGGCCTCATAAAGCCTCAGTACGGCGAGGTCGTCTCCGAGGTGGGCGGCAAGATGCTCGTCGAGACCAACGTCGTCGTGCGCGGGGTCTACTACGACAAGAAGTCCGAGACGCTTGCGGCCTACGGGCAGGTGTCGGGCCAGTTCGTGCTCGGCTACTACGACACCGGCTCGTACACGACATTGAAGCAGCTGCAGGTCATCGAGGTCGGCGAGCCGACGGTGCTGGAGATGTCCGCGCACATAGGCGAGCCGGTCGTCCCCTACGCGACGGGCTACAATCCGGACGGGCTCGTGGCCTCTCCGATAAAGGACGAGTCCGCCGCGACCGACGAGTTCGGCGACTACTACTACCAGCATTCCGGCATGTATTCGTACTCGCCGAAGAACGGGGACGTCTTCCCGCTGCGCGACACGCTCGAGTCGCCGTGGAGGATCGACGTGTACTGGATGGAGAGCGACAGCTACGGCGTCCAGTGGCCATTCGAGCGATGCCAGTACGCCGCAGGCTGGAACACCGAGGCGGCGGCGATACTGATAGCGGGCGACCACGTGAAGATTCCGTCCGAATACAACGTGGAGCTGAACAAGTACCAGACGCCGAACGGACATGCGCACGCGCCCGTGAACAATCTCTTCAGCTCGGCTTCCGCAGGGCTTTCGTGCCTCAAGCTCGGCACTTCTGACAACGTCTTCTTCCAGACCGTGCGGACCGTGGAGCGCACGGACACGAACTGCTTTACGCTTGCGGAGGAGGACTGGCGCGTCGGCTCGGAGCTGGTGCCTCGCGGAGGCGGCGTCTCGGGGACGGCTGAGGGGTTCAATCCCGTCGTCGACTACACGGTTTCGGGATATCTCGATCTGGCGCATTCCGGAAGAAACTACAACCCGCGTCTGTACTACGACTGGACGACGGCCGAGTCCAACGAGTATGCGAGCGTGATCTACGGAGTGAACGCCTCCGACGAGGCGCTTGAGGTGCACTGGTACATGACGGTCAAGCAGGACGGGATGCCGTCGCAGATAAGCTTCCCGTGCCTTGCCCAGCGCTATCGGATCCACTGGCCGGACGTCGACCAGGCTCCGCAGGTCGTGATAGCGTCCGTTCAGGGCGGACTTGCCGAAAGCGTCTACGAAAACGGGAACGCGCTGTACTTCTCGTCCGGGGAGTCCCGGCTGGCGCTGCCTTCGACGAGGTGCTTCAACGAGCGCGGCGGAGCCGTCGCGTTCTGGGCCGATGCGAGCGAAGTCGCGACCAACGCCTCGGGCCGGGTTCTCACCCTTGGCGCGGACGGCGAGCAGGCGTTCTCGCTGCAAGTCGATGCGGCGAAGGGCTCCGACGGCTCAGTGGTCTACACGCTCGCCTGCGGGACGAACGGTGTCTCGGCGTCGGTTTCCACCGCGCCTGTCGCGGACACGAAATGGCACAGGATCGTGTTCGCCCTTGACGGGACGAACTGGACT
>JAEEZC010000182.1 GCA_016288465.1 Verrucomicrobiota bacterium | reverse complement strand
GCGGCATTCGGCACCATCTAACAGGAAAGGAACGAACATATGAAGACAAACTCAGTCAGCAGATGCGCTTCTCTCTGCCTGATAGCTGTCCTAGCCGCGGCGAGCGCAGCCGCGCGCACTGTCTACGACGCCGGCAAGGCGTTCAACGAGGCGGGGCATAATGCGAACGTATTTGGCCCGTGGTCACTTCTCCACGCCTCCGGCGAGGCCATGACCAACAGCGAGGCCTTTGACACGACGACGGGGTCGAGCGGTTCCTTCGCCGGCATCGGAGGAAGCTCCTCGCCGTGGATTCGCGTGAATACAGGCTCCACATCCGTGCAGTCCGGTGAAGAGGTCTTGCCGAACGAACTGCTGGTCCATCCCGCCGATCCCAAAGGCGGGACCGTGTCACATCCTTCGGATGTCGTGCGCTTCACGGTGCCGGAGACGGGGTGGTATTCTGCCAACATCTTCGCGCACGACACCGCGAAGGAGGCCAACAATGCCTCCACGACCAATTCCGGAGTCCAGGTGTCCGTCAGAGCGAAGGGGAATGTCATTGCTCGGCAGATTGTCTCGCTTGAAGGCTATTTGGCGAACAGCCCTACTCGCCGTTTCGACTTCCAGATGCCGGCACAACATTTGGCGGCAGGAGACAAGATCGAGGTCGTAATCGGCAACAAGTACAATGCCTGGAGCGCCCACTCAAGCGATACGACGGGACTGCGTTTCACTGTCACGAAGGAGGACGAAGGCACTTTCTACGACTCTGGTATTGCGATGCTGAACAACGTCGCCGCTTCGCCGTACGCCAATCCATATGGCACCATCGCTGATGGGACGTGGTATTTCCTTGGTGCGACGGCGCCCGCCGCGCAGACCGCGCCGGAGAACATCTCCTTGGCCGCCACGTCGCGCATCACCACAGAGGCCACAAGCACGTATCTGAGGGGCGTCGCGAGAACCTCCGGCGGCTCATCACCCTTTGTTCTCGTCAACACGTCTTCGGCACTGCAGAGCACTGCCGTCGCGCCGGGCGAACTCAAAGTCCACCCCTATGCGGGCGACTCGACGCTCAAGACCTGGACGGTCGTTCGTTTCCGTCCGCCGGAAAGCGGCCGCTATTCCGCGTCCATCGTCGTCCGCGACGTTGACAGGGCGAATTTGACGCAATATCCTTCGGCCGACGGCACCGATGTTTATCTCTACGTTGCCGACACACTTGTAACGAACGCCTACGTTTCTCTGGAGACGCCCGTCGCCTGCTCGGCGCACTTCACGTTTGAAGACCGGTTCCTGGTCGCAGGCGAGCCGGTCGACATCGTCGTTTCCCCGCATGGGCAGATCAACAACGACGCAACCGGCGTTTCCGCCATTTTCAGGCGCGAGCCGGGCGCTATATACGACGCGGGCAAGTCGTTTTATGCCGACCGTCAGAATGCGAACACGGGATATGTATTCAACGACCTGCTCGGAGGCGGCGCGCAATGGATGATCGGCGCTAAGACCAATGCCTGGTGTGGAGCGCAGTTCTATGAGGAGCTTATTGCCGGACAGGTCGCGAGCGGAGCCAAGGCCAAGTGGTGGATGCAGGGCAGGTTCACGGCGTATGACCAATATCCCTACTTCGTCATGGCGACGAATGGAACGGCGATCGTCGACCAGACCTTTGGTTTTACGGCTGACCTGCTTGCCGCCGCGCCGCAGGAATTCGTAGCCGTTGTGAACGATCCGGGCTACCAGAGCAGCAGCCCGACGCTCAAGGCGACCGTCCCGTCCAACGGCGTATATCGCGTCCGTGCCTGCGCCCGCGATCTTAACAACGGCGGTGGCGACGGCGTCCAGGCGAGCGTGGTTGCCAATGGCTACATTGCAGCAACCTCGCCCGTGAAGCGCGACAGCGGCGGGACGATCTATGAAGCTGTGCTTGGTGCTGACCGCCTGTGGCTGAAGAGCGGCGAGCGCATCGAGTACGTGGTCGACCCGCTGACCAGCCGAAACTGCGACCCGACGGGCCTTTCGGCGTGCTACGAAAAGACGGACGACGCCACGTCGCATGTCGTCAACATCGACTTTGGCGTGCCCGGCTCCGTCACAGGAAGGTTCTCGAACCACACAGGCGCAGGCCGTGAGGGCTGGAGCAACTGGAACAAGTGGAACGCCCTCCGGATCGGCTCCTCCTCGACACTGGCCTTCGCCGAGAACTGCTGGGAGGCGGACGGCAGCACGAAGCGCAACGTTACGGTGGCACTGACGAGAGGGTCGGGAGCCGTCAAGAGCGGCAGCGCGAGCGGCATGCCGACGGGATCCGCGCTGTACGGCAACTGGGTCGAGTCCGACAGCGCGTCCGACGCATACACGTTCACGCTCTCGAAACTCAAGGCCAACGAGTCCTACACGCTCTACCTGTACTCGGCGAAGGGCGGAGCTGAGGGCAATGCCTCGTTCACAGTCGGCGGGGTCACGAAGCAGGCGGAAGAAACGTGGAATCTCGAAGACACGAAAGTGCTGGCGCGGTTCGACGTCGTGTCTGACTCCAACGGCGAGATATCGGGTACGTTCGCGGCGGCGGACGCGAACGGCGGCGCGTTCAACGGCCTCACGATCGTCGGCGAATTTCCCGAATACGACCCTCCGGGAATGCTCATACTCGTCAAATGAAGACACGTCGCGAATTTGCCGTAGGCGCCTTGGCGCTTGGCGCTCTGCCGCTGGCATTGGGAGCCGTCCCCCTCGAAGTGACCGTGCGTCCGGTCGAGGGGGACGCGACGTCCGTCCTGCAGAAGGCGTTTGACGCATGCTTTCTCGCTGGCGGGGGCGAGGTCGTTGTGGAGAAGGGCGAGTACGCCGTGAAGGGGCTCCGTCTCAGGAGCGACACTACGCTTCATCTGAAGGGCGGAGCCGTCCTGAAGGCGAGCCGTAACTGCGACGACTACGAGATGCTCGGGAATGACAGCGTGGAGCCGGTGCCGAAGGAGGACTTCGCCCCGGGCGTTGTCTGGGTGACTCCGTCGAAGCGCAAGACGAACGACCACATACTCAAGTGCGCAAGCCGCTGGAACAACGCGGTGATACGCATCCTCCGCGCGCGCAACGTGAGAATAGTCGGCGAGCCTGGCTCCGTCATCGACGGATGCGACAGCTACGATCCCGTCGGAGAGGAGCATTTCCGCGGCGTCCACGGTATATCCGTCCACGACTCGACGAACTGCGTCTTCAGAGGCTACACGATCCGCAACACCGGGAACTGGGCGCACAACGTGTGGCGCTCGTCCGACCTGCGCTTTGAGGGGCTTACCATCCTCGGCGGACACGACGGTGTCCATTTCTCGACGTGCGACCGCGTGAAGATCGCGCAATGCACGATGAAGACCGGCGACGACTGCGTGTCGGGATTCGACAACGAGGACGTCACGGTTAGCGGCTGCGACTTCAACACCGCCTGCAGCGCGTTCCGCTTCGGAGGGCGCCGCGTCCTGATCGAAGACTGCCGCGCGCACGGGCCGGCGGAGTATCCGATCCGCAATTCGCTGCCGAAGGCCGACCGGATATCCGGTTCGCACGGAAGGCCTGGCGCGGGCTGGCGGACGCTTCTCGCGCTCTTCACGTACTATTCGGACTTCACGATCAAGGTTCGGCACGATCCCGGCGAGATCACGGTGCGGAACTGCCGCGTCGAGAACGCGCAGAGGTTTCTGCACTACAACTTCTCGGGCAACGAGACGTGGCAGAAGAACCGTCCGCTCCGAAGCATCCGTTTCGAGAACGTCGAGGCGGCGGGGCTTGCCCTGAGCCTCTGCGCCTACGGAGACGCCGAGTCGAAGCTGTCGCTTGCGCTGAAGGACTGCCGTCTTTCGTT
>JAEEZC010000181.1 GCA_016288465.1 Verrucomicrobiota bacterium | reverse complement strand
GGGCGGTGCCTACGGCGCATACGGCTCGTACGGTTCCTATGGCGCATACGGAGTCTATGGCGGAATGGCCGGCGGCTCTGCGGCAGAAGACGGCTCGCTCGTCGGCACGATTACGATGAGCCGAATGCTTCGCGTCATATCGCAACGCTGGCTTTCGGTGTTCGTGTTCATGCTCGTCGGCCTGATCGTGGCGTTTGCCGTCTACCGCATCTCGCCCACGATCTACGAGGCCAAGAGCGAGTTCTCGATGGACATGCGCAGGGCGACGGGCGGAGGGCGCAACGGAAACCTCCTTGACCAGTCGATGCCCGACCTCGGCTCCAACTACGAGGAGATATTCAACACGCGCATATCCGACTGGCGCTCCGACAAGCTGCTGGCCGAGATCATCCACCAGTACCGCGCCAAGAACCCGTCTTCGGCCGTGGCGGACGAAGAGCTGGTCCAGACGCTGTCCGATTCCCAGATTGAGCTCGTGCGCCACTCGCGCATCATCACCATATCGGTGCGCTCGAAGACGCCCGCGCTCTGCGCCCAGCTGGCGAACGCCTACGCCGAGGCCATCGAGGCTTTCACCGACAACGAGAACAAGCTCCGCTGCGACAAGGCCGTTCAGCAGATCCACGACAACGTGGAGAAGCAGCGCCGCGACGTGGACAAGCTCGGCAGGCAGCTGCTCGACTTCCGCACCGCGAACAAGGTGGACGACCTGCGCTCGACGCGCGAGACTCTCGAGCAGACTCTGAGGCGCGGAACCGAGGACATAATCAGGCTTGAGGGCGAGCAGACGCAGCTCATTGAGTGGGAGAAGATGCTCGCCGCCGTGCAGAAGGATCCGACTACGTACGGCAACCTCGCAGTAAACGTGCCCCGCGCGCAGGAGATCGCAAACGAGTTCAACGCCTACCAGCAGGCCGACGGCGAATACCAGACGCTTCTCTTCACCTATACGGAGAGCCACCCCGAGGTCATCGCCAAGAAGAAGCAGGCGGAACTCGCGCGGCAGAGGTTCCTCGACGCCGCTGCGCGGGCGCTTCTCACGGGTCGCTCGACCCTTCAGGTGACGCGCAACCAGCTTGCCAACCTCAAGGCGCGTCAGGAGGAGCTGCAGGCGGACCGCGCGTCCGTGGGGCAGCGCATAATCCTTGCGGAGTCCAGCCTCAGCACCCTGGAGGCCTCGCTTGCCGTCGCCAACGAGGTTCTCAAGGACCTCACGATGCAGGAGAACAAGGCCCGAATCGAGGCGGAGTCCAATAACGAGATTGTTCGGGTCGGACGCCTCGCGAACACCCCGACTAAGCCCGTCCTGCCGAACCCCATCATCATCTTCGGCGCGGGCACATTCCTGTCCATCGCCTTCGGCATTGTGTTCGTGCTTGTCCTCGACAATCTTGAGGACACCGTCGTCAACCTGGCGGACATCGAGGGCCGCTTGGCGCTCAAGGTGCTTGCGGTGCTGCCCCACGTCCGCCGCAAGAGGCGCGAGCAGGTCGCCAGGTTCCTGATCGATGACAAATATTCCCAGTTCTCCGAGGCCGTGGCCGGTCTCAGAAACCTTCTCGACTCGCCGCGCTACGAGGCTCTTTCCCACTGCGTGCTCATCATATCCACGCAGCCCGGAGAGGGCAAGACGATCACCTCGGCATCGCTTGCCATCGCCTATGCCCAGACCGGCCGCAAGACCCTGCATGTCGACTTCGACCTGCGCCGTCCAAGGCTGGCGCGAGTCTGGAACCTCGAGCTCAACGAGGACCGCAGCTTTTCGCATGCCCTCCAGCGCGCCGGCGATGTCAAGCCCGACTTCGCCGCGCTCGTCAGCAAGACCGACGTCAAGGGCCTGGATGTCATCGCGTCGCTTCCGCCCGACGGCGTGTTCCCGGCCACTATTCTCGGCTCCTCGGTAGTTTCCGACTTCTTCGAGTGGGCGCGTGCGAACTATGACCGCGTGATTATCGACTCGCCGCCTTTCGGCGTCGTCGGCGACGTCGTCTCGCTCGCCGTGCAGGTCGACTCCGTACTCATCATGTGCTGTCCCGACCGCACGCATTTCAAGCCGATCCAGTACTGCTCCCGCAGCCTGGCGGAGGCTGGCGCCAACATCCTCGGCGTCGTCGTCAACGACATCGAGGTCGCAAGTGCCGCCGCGTTCTCGCCGTCCAGCCACCACGGCCACCACGGCTACGGCTATGGCTACGGCTACGGCTACGGTTACAGGCCGAAGAAGGACGGCGAGGGCTCCGAAAACGAGCTCGACTCTCCGCAGATCGCAGCCGAGAAGGCCGCTTTCAACGATGAGGAATAGGCGCTGCATCGTCACGGGCGGCGCAGGCTTCATAGGCGGCGCGCTCGTGCGTCTTCTGGCAAAGGAGACTGACGCGTCGATACTCGTCGTCGACAAGCTCACCTACGCCGGCGTGCCCGAGTCCCTGGCGGAAGCCGGTCTTGATCCCGTCAGGGACATCGTGGGCCCTGATGCGATCGAGGCGCGGCTTGAGTCCGCCGGAAGGCTCCATTTCCTGAAGGCCGACATATGCGATCAGGAGGCGATGGCTCTCGCATTCCGCCTCTTCAAGCCCGACACGGTCTTCCACCTCGCCGCCGAGTCGCACGTGGACCGCTCGATAGACGGCCCCGGCGAGTTCATCCGCACGAACGTCGTGGGCACGGCGACCCTCCTTCAGACGGCGCTGGGCTGGTGGCGCGAGCATCCTCAGTTCGTCTTCCAGCACATTTCGACGGACGAGGTCTACGGTTCGCTCGGCGAGACAGGCTTCTTCACCGAGAAGACCCCCTACTCGCCGCATTCGCCGTATTCCGCCTCCAAGGCGTCGAGCGACCACCTGGTGCGCGCGTGGCACGACACCTACGGGCTCCCGACCCGCATAACGAACTGCTCGAACAACTACGGGCCCTACCACTTCCCCGAAAAGCTGGTGCCGCTCGTCATATTGAACTGCCTCGACGGAAAGCCCCTGCCCGTTTACGGCAAGGGCGCGAACGTCCGCGACTGGCTGTATGTCGACGATCACGCAAAGGCGCTACTTCTCGTGAACGAGCGTGGACGCGACGGCGAGACGTACAATGTCGGCGGGCACAACGAGCGCACGAACCTGGAGGTCGTGCGCACCGTCTGCCGCGTTCTGGACGAGATGCGTCCGCGAGCCGCCGACCCGGAAGGCCGCGTGCCGCGGTATGAGGAGCTGATCGAGTTTGTGGCCGACCGCCCAGGGCACGACCTGCGCTATGCGATCGACCCTTCGAAGCTGATGGGCGAGCTGGGGTGGAAGCCCTGCGAGAACTTCGAGAGCGGCATCCGCAGGACCGTCCGCTGGTATCTGGACAACGAATGGTGGTGGCGTCCGATACGCGAGAAGCGCTATTCAGGTCGACGCCTCGGGCTGGCTTGACGGCGGCACATGGAATTTGATATACTATCACCACTTTCCCCGATGGGGATATAGCTCAGTTGGTAGAGCGTCTCAATGGCATTGAGAAGGTCAGGGGTTCGACTCCCCTTATCTCCACCATCAAAAGGCCGCGCGATGCGGTCTTTTTTGTTTTGGGCGTGTGCAGCGCGAGGGAAATGCATCGGGATGGTGACCAAGACGTGCAATGGCGAAAGGGCGGCTCTCCGGAAGATTCGGGGAGGATAGCCGTTGGCGGCAGTTCGGCGGACGACCGCCTGGCGATCGGCGCCTACGACTTCGCCTCCAGAAAGGAAAGGAAGGACATTTCATGAATCTGACACGCAGGAGTTTCGCCTCTTCGCTCGGAGGCCTTGTCGCTGTTTCCGCGCTGCCCACTCTCGCGGCAGACGATCCGTCCGTGTTCCCCGCGCGAGGGAGGTTCGAGCGCCTTTCGCTCGCCTATCGGCGCATCGACGCCGGTGCTACCTCGCCGTTTTCGATTCTGCACATCTCGGACACGCATCTTTCGTCGGCGTATCCCGGCGAAGCGGATGGCGCGGACAAGATGAAGTCGATGGAGCGGCGCACGCGCACCTTCGGCGGTCGTCAGGAGGAGGCACTGCGAGACTCTCTCGCCTGGGCGAGGGAGAATGTCGACTACGTGCTGCACACGGGCGACTTGATCGACTGGCAAAGCGAGGCCAACTTCGATCTGGTGAAGAAGTACTACGGCGACACGATGTTTGGCTCCATGGGCAACCATGAGTTCTACACTTATCTGCCGGGCGAGAAGCACACGTGGCAGGAGGCTTTCAAGGAGCGCAGCTGGCCGATTCTGAAGGATGCGTTCCCGGTCGACGCGCGGTTCGCGGCGCGCACGGTAAACGGCGTGAACTTCATTTGCATGGACGACGTGTTCGGCACTGTCCAGCCCGATCTGGTGGAACGGTTCCACGCCGAAGCGAAAAAGGGGCTTCCGATCGTCCTTTGCATGCACGTCCCTTTCTTCACCGATTTCATCTGGCAGGTGCGCTGCCGGTTCAGGCGCCCGCACGACGGACGCTTCACATCCGCCGCGGTGCCCGAGGCCGGGGGGGATTTCAAGAGGCAGCTTGAGGACAAGGTGACGCGCGACTTCATTGCGTATCTGAAGGGCGAACCTCTGCTCAAGGGAATCCTCGCGGGGCATCTCCATTGCGACGTGCAGGATCGGTTCTCCCCAACGGCAATGCAGTATGTCGTCGGCGGCAACTTCATGTTCCACGGTGAGGAGATTCTTTTCGCATAGGGTTGCCGACACCGCGTTGGCGACGAGCTGCGACATCTGAGCGCGGCAATCGCATATCCGGCTTTTCCTTTCGGTCGACTCGCCCCTTTCTGTGATGGCGAGCTGTCGCCCCTGCAGCGAGATTTGCTCCTGTGATCGCGCGTAAGCGCATTGTGAGGCAAAATGTCGCCTGCTCCAAGGGCCATTGAAGGGGAAACGCCCGCTCGTACAGCGGGGGCGCTTGCCCGTAGCGAGATTTCTACGTATGTTTTCGCCGCTGCCTCCGCGCCTGGTTCCGCGTTTCGCGTGACCGTTGCGCTTACGCGCGACCACGAAAGCCGACGATGCGCCGTATCGTCTTGCGACGATATTCGGCACGAGCGCCGCGCTCTGGCTTGAGGCTTCGCCTCGCCAGCCGCGGCACTCTTGCCGAACCCTTCGGGCGTCGTCGCATCGTC
>JAEEZC010000180.1 GCA_016288465.1 Verrucomicrobiota bacterium | reverse complement strand
GGTATCCCCCGAGGGCGAGATGCACCTGCGGCGAAGCCGTCAGGTTCCCCGACGAGCGAAGCGAGGAGCCTTGCGAAGCAAGGTCGCAAGAGGGTGCGCCCGAGCCGCGAAGCGGTCGCTAGAGGGGTGCGGAGGGCGCGACAGTCGGACGAGAGTATCTTCATGGGTCCGGCGTGATTTTGACGACACAAGGTAACAGGCGGGTGCGACGGCGCCCGCGTCAAAATCATGCCGGTGGGCACCCATGAAGTACGGGTCGGCCGAGCTGTCGCGCCCGAAGCGACCCTTTTTGGTATAATACTCGGTATGGAGCAGGGGACAAGTAATAGTAAGGGGTTTAATGGACGAATCGAAAGTCTTGGCTAAGCCTTGGCCGGTCAAGGTGGTTGAAGCGCTTGGCTGGGTGTATGTGGCCCTTTGCCTGCTGCTTGCCGTGGCCATGGCTTTCCGTGTGCGGCATGGATTCATCTCCGGTATGGTCGAGGACTATGCAATTTGCATAATCCCGCTTCTGTTGCCCGTATTCATGGTTCTGGCATTACGGCGCGGACGAAGGGATTTGTTCCTTGTCCCACACACAATCGTACTCGGATTTCTTGCGCTCGGTCCGTTAATTACGGGGAAAGGGTTAATCCTTGCTCTACCCCTGTTTGCGGCAGTGGTCGCTCCAATCATTCTGTTGTTTCTGCCGACGGCATCGCACTGGTTTTGTGAGAAGTCCGGTTGCGGGCGTAGAAAGATGGTCTCAGGTCCAGGCGTGGCGAGCGTGCTGCTTCCCTTTTTCTTCATCGCCGCAGCAATAGGAAGTGTTGATGCCGTTCCTCGGACGTCGATGAGAGCGATGAGGTTGTCACGGAACGCCAGCCAGTTGTGCGAGACGATAGCGAGGAACAGAACTCGGCGTCAGGCAGGCGACGCGGCGGCCGTTGACCCTTCTCAATACACGAACTCCACCGATTTCGTGATGGCGCTTTGCGGGAAGTCCAAGGGTCTTGCCTCTTCCCTCGGTCGCTATACGAACGTCTGGTGCGTAGCCATCAATCCTCCGACCGGCCGCAGCTCCTTCCCGACGCTATTTACGGCCAACATTCGTCCTTCAGACCTGTTTAAAGCCGACTCGGAAGGACCGGCTATTCTGACGTGTCCGAAGAAGTGGGGCGGAGAATGCCTGGGCTTCTGCGAGGATGCGTTGATAGTCGACTATGGTGACTGCAGGCCAAATGTCGAACGCTGGAGGAACGTCGGCGTTGTCGCGTTCAAGGATGAGGACCTCTCCGGAATCGGGACCGTCACGTATCTGACGCCTACAGGCCGCGTCGATCTGGTCTTCGGGAAATGACGAAGGCGCAAATTCCTGCACATGAACGGGCCGATTTTTGCTATAATTACCATCTAATGCGAAAAGAGACGAGATTCGCCGCCTTCGAAGGCGGAGAGCTGCATGTGCTGGCGGATGATTCAGCGGGCCGCGAGGTTGTGCTGGCGCTGCCGCTTTCCCGCATTCTCGTCAAGGTTCTGCGTGTTCCGGAAGGTCAGGACCCTGCGGAGTTCGCCCTGCCTGTGATGAAGGCTCTTTCCCCGTATCCGGACGAGCCGCTTGCGGTTTCGTGCGAGACGGTGCGCGATTCGGCGGAGGGCAAGGTCGTCATAGCCGCGGCGCTTCCGGAGGAGTCCGCGTCCGACGTGGCCGAGGCCCTGGACGCGGCGAAGCTCAACGTCGTGAAGATCGACGCGCTTGCGTTCGGCGCGCTGCGCCAGGTGTGGGGCGAGCTTCTGTCCGGGCCAGGAGGCGACGACGCCAGGCGCCTTGCGGTGCTCAAGTCGCCTGACTGCACGTCGCTTGTCGTGCTTGACGGCGACATGCCCGTTTCGGTGAGGGCGGTGGCTCCCGGCGCCGACATGAAGCGCGAGACGATGCTGTCGCTTCTCGAGGCCGAGGACTTCGCGGGGCCGAAGGAGCTTGCGGGGACGTTTGAGCGCGACGAGGACGTGGACGCGGCGCTCGCCGGAGTGAAGGAGCGCGCCGAGGAGGACGACTCGCTGGACGTTCTGCCCGACAGCTGGCGCGAGGTGCTCGTCGAGACGAGGTTCAAGGCGAAGCTCGCGCGCAATCTTGCCGCGGCTGGCCTGGTGTGGGCGCTCGTGATGGGCGTTCTCTTCGGCGTGCCGGTCGCGTACGGCTTCATGACGGACCATGTCAAGGGCCTCTGCAGGCAGCACGCGAAGCAGTACAAGGCGGTCGCGGACAAGAAGGCCAAGACGGAGCTCGTGAGAAAGTACTCCGACCACGACCGCGGCGCTCTCGAGATACTGAAGGCTGTGTCCGACAGGCTACCGGAAGGGATAACGCTTGCGAGCTGGGAGTTCACGCGCGGCGACAGCGTGCGCATACGCGGCGAGGCCGAGGACAAGGGCGCGGTCTACGAGCTGAAGGACAGGCTTGTCGCGGTGGGCGGAGAGGACGGCGGGGAGCCGGTCTTCGCGGAGGTGAATCTGGGCGCGGTCAGTTCTCAGAAGGACGGCCGGCAGAAGTTCGAGCTTGAGTGCCGCTTCCAGGCGGCGGAGGAGTGACGGGCCGCTTCGCGCGGCGGGAGATATCTGCATGGGCGAGATGGGACTCAAAGAGAAGGCCGTTGCGGCCGTGCTTGGCGTGATCGTGCTGTACGCGGTCGCGGCGGCGACGTGGTTCCTGTCGGCCGAGAGCGCGTGGAAGAAGGCGGCAAAGCAGTACGAGCGCGAGACCCAGCGTCGCGCCAAGGAGGAGAAGCTGATCTCCGAGCGGCGCAAGTGGAACGACCTCTACGAGGCGGAGAAGGCTGCGATGCCGATGTTCGACGCGGGCCAGGCGACGGACACGACGTGGCTCAGGAAGGTAGAGGAGCTGGCGCGGACCAACCTCGTGCTGATCACGCAGATAGACTCCGGCAAGGAGATCGAGGCGGGCGACGTGCTGGAGCTGCCCATAGAGGTGAAGAGCTGGGAGGGCTCGCTCGAGGCGCTCGTGAAGTTCATGCACGCGCTCGAGACCTCGACTGAGGGAATGTTCGACATCAGGGACATCAGCATGAAGCCGAGCAGCAAGAGGGGCTATCTGAGGGGATCCATGTCGCTGACTTGCGCCTACATGCGCAACGAGTGAGAACGCCGCGCCGAAGACGGAGGTAACATTTATGACGAAGAAGACACTTGCGATTGCGATGGCTGCGACGCTGGGCGGCGCGGGGGCTCTGACGCCTTCTGCGACCGCGCAGGGCCTTCTGCGCAGGAACGGCGGCAGCCCGCTTCTCAACAGGGCGGCCGAACGACAGGCGGCGAGACAGGCGTTGCGTCCGGCAATGCAGGGCGCGGGCCAGGGGGCGCAGCCGCAGAAGACGTCCGACCCGGGCGCGTCCAACATAGATCCGGGCGGGCGCTCCATCGAGTTCAACGGCGCGGCCATCGACATCGTGCTGATGGTCTACGGCAACCTCGTAGGCAAGACGGTGCTGAAGGACCCGTCCGTCCCCGCCGCCGCGATCACGCTCCAGCCGAAGCAGGGCCAGGAGTTGAGCGACGAGGACAAGATACTCGCGATAGAGACCGTGCTCGAGATGAACGGCGTACACCTCGAGCCGTACGGAGAGAAGTTCGTCCGCGCGCTGCCGCGCGGCTCTGTGCGCAAGGACGGCATTCCGCTGCTGATGGACTCCGAGGCCGAGCTCGGCGAGTCGACGAAGGTCGTGTCGATGATGCTGACCTTCCGCAACATCGCCCTTGACGAGGCGCAGAAGGCGCTGGAGGGGCTTAAGAGCGACAAGGGCGTCCTGAACGTGTACGAGCGCACGAGCTCCATTCTCGTGACCGACACGGAGATGAACATCAACAGGATGCGCGAGGTTGCGAACATGATCGACGTTCCGACGCCCGTCACCGAGAACGTGTTCGTGCGCCAGATCAAGAACGCAGCCGCGCAGGACATCAAGACCGCCCTCGAGGCGATCGTGCAGGACAGCCAGAAGGAGCTGGAGAAGCAGGGGCGCCAGGCGAACACGGCCCAGCAGTCGCGTCCGGTGCCGACGCCGACGCGCAGCCTGCTCGGTCGACCGGGCCAGCAGCAGCATCAGGCGCCTACCGTGAACGAGTCTCTCGTCACGTCCGTCTCCGACGCCGACCGCGGCATGATCCGCGGCAAGGTGCTGATACTTTCCGACGAGCGCTCCAACAAGCTCGTCATCGTGACCAGCAAGTCGAACATGGATTTCTTCGACAAGGTCATAGAGCAGCTCGACGTTGAGACGACGCCCGAGATATCCGTCAAGGTCTACCGTCTCAAGTACGCCGAGGCCGAGGACGTCGCGGACATGATCAACGACCTCATCGGCAACGCCTCAAGCTCGAAGAGCTCTTCGCGCGGCAACCAGAACCAGAACGCCAAGCAGGGCACGGGCGGCAACGTCACGCGCTCGACGGCGCAGCCCGCCGCCGCGAGGAAGCCCGCCAACCAGCGCACCGGCGAGGCGAAGACTGGCGAGCTTTCGAAGGAGAACACGACCGTTCTCGCCGACAAGCGCATCAACGGCCTTGTCGTGATGACGAACAAGGAGCTTGTCCCCACGATCGAGCAGATCATCGAGTCGATGGACATCAAGCTTTCGCAGGTGCTCATCGAGACGGCGATCATCGAGGTGACGCTTGGCGACAACCTGAAGACCGGCATC
>JAEEZC010000179.1 GCA_016288465.1 Verrucomicrobiota bacterium | reverse complement strand
GTCGGCGGCGAGGGCGACTATGCGCGGAAATACGTGGACTATCTTCGGCGCAGCTCGTTCCCGTATGCAGTTTCGCTGGGGAAGGACGCCGGACTTGTCGGCGACTATCTCGACGGGATATACAACACGGTACTGGTCAAGGATGTGCTTCGGCGCAAACGACTGTCAGATGTCGGTCTTGTGGATCGGATCGCACGTTTCCTTTTCGACAACATCGGAAATGTTACGAGCCTCAGGAACATCGCCGCTTCCCTGTCTGTTGGTGGCTCAACAACGAACGGCAACACTGTAGAGGGGTATGTGGATGCGCTTTGCGACGCTTTTCTTTTCAGGAAGGCGGAGAGGTATGACATTCGCGGACGCGAGTTGCTGTCAAGCGGGTGCAAGTACTACGCCGCCGACATTGGACTTCGGTATAGGCTTTCCGGAAATCGTGCGGGAGATTCGGGACGTGTGCTTGAGAATGTGGTCTATCTTGAACTCTTGCGGCGTTCGGGCAATGTGCTGGTGGGACAGCACGACGGGAAGGAAGTGGATTTTGTCACGCGAGACGGAGATGACGTCCGTTACTATCAGGTGTCTGAAACTGTCCGGGACGAGGCGACGCGTGAACGCGAGTTTGCGCCACTTCTGTCGATACGCGACCATTACCCGAAGACCTTGATCACGCTTGACGAGGACTTGCCATCGTCGCTCAACGGCGTCCGGCAAGTAAATGCGCTGGATTTCCTGCTTGATGACCATTAAACAACGTTGCCACGGGAATGTAAGATGATTGATGCGAAGTTGAAAGAGAAACTTCTAGGAATGACATGGGACGACCTGCGGGTGTGGACGGGTTCGAGGTCTGTCGAACGTGGACGCGCTTACATCGGAAAAGTCGATCCGCCAATCGTCCTCGCGGACGGCAGCGTAGCCGCCAAAGTTCATGGAAGCGAGACGTACTACTCCCGGCTCTCGATGGGGCCGAATGGCGAACTGGAGGGCGTCTGCACGTGTCCCGTCGGCTGCGCGTGCAAGCATGCAGTCGCGCTCGCGCTCGTCGCATCAAAAGCGTTGCAGAAGGATGATGCGATAGCCGATGCGGGAAGACTGGGCAAGGGATGGGAAATGGCCCTGGAGGAACTCGACTGCCTGGCCTGCGACAGGGCCGAAGAAGCCGAGAATGACGACGTGGACGAACGGGACGAAGTACAGGACCATGTAGCTGGTCTGGGCGAGGAGGAGTTGCGCGATTTGATTTTGGAGCTGATTGCGGTGTGTCCCTCTGTGCGCGAGCACATCGCGGCGAAACTTGCGCTGCGGAAGAATGCGTCCGCAGCCAAACCAGCTTCCGAGAAGAAAAAACTGCCTGCTAATATTGTTCCTCAGGCGCGGCGGGCGATCAAGGATGCGACGCAAGACTACTACGATCCGTATGACAGGTACGGATACGACGAAGTGCCGGATTATTCAGTTGTCCTTTCGTACTTCGAGGACTTGCGCGATGCCGGAGACTGGAAAAATCTCATGGCACTCGGCAAGGAACTGAAGAGACGTGCGAACGAGCAGGCCGAGAGGTCGGCGCATGACGAGGGTGAAATCTGCCGCGAAGCGTCACGGTGCATGGATGTCGTAGCCCAGGCTGTCATGGAAAGCGATCTCGATCCGGTTGAAAAGGTCAAGTGGGAGGCGGAGATCAAGGCGGACGATTCCTTCAGCGTTCTTTACGACATGGAGGTATCGTATCGCACGGCATTGAAAACCGACTCTGCCGGATGGAAGAAGATTGCTGACTATTTGGTTGACAGGGAGGTGGCAGACCATGTAGTAGGCTGCACGGGGCTTCGCGTCTGGGCGTCTTGGAGCGACGTCGCGCAGGCGTTTGAGAACGCAGGGAATCTGGACGAGGCGATCCGTACGCTCCGCAACCGCCTTGAAGACTACGACGCGCTGTATGTCGACATGGCCGAGCTCCTTGAACGGCACGGTCGCCTGGACGAGGCGAAAGCCGTCTGCCGCGAGGGCATGGCCAGGCTTCCAGACGACTCATACGAGACGACTTCAGGCAAGTTGCGAGAGAAACTGCGCGGATGGGCCGAGGCGGAAGGTGACGTGAAATCTATCGCCGCCTACGACTTGGCAGGATTCCTTTCGAACTTATGGATCGGCAACTACGACGAATTGAAGAAATCATGCGAAAAGGCCGACGCGTGGGAACGTGTCCAGGACTTTCTGCGGAGGCATTTCGAGACGGGGTGTCCTGTAGTGGATGAGAAGAGGTGGCCGCTTCCGAAGATCGAGGTTAGACTCCCCGACACGACTGCCGGGGCGTTCCCGAATTACGACATGCTAATCGACCTCGCTGTAAAGGAGGGGCGTGGACTGGACGCCCTCAAGTGGTTCAAGGCACGCCCGAACAAGGAAGAACGCACGTGGGGTTTCAAACGCGACTTCTCTGGAGGCAAGGAGTGGGACGTTGCCGATGCAGTGAGCGATTTACAGCCGGACGCCGCGCTTGAAATCTGGCGGGGGCTCGTCGCCAAGAATCTTGAATGCGCCGGTGAGGAGTGCTACCGAGTAATCTGCAAGGCGTTGGCGAAGATGCAGCCCGTGATGAAGAAGGCCGGACGGCTGGATGAGTGGCTGAAGGGCATTGCCGACATTCGCTCCGAATACAAGCGGCGCCGGAATCTCGTCAAGATGCTGGACGATCTTGTGCGCGAACGCGGCGCCTCAAGCCGTATCGCGGACTATCAAGAGGGTTAAAGCTGAATCCTGAAATAACCTCATCCCTCTCCAGCCGCGACTGCGGCCGACGCGACCACTGCGGCGATCCTGTGGTGTAATGCTCAATCAGATGCAAGGAGAATAATGTCCTTTGAAGAACTAAACGTTCCCCAAAACCATATTTACCTTTTCAAGCCACAGCCAAACGAGACCAGGAAATGAAAATGGCACTGACACTCTCAGCACTTGCCGTTCGAGTGTTCGTGGTTGGCATTTCCATATAAGCGAATATGGTATACTACACGTCTCGGAAATCAGTGAGAGGCAATATGGGAAACAGATTAATGGTTGCGTTTGGCGCGGCAATGTGCGCATTTGCCGCGGTTGCGGGGGCGTATGAGATGGGCGACGAGCTGTCGAGGGAGGAATTCTGGCGCAGCGATCCCGTCCTGTTCGTGCGGAAGCATGCGGAGAGCGGCTTCGAGTTCACTTCAGACCAGCGCGACGGTGCTGATTCGAGGCGCGACGGGGGCGTTACGTGCTTCGGAATGCCCGTGTACGAGACGAGGGTCTCCTTTGGCGCGGCAGGCGGAATCGAGCGAGTCGAGCTGATGCTCTACGCGAGCGCAGGCACGGAGGCCATGAAGGAATTCACGGGGTCCGACGGCAGGAAGTTCCTTCGCCGCGAACGCATTGAAAAGAGCATAACGCGCGAGGAGTTCTCCGCCGTGCTCGACAAGGTGCGCAAGCGCCTTACAGAGCCGGGCGCGAAGCCTCCTCAGATAGTGCGCGAGGCCGTCGGCATGCGAGACGCGCGCCAGCGCTCGCAGACATGGCCCCAGACGAAGCTGCCGACGAAGGCGGCGCTTTCCTGGAGCTTCGAGCAGGACGGAAAGTCCGTGGAGACTTTCCGTCCGGGCTTCATCCGCCTTGCAGTCGACGGACCTGCGAGGCTGTCGGACGCGTCGTCCCGAAAGGGCGTCAAGAAGCAGGCGTCCGCATCAGGCGCCAAGAAGATCGCGGACAACGTGATAGACGAGTCGAAGGGACGCGGCGACGTGTTCGTGGACGGCATTCCGATGGTAGACCAGGGGCAGAAGGGCTACTGCGCGGCGGCGTCCGCCGAGCGCGTGCTGAGGTACTACGGCCTCGACATCGACGAGCATCAGATCGCCGAAGCCGCGGGAACGAGCGCGGAGGGCGGGACCTCGTCGCTTGCGATGAAGAACTCGATCGAGGCGATAGGCAAGCGCTTCAAGCTCGGCACAGTCGTGTGCTACGGCGACTTCGACAAGGGCGTGGAGGCGCGAATCGCAGGGCTTGTGGACGAGGTGCGCGTCTACAACAAGGCTGCGAAGAAGCTGAAGAAGCGCGAAATACCCGGTAGCGCCTACATAACGCACCGCGGCAACGTCACTTTCTACGATCCGGGCGCGGTCGACCGCGCGATGGATCCGGAAGTCCTCAAGGAGATGAAGGTGAATGGTGCGCAGAAGTCGAAGTACACGAAGTTCCGCAAGGACATACACGACCAGATACTGAAGGGGATCCCTCTAATCTGGGGCGTGAAGCTCGGGGTGTATCCGGAGCCCGGGATTCCGCAGATCGGAGGCTACCACATGCGCCTCATCGTGGGCTACAACGACAAGAAGAACGAGATACTGTACAGCGACAGCTGGGGCGCCGGGCACGAAATGAAGCGCATGCCGATGGACTGGGCGTGGACGATATCCCGCTGCCTCGTAATCATGAAGCCTCTGGCAAGATAGGAGAGCAAAGATGCGAACCAGGAATTGTCTTATGGATATGGGAGCAGGGGCTGTTGTTCCATTCCCTTAGCAACGGCGTTCGCAGATGCTTCGATCCGGCTGATCGCTAGAGAGCGTCCGCCAATCGTTACCGGCGATGAATTCGATGAGGCAACGAGGGCGGGATTTTTGGTATAATTACGGGCAGGGCGGGGAGCCGCCTGGAAAAGACACAAGAAAAGGGAGGGGTTGACATGACGTTTCACATTGCCATCTTCGCGGCCGCGATGTGCGTCGCCGCGGCAGAAGACGTAATAAAGCTTCCGGCGCCGGACGCGGATTCCGGTGTCACGGTGACGCAGGCGCTCAAGGCGCGGCGCTCGCAGAGGGCCTTTGCGGAGGCGGAGCTTTCGCAGGCGGAGCTTTCGGGGCTGCTTTGGGCGGCGAACGGCTTCAACCGTCCGGACAAGCGCACGAACGCCACGGGAATGAACAAGCAGACGATCGTGCTCTACGTCTGCATGAAGTCCGGGGCGTACCGCTACGACGCGAAGGCGAACGCGCTCGTCAAGGTATGCGGGGACGACCTGCGCGGCGCGGTTGCGGGCCATCAGCCGTTCGCGGCGAAGGCGCCTGTCTCGATCGTAATCGCCGCGGACGTGTCCGACCCTGTGTACAAGGCGCCTTGGGACACGCTGACGCACTACGACGCCGGCATCGTGTCCGGCAACATATACCTTTACTGTGCGGCGAACGGGCTTGCGACGGTCTGCCGCGGCAGCATGGACCGCGACGCGCTGAAGAAGGCGCTGCGCCTTCCGGACACGGTTCGCCTGCACCTGAACCATCCGGTCGGGCGTCCGGTCGCCGAATAGACGCCGCCGATTTGGTATAATATAAGGTGAAAAGGGTTTTAGGAGGCTCAGGACAGAGAGATGACACTTAGTGAAACGGTGGGTGCGGCTTTCGAGGCCGCGTTTCCGGGGGGCGAATCGTCGCAGATACGCGTAGTGCCGGCGACGGATCCGAAGTTCGGCGACTATCAGTGCAACGACGCGCTCAAGCTTGCGAAGAAGGTCGGCATGAAGCCGCGAGACGCGGCGCAGAAGGTGGCGGACGCGCTTGCGGCGCTTGAGGGGACTCCGTTCTCCAAGGTCGAGGTCGCGGGGCCTGGCTTCCTTAACCTGACGGTTTCGGGCGACTGGCTCGCCGCGCAGCTCGCCGGGTTCGCGTCGGCGCAGAACTGCGGGATTCCGCAGCGCGGCGCAGGCAAGAGGGTCGTTATCGACTACTCGTCGCCCAACGCCGCGAAGCAGATGCACATCGGGCACATACGCTCGACGGTGATAGGCTGCGCGATAGACCGCATCTACCGTGCGCTCGGCTACGACGTCGTGGCCGACAACCACCTGGGCGACTGGGGCACGCAGTTCGGCATACTCATAAAGGGCTACCGCGAGTGCCTGACGGACGACGAGCGCGCCAACCTCACCGTCGCGAACCTGGAGAAGTGCTACGTGCTCTCGGCAGCGAAGGCGAAGGAGGAGGACGGCGTCTGGAAGGACGCGTGCAGGCGCGAGCTCGTGAAGCTTCAGCAGGGCGACGCCGACAACGTCGCGCTCTGGCGCCGGTTCATCGAGATATCGATCGGCGAGTTCGAGCGGATGTACGCGAAGCTAGGCGTGAAGTTCGACACGTACCGCGGTGAATCGTACTACAACTCGATGATGCCTGGCGTCGTGGAAAGGCTAGTGAAGGCCGGGCTCGCCGTCGAGTCGGAGGGCGCGCTCATCGTCAACCTCGACGCGGAGAAGCTCGGGGTCGCGATAGTCCGCAAGTCGGACGGCGGATTCAACTACACGACGAGCGACCTCGCGTGCGTGGAGAGCCGCGTTGCGGAATACGCGCCGGAGCGGATAATCTACGTGACCGACGACCGCCAGCAGCTGCACTTCAGGCAGTTCTTCTCGATTGCCGCGAAGATGGGCTGCAAGACCACGCTCGTCCATGTGCCGTTCGGGCTGATGAGCTACCAGGGCAAGGCGATCTCGACGAGGGAGGGCAACCTCATCCGCCTCGACGAGCTGCTTTCCGAGGCGAAGCGCAGGAGCCTTGAGATCGTGAAGGACCGCGGCGGCGACGAGAGGCTTGCCGAGCAGATCGGCTATGGCGCGGTGAAGTACGCCGACCTTTCGCACGATCCCGCGACGGCCATCGACTTCTCGTGGGACAAGGCGCTTGCTCTCGAAGGCAACTCGGGCCCCTACCTCCAGTACGCGTACGCGCGCGTCTGCTCGCTGCTCGAGAAGTCGGGACGCGACGCGTCCGGCGCGGCGGAGCGCCGCTTCGTCGTGTCGACGCCTGCGGAGAAGAGGCTTGCCCTGCAGCTGCTGGAGTTTCCCGGGACCGTGGTCAGGGCCGCCGACGCGTACAAGCCGTCGGTGCTGGCGGACTACCTCTTCCAGACTGCGCAGCTGTACAGCTCGTTCTACCAGAGTTCGCCCGTGCTGAAGAGCGAGGAGCCGGTGCGCAGCGCGCGGCTTGAGCTCTGCGCCCTCTTCGGCGAGGTGCTGCGGACCGGTCTCGGGCTTCTGGGCATAGAGACGCCGCGGCACATCTGACGGGCGCGGCGTCTTTGAGGGGTGCGGATGGAATGCTTCTGAGCATACAGGACCTTGACGTCACATACCGAGGCGACGACGGCGAGACCGTCGCTGCCGCGGCGGACGTCTGCCTTGAGCTGGACAGGGGCGAGGTGCTCGGCGTCGTGGGCGAGTCGGGGTCCGGCAAGTCCAGCGTCGCAATGTCGGTCGCGAGGCTTCTTCCGAGCCCGCCGGCGTTCTATCCGAAGGGGCGCATCCTGTTCGACGGCGAGGACATCCTTACGATGCCGCTGCCGCGTCTGCGCCGTCTGCGCGGCAGCAGGATCGGAGTAATCTTCCAGGACCCGATGGGCTCGCTTTCGCCTCTGCACAGGATAGGCGACCAGATGGCGGAGGCGGTGCTTCTGCACGAGAGGGTTTCGAAGGCGGCGGCTCGCGAGATGGCGCTCGAGTGGCTTGGCAAGGTGCGCGGCGGCTCGGCCATGGAGCCAGAGGCCTGGGCGCGCGCGTATCCGTACGAGCTTTCGGGCGGCATGCAGCAGCGAGTAATGATAGCGATGAGCCTGATGCTCGGTCCGGACCTCGTGATCGCGGACGAGCCGACGACGGCGCTCGACGTCACCGTCCAGGCGCAGGTGCTGAGGCTGATGCGCGACCTTCGGCGCGACAATTCGGCCGTCATGCTCATCACTCACGACATGGGCGTCACATCGCAGATGGCGACGAAGATCGCGGTCATGAAGGACGGCCGCGTCGTAGAGACCTCCGACGATCCGGCCGCGTTCTTCGCGGGCCCGGCGCATCCGTATTCACAGGCCCTCGTCCGAGAGGCGAGGAGAATGGAGCTCCATCAATGAAGAGAATAGGAATAGTGGGCGCGGGGCGCTTCGGGATGGCCCTCGCCGAGTCACTCGCAAACGCCGGCACCGAGGTGCTGCTCATAGACAGGAACAGGCCTGCGATGCAGCTTGCAGGCGAGTTCGCGACGGCGCTTCAGGGCGACGCGACGCAGCCGCACGTGCTGGAGGAGGCGGGTTTCGGCGAATGCGACGTCGTTGTCGTGGCGATAGGCTCGAACATGGAGGCCTCGGTCATGGCGACGGCCAACTGCAAGGAGCTGGGCGTGCCCAACGTCGTCGCGAAGGCGACGAGCGAGCTGCACGGCAAGATCCTCAGGCGCATCGGCGCCGACTCGGTGATATATCCCGACCGCGACAGCGCCCACAGGCTCGCAATGTCCATAGCGAACCACAACGTCGTCGACTCGTTCGCGGTTTCGGAAGGCTATTCGATAGCGGAGATCGCGGTGCCGGACGGCGTGCGCGGGCAGACGCTTGCGGAGGCCGACCTGCGCAAGAAGCGCGGGGTTACGGTGCTTTGCATACGCAGGGCCGACGTCGACCCGAAGAAGCCTCGCAAGGTGGTCATACCGCAGGCCGAGGACGTGATACAGGGCGACGACCGCCTCATTGTGTTCGGAGAGACGAAGAAGCTCGACTCTCTTTCGTGAATCGGCAGTTAAAAGTGGAAGGAGCGCAACTCAAGATGAAGATAGGTTTCTTTGGCGCGGGCAAGATGGCCGAGGGCATACTCACGGCCGTAGAGGACAAGCGCGGCGTGCTGATGGCTGAGAAGGCCTCGGCGCGCGCGGCGGAGATGAGGCGCAAGTACGGCGTCGGGATGACGGACGACGTGAAGGAGGTCGCGAAGGAGTGCGACGTCATCTTCCTCGCGGTGCGTCCGCAGGACGTGGAGGCCGTCGCCGCCGAGGTGAGTCCGCTCCTCTCCAAGAAGCAGACGGTCGTCTCCATCGTCGCCGGAAAGACGCTCGCGAAACTCAGGAAGGCGCTCGGAGCCAATGTCCGCCTTGTGCGCGTGATGCCCAACCTCGCGCTCAGGGCTAAGGCCGGCATGTGCGCCATTGCATACGGGCAGGGCGTGCCGAAGGCTCATAAGGCCGAGGTCGAGCGCATTCTCGGCGGCGCCGGCGCGACGGTGGTGCTTGAGGAGCGCCACTTCGACGCGGTAACGGCGCTTTCCGGCTCCGGCCCCGCCTACTTCGCGTACATGGAGGAGGCGATGGCCGAGGGCGGCGTCGCCCTCGGGCTCAAGCCTGCGGTTGCGAGGCTGCTCGCCGAGCAGACGATGTACGGCACGGCCAAGTTCCTCAGAGAGTCCGGAATGCCGCTCAGGCCCTTCATCGAAGGCGTCTGCACCAAGGGCGGCACGACCGAGGCTGGCATGAGGAAGCTCGACAAGCCGTCGTTCAAGAAGGCCGTCGCCGCAACTCTTAAGGCGGCGGCGGACAGGTCCCGCGAACTCGCCTGACGGAGCGCGGCGGTGAACGTCGGCATATACGGCGGAAGCTTCAACCCCGTTCACTACGGGCACGTTAATGTCGCCAGGGCGGCGATCGCCGACCTGGCGCTCGACAGGCTTATCGTCGTTCCTGCGAACGTAAGCCCGTTCAAGGTGGGCGAGGGGACGGAGGCTCCGCAGCTCTGGGACCGGCTTGAGCTGGTCAGGGCGGCGTTTGCCGGCATGGAGGGCGTCACCGTCGACGACCGCGAAATCGTCCGCGGCGGCGTATCGTACGCGATTGACACGGTCAGGGAGATAAGAGCGGAGCTTTCGTCGGAAGACAAGGACTTCAGGCTCTTCTTCGTGATCGGCGAGGATTCGGTCGAGGGGCTTCCGAGATGGAAGGACTACGAGACGCTCAAGGGCCTTGTCGAGTTCAGGGCGTACCCGCGGACCAGGGAGTCGTCGTCGGAGATACGTGGCCTTTTCGAGGCCAACGGCGTCGCGCTCAACCCCGACGAGAAGGTCGTCGCGGCCGTCCGCGCAGGCGTCGTGCGCAAGAACGGGTTCTGCCCGTGCAGGCTGCAGAAGCTGCCCGAGTTCTTCTGTCCGTGCGACGAGTTCAAGGCACAGCTTCGAGACCCTGACTACCACGGGTTCTGCCACTGCCGTCTCTACGTGAAGCCATAGCGCGGACTTTTGACAAACAAGAGACAAACAACAACCACGAAAGGAATCAGATAGATGAACAGAATGACACTTGCATCTGCGGCTCTGCTGGCTCTCACGGGCTGCATGTGCGGCACTGGGCCAGACTGCGCCCGCTCCAAGAGCTGCTGCGCCGATCCTGTCGTCGGCAACTGGGGCCTCAGGCTCGGCTACGACGTGATGAACGCGGGCCACATGATCGTCTCCCGCGACGCCGACGGCAAGGCCAGCGCTCTTGTCCTATGGCGCTGGGCCTCTCCGATCCAGATGAAGGACGTCGTGGTCAACGGTCGCGACTTCAGCTTTGTCCATCCCAACGGCTTCACGGTCAAGGGCCGTGTCTCCGGCTGCACTCTCAAGGCCGTGGCCATCAAGAGCAACGGTCTCGCGGAGACTTCCGTCGTCGGCTGGAAGAACCCGCCGATCGAGGCCGCGTCCACCAAGGACGCCACGCTTGGCGAGCCGATCGACCTGCTCAAGAACGGGCTTGACGGATGGGAGATCATGAGCAAGAAGGCGAAGAACGGCTGGTCGTTCAAGGACGGAGTCCTTTCCAACAGCCTCGGCCTCAAGCCGGACGGCTCGTGGGCCGGCGGCGGCGCCAACCTCAAGACGAAGCGCTCCGACTTCTACGACTTCAACCTCGAGTACGACGTGCGCGTTCCGGCGAAGTCCAACTCCGGCGTGTATCTGCGCGGTCGCTACGAGTGCCAGGTGATCGACAGCTACGGCAAGCCCGTAGACGAGCACAACATGGCCGCGTACTACGGGCGCGTCGTGCCGCGCGTTGCGGCGGAGAAGAAGCCCGGCGAGTGGCAGCACGTTTCGGTCACTCTCTACAAGCGCCACATCACAGTCGTCCTCAACGGCGTCACGATCATCGAGGACGCTCCGGTCGTCGGCATCACTGGCGGCGCAATTGACGCGGACGAGTTCGTGCCCGGTCCGCTCTACCTCCAGGGCGACCACTCCGACGCCGACTACAGGAACATGATACTGCGTCCGGCGAAGTGACGATGAAGGCCCCGGCCGACAAGACGATCGCGTTCACCTTCTATTCCCTGCCGACGGCACGGCACGGGCAGGGATGGAAGGCTCGCGTCGTCTTTCCGCCAGGGTCCTGCGACAGCTCGTCGGCGGACGTGGAAGTCGTCGGCGCAGACGGCCGTCCGGTCGACGCCGCCACTTTCGTCATCGCAGGCCAGTCGCTGCCCGTATGCCGCGGACGCGCGTCGCTTCCTTGCGCGGCGTTTGCCGTCGGCAGGCACGAGACCGGCATTTGGCTCCATCGCGAAGGGGAAAGCCCGGTTCCCGGGGCTCTTACGTTCGAATGACCGATCTTGAATGGCACACCCTGGTCAAGGCCGGCGAAGACGCCGGCTGGAAGCTCGTCTGGGAAAAGGTCGTCGAGCCAGAGTCCAAGTCGATGCGCTCCGCCGCGATGATGAAGCGCTACTCGCTTACAGCGGGCGACCTGATGGGCATGCTCTACGACGAGATGATCGGGCGGAAGAAGATCGACCTGTACCGCGGCGAAGGCAGCTTCGAGGGCTGGCTCAGACGCTACGTGCGCGGCTTCGTCCTTAACGCGGACCCCAACAAGCACGGCGAGGTCTCGCTTGAGCAGGCGCATGAGGACAGCTCCGGCGCGGCGTCCTCTCCGATGGACCTGCCCGTCCACGACATAGACGTGCTTAGGCGCGACGTCTGGAACACGACTCTCAGGTGCTTCCACGACTTGTGGATGAGCGATCCGGAGCGTGCGTACGTGCACATACTGAAGACTCGCTTCAGACTCACGAGCGAGGAGATACGCGACTTTCTGGGCATCTCGTCAACCGCGAACGTGGATCAGATATTCTCCCGCGCGGTGAAGTTCATGCGCGCCGCCTGGCCTCGCTACGACACGGCAGGCAAGGGCTGAGGAACGGCGAACAACTTCGGCACGGTCTTCGGCCGCATCCCGGCGCTCACGAGCGCCAACAACGCCGTCGGCTACTACTGGAAGAACGAGCCCGGCAACGCCGGCGGTGCTTCGCGCAACGGCGGCTGCAGGCGCGATGGACGAGATGGGATCGGTCGACTTCTCCGCCAACCTGGTCTCCCATGGTTCGTTCGAACAATACGCGCGCAAAGATACTGATTGACGACAATGTGGCCTATTATGGCTGCGTTTCCGCCGACCCGCGCGGCGATCAGGATCTCTTCAAGCACTACAGCGTCGAGCTTCCGCCGCCGCTTGCGCGCTGTCTATACAGGTGTTGCGGAACCGAGTCGGATTTTAGTATAATTTACCCGGCAAAATGAATGTGTGTAGTGAATGGCGCTGTTGTGCGCCACAATCAAATGAAAAGAGTGTGGTCAATGCTGACAAGTAAAGTGACATGCCTCTGCGCGGCAGTGTGCGCAGCCAGTTCATCTGTTTTCTCGGCGACGGTTGAGAGGGTTTTCCGTCCGGAAAGGCATACACGAGGCGATACCAACATTCGCGTGCAGCAGCCTATCGACCAGGCGTCGTGGATATGGGCGAAGGGCAGCGACGTGTGGGGGGGCGCCGTCTTCTCGCAGACGCGCACCGACCCGGCTACGCTCGCGAAGATGCCGCAGTCGTTCTTCCGCTTCCGCCGCGACTTCACGTCCGCCGGCGAGCCGCTTGAGTTCGACATCTCGGCGGACGAGAGGTTTGTGCTTCTCCTTGACGGCAAGGAGATAGCGCGCGGTCCGATGAGGGGCCTTCCCAACCGCTGGAACTACCAGAGCTACCGCGTCGCCGGGCTGGAGCCGGGTTCGCACAGGCTTGAGGCGGTCTGCTGGCAGGTGGGCGAGCATGCGCCGCTCGCTCAGGTCTCGATCCGCGGCGGCTTCATAGTCAAGGCGGCAGGCGCATACGATGCGCAGCTGACCACCGGCAAGGCGACATGGAAGGTCGCTCCGCTCGCCGGCACCCGCATGACGAACAAGGGCGGTTCCGGCGCGTTCGGCGTCGGCTCGCAGTGCGAAGTTAGCGGAACGGGCCTTGTCGACGAGACTCCGGATGACGGGGCGTGGCAGGATGCGTGCGTGGTGCGCGGTCCCGTGGTCACGTGGGCCGGCCTCACTGTCCAGGGCTGGAAGCTCTTTCCGACCCCGCTCAAGGACCTGATGCGCGAGATCAAGACTCCCGGATCGGTGAAGCGCGGCTTCGACGTGCTCAAGAAGGGCGCGGTCGTTCCCGCGAACACGAAGGTCGCGGCCTGGTGGGACCTCGGCAACTACTACTGCGCATATCCGCTGTTTAAGGTCTCGGGCGGCAAAGGCGCTACCGTCAGCTGGGACTGGGCGGAGTGTCTCACCGGCCCGGACGGAAAGAAGGGCGACAGGTCCGCGTTCGGCGAAGAGCTGGACATCAGGCGTCCTTTCGGCGACGTGTTCCGCTGCGACGGCAGGGACGGCGCTGTCTTCTCGACGCCGTGGTGGCGTTGCGGGCGCTGGTGCAGAATCACGATATCGACGGCAGACGCGCCGCTTTCGATCGACGGCGTTGAGATCGCGGAGACGCGCTATCCGGTCGAGCTGGCCGCGTCGTTCGACTGCGACGACCCGTTCGTCATGAAGATGCAGCCCGTCTGCTCTCGGTCGCTGCAGATGTGCATGCACGAGATGTTCTTCGACTGCCCCTACTACGAGCAGCAGATGTATCCAGGCGACAGCCGAGTGCAGTACCTCGTCTCCGGCTTCTTCGACACCGAGGACCGCATGGTGCGCAACGCCATCAACCTCTACGACGCCGACAGGCGCGAGAACGGCCAGATTCCGATGAACTGTCCCACGCGCGGCACGCAGGACGCGCTCGGCTTCACCTGCTGCGAGGCGATGATGTTCGGCGACTACGCCTGGAACCACACCAACCTCGCATGGCTGAAGGCGAAGATGCCCGGCCTCAACCACACGCTGATGGGCATGGAATTGTTCGCGAGGGAGGACGGCCTCCTCGGCAAGACGCCGGGATGGAACTTCGTGGACTGGGTCTCGTCGTGGAACGGCGGCGTTCCGCCGGACGGCGACACCGAAAGCCCCAATGCCGAGATGAATCTCCAGTATCTCCACGCTATGATTTCGGCGCAGATCGCTGAGGAGGCTGTCGGCGACGCGGCGCTTGCGGCGTACTGGCGCGGCAGGGCCGATCGGCTCAGGGCGGCGATCAAGGCAGTGTTCTGGTGTCCTGAAAAGGCGCTCTTCGCGTCGAACGCCGCCAAGACACTCTTCAGCGAGCATTCGCAGTGCCTCGCGCTCCTTGCCGACGTCGTCACCGGCGAAGAGGCGGAGCGCTGCTTCAAGGCGCTTGTCGAGACGCCCGACCTCGCGCGCGGCACGATCTACTACAAGCACTACCTCTTCTCGACTTTCTTCAAGTTCCGCCGCGCGGACCTCTTCTTCGGCAACCTCGACTTCTGGCGCGACTGCCTCGGCTGGAACCTCTCGACCATTCTGGAGACGCCCGTGGTGAACTCGCGCAGCGACTGCCATGGCTGGGGCTCGCATCCGCTCTGGCACCTCCACGCCGGCGTCGCCGGCGTGAAGAGCGCGGCGCCGTTCTACGAAAAGGTCCTTGTCGATCCTCAGCCGGCGCACCTCAAGCGCATCCGCAGCACGACTCCGACGCCGAAGGGCGACGTGAAGCTCGACCTTTCGTTCGACGGCGGCAGTGCGAAGGGAACGGTCACTCTGCCCGAAGGTCTTGTCGGCGCCTTCAGGTGGAACGGACGCGAGACGCCTCTTTCCGCTGGCGCCAACGCGATCGACGCGACGTCCCGCTGACGCCGCCTCGCGCAGTTCCAACTTGATGAACGCTGTGCGACTTTGGTAAAATAGCGGCGTATGAGCAACAAGCCGAGAGTGAAGGGGGCGCCGGTCAGGAAGATCGGAAGCCCGGAGCAGCTGTGCATGGCGCAGCGCGTTCAGGTGACCGACGGGCGAGGCAACGGGGCGCGTCAGATATACGTCGCCAACGGCAGGCTCAACTTCGTGCTCTCTGAGTCCAATGCGCTGGACATCCTTCGGCTCTGGCACGGGGGCGTGAACGTCGGGTTCGTCTCCAGGAACGGTCTGTACACGGCCCAGGCGGACTTCCTGAGCTCGTTCCCAGCAGGAATGCTCTACACATGCGGCCTCGACGCCATCGGCGGCGTCGAAGGCCATCCGATCCACGGCCGCATACACTCGATACCTGCGCAGGTCCGCGAGCTGACGGCGGACGAAAACGGCGTGCGAATCGTCGCGGAGGTCCGCGACACTGCGCTTTTCGGGCAGAATCTCGTTCTGACGCGCACGGTTTCGACGGGCGTCTGTTCCGACGAGGTCCGGGTAGAGGACCGTCTTGAGAACCGGGCGTTCCGCGACGAGAAGTACTGCATGCTCTACCACGTCAACGTCGGCTATCCTATGGTCGACGCCGGCGCGAAGATATCCGGGCGCTTTGTCGAGTCCAGGCCGCGGACTCCCTGGGCCGAGCACGAGATGGCGAAGATGCTTGATGTCGAGCCGCCGAAGGACAATGCCGAGGAGACCTGCTATTTCCACATGACGAAGGACGGCCGGATGTCGATAGAGAACGCGGCGATCGGCAAGCGGTTTACGGTGGAAAGCTCACTTCGCCGCTTCGTCCAGTGGAAGAGCCGCGCGAGCGGGGACTACGTTGTAGGCCTTGAGCCCTGCACCTGCTGGCTTGACGGCGAGCTGAGGCATTCGGTACTCAAGCCCGGCGAATCGGTCGTCAACACGGTCGTTCTCAGAACCGAGGACATCTGACCCTTTCGCCTTATCCGGTGTTCCGCCCGGAGAAGTCGAAGAGTGACGCTTTGCGTTCCTTTTCGGCCTTTTTCGGGTGATTTCCTCCTTGAGCGCGCGAACCACGGACAGAGACGGAAATTTCCAACGTTGGAAACGGAAATTTCCAACGTAGGTTTTCGAAATTTCATAGTTGACTGTGGTTTGACACAAAAGGGACTGAAATAGTATAATGTTGCCGTTCTGGCGGTTAAACCGCAAGGATGTTGTTCTTTGTTATCGGCGGGTGGCTTGATTGCACTCGCCATCGGGCAGAGGCCGAAAGGCCGAAGCCAGAACCTCGTACTGCCGCGCTGGCATAGGCGGCATCAGGAGGAGCTGCGGAAACGCACCCTACGCCCGCAGCAGAAAGATCCGTTAATGACGGATGTAAGGGAGCGAATTTGTAAAGATGCCACGGCAAAAGAGAAACATGATAAACTACATGGTTGTCTGCGTAAACGACTACGCGGACAGGCATGGGCTTTCTTGCGCCGGTGCGTTCGACTACCTTTCCCGCAACAAGGGACTGGATTTTCTTGAGGAATGCTATGACGCCGAGCACACGCTTTCGCTTGACGAGGCGCTTGACGACCTCGACGCCGTCTGCAAGCGAAACGAAGGTGTCGTTGCATGAAACTTTATCACGGCTCCAACACTGCTTTCTCGGAAATCGATCTGTCGGTCTGCCGTCCCAACAAGGACTTCGGTCGCGGCTTTTATCTTGCGCCGGACAGACTTTCCGCGGAGAGAATGGCCTTGTCGGACCGTGAGGCGATTTGGCGGCAGACCGTACGTCATGACGTTTGAATTCGACGAAGCCCTACTTGACAAGGCGCAGGTGAAGCGGTTTGCCGCGCCATCGGAGCAATGGGCGATGTTCGTCATGGCAAATCGCTGCCCCGACGTTTCGGCGGCGGACCACAACCGCGACAATCGCTACGACCTTGTAGTTGGCCCTGTGGCAAACGATGATCTTGCGCTGCTTTTCCGACAGTTCGCGCTTGGACTTGTAACGGTCGAGATGCTGGTGAGCGAAATGCGCTATAAGCGGCTTTCCTTTCAGTATTCCTTTCATTCGTCTGCCGCGGTTTCGGCTTTGGCTTTCATAGGAGCTGACGATGTCCATTAAGCAGAGGCAGCTGGTCGAGTATGCGACACAGGACCTTGTTGCCATGCTCGTCGAGAGGAAGGGCAAGTCCATTCAAGACGCCATGTCGGCGGTCTATCATTCCCGCCTGCACAAAAAGCTGCAGGATGTCGAAACAGGGCTGTATCTTGAAGGCTCCGAGTATCTCTACGGGCTAATGATGGAAGAGATGGGCGATTTGCCGTAATTAGAACCTCATCCCCAGATAGCCCCTCGCAAGTTCCTTCCGCTGCATAGGCCATAGTTGACTGTGACGTGGTTTGACACTGAAGGGGCTGAAAAGGTTTAGCGTCTGTCTTCGGCGCGGCCGGAGTCCACACCCTACCTCCGTCTACACGATCTACACGTTCTACACGGCTGTTAGCACCAAGGGACAGGCCTCTCGTTCTTGTTCTCCTTGTCCGCACATTATACTAAATGGGATAACGCCGTGTGGTATAAATTTCGGTTTTTTAATGGCACTGTGCATCGCTTGTCAGATTCTCCGACAGCCGTCGTATATTCGTGTGCCATTAGGCAGTTCCGGCTGAGAGAGCCCGGACAGGCCTGCGGGCGGAGGTTGTCGCGAAATTTTCGTCCGCAGACCTGAATTTTATGGTATAATGTCGCTGTCTTGGCGGAACGGTGGCAACGATGCCTCTGCCTTGGCAAACAGATTTCCCGCGCAGGGAGCCGGTCGCGCCGGCCGACTGCGGACATGGGAGGCGTCGGATGAAAGCCTGAGAAACTTCACCTGGAAGACGCACGGAAGGGTAACTGCCCTAATAATGCAGTTTCGCCTCCTTCGGTGTATCTTTCTGGGCTCTCTCAGGCGCCTCATCTGATGCATCGGAGGAGGTTTCGTTTTCCGCCCCCGCCGATGTCTGGAACGGGGCGCAAGCCCGAGGGAGACGAGAAGCGAAAGGGAGGTATTGACGCATGAATGAGAAAAGAAAAGTCATTGGAATAGACTTTGGCAGTAGTCAGAGTTCAATTGCCATCATGGACATCGGGTCGAACATCCAACCCGAATTGCTCAATGTCGGCGGTGGACGTAATGGGCAGACTATGCCAACGGTTCTCGCGCTTGATAAGAATGACGATACCCTTCGTGCAGCAGGAAATGAAGTCCGTTTGCGATACAAGGAAGTCGCTGATTCCAGTTGCAAATTGGTTTCTGATTTTAAGCGGTATCTGGGTAGCAGTCCAGATTCGGCGGACACATCAGAAATAGCAGACCTTCGCAAGCATGCTGAAAAATATGCAAAGACCTTCTTGCGAGAAATGGCGCGTGTTGTCGAACGGCGTTTTAATGTTGCGAGAGAGGCTCTTTCCTCGGAAGATTTTGCCACCTGCGTGGCTCACCCTGCATCGTGGTCAGATGATCGTGTTCTGCTACTCAAGAAACTTGTCAAGGAAGCCGGATTTCCGGTCGATCCTGCGCGAGGCGTATATTCGATACCAGAACCAGTTGCCGCAGTTCACGCTCTGCGTATGGGTGACGGACTCGGCTTTCGCTTTGGTGAAAAACCAGAACATTTCATGGTTATTGACTTTGGCGGCGGAACATTAGATGTGTGCATAATCCAGACGGATATCCTTGGTCGTGCTCCCAAAATTGTTTCCACCGCAGGTGATCCATTACTTGGCGGAAAAGAGTTCGACGATATGATTGAGCGAATATTCTTTCGCAACAACAGTGATCGCATCCGACGCGACAACCTTTCTGCGAGTGAGCGGTTTGAACTACGCGACAAAATCAAGGAGGCAAAGGAAGCCGCGTCCGATCATTTTTCGCGAGATCAGGATCACAAGCACATGTTTCACTTGCCGTCCGGAGAATTTGAGCTATACCTCTCAAAGAATGAGTTTGCCAATATGATTAAGGATGCCGGCATTTATGAAAAGATTCGCCTTTGCATCCGTGGAGCGCTTGATAGTGCAGGGCTTGGCAACGACCAGATAGCAAAAGTCATTCTCACGGGTGGATCGTCCCGATGGTATTTCTTGCGTGAAATCGTTGCTAAGGAATTTGCGCTTGGAGGCGATCGGATTTTCATTACCGATACTCCATTTACTGATGTTGCAACGGGTTGTGCGGTATCAATTGGACTTTCAGATCAGGCACCGAAAAAAGATGGTATCTGGGTTAAGTATCGCCTTTCGAAAAATGATTCTTGGTCGGAGGCAAAGTGCCTTCTTGCGCCCGGAAGAAATGATTCAAGAGAAAAGACCGGAGTCCAATATCTTTGTACAATTCCAGAAACATGGTATCTCCATTCGCGGCGAATATACCTGTCTTGGTGGCATGGCTTTGAAAAGACGGATTTAGAGCAAATTGGTTCGGAAGCCGTAATTGATGTGTTTGCAAGGTCAAATATTCCGTTTGCATCAAGATTACGTAATATGAGTGCGGCTTTTCACGGGCGTCCTACAGAACGTCTTGAAGACGAGTATAAAGTCTATCTTCAGTACCAAGAGGATGCCGCTGGTGTATGTACCTATCGCTTTGAGATAGTTGACCATGAGGCCTCTCTCTATGATACCGTGATACGTACAAAGGGAATTGATGCCGCAAGAGACATGCCGAAGGGAACTCGCATTGAAGGCATTGTTATCCCAGGTCAGCGAAGCTACCAGGGATTACTTGGCTTTAAACGTCGAAAACTGGAGGAATGGACACAATCCTCGTCTGCGGTTCAAGGCAAGTCATCATCCACGCCATGGTATCGCAACATTCCTCTTCTGCGGAAGAAGAAATAAGGAGCTTCCATTATGACAGACGTTGCAGTTAAGAACCTAAAAGCTCTTGAAAAGGCACGTGCAGACATTGCCCGCAAATGTTACCCTGCCTTTGATGAGCTGCTCTTGTATTCACTCGAACGCCGACACCTTGACGTCCCCGAATATTCGGACATCCTCCTTTCAAGTCCCGAAACTGACGGCGCACCTTCGCTCAAAGACCACCTCCAAAAGAATGTCCGACTCTTTAAACTTGATGAAATCGCGTTTGACGCGAACGAGAAGTTTCATCTCCCAGGTGTTGAGAGTGCTTTGACGGCGATGCGTGGTCAGGGGCATTCTCTCCTTTTCATCGTACAGGGTGACGTGACGCGAACATGTGTCTATCTTGGGCTTTGCAAATTCGCGGCGGATGCGCCAGAAACGTCAGGCGTTCTTGATGGTTACGGAGCTGTGTGGCGTGCTAATTTTCCGGGAAGCCGCATTGTTAATCTGTCAACGCCCGAAGCATCCGCTGTCTCGTATGAGCTGTCTAAATGCACAGAATTTGGTGTCCTCACGGGCATCCCGTCTCTCAAGCGCGACGAAGAGTCTCAATTGTTTGTGCAGGGGCTAGAGCGACTCATTCGAGCGATGCGTGGAAAGACCTATACGTGGCTCAGTATCGCAGACCCGATTCCGCAAGATGCTGTCCGCGACGCCATCGCAGCTTGCCAGCAGCTCGAATCCGATATCCACCACCTCGTCAAGACAGACCTTTCAAAGGCAACGTCTAACGGAAAGACAGTGATGCTCGGACTGTTTGGGATGGGGGGCCGAGGTGATACAAATGGCGGTGGTCATTCCGTCTCGATATCTGATATGCGCTCAATCGCGAAAACAATAACTGACGGCACCTCTACAAACCAGCAATTGCTCGAAACGCACCAACGTGTGGCGGCAGGGATCTCAGGAGTTGGTGCAATTGTCGGCGGTGTTATTGGATCTTTTCTCGCGCCCGGAATTGGCACCGCCATCGGCGCAAGCATCGGCCAGTTGTTTGGAAGCGCCACCAAGGGAATCGGTGATGCTATAAGTGGCAAGGCTGGCCATTCAGAAGGCGCCCACCACACCGAAGGGGTGACGACAACAACCTCCCACACCAAGGGAAGTGCGGACACGCAAAACTGGGCTCATTCGACGCAGACTGCTATTGGCGGATTTGGTTCCTTTGGCTTGACATGGACAAAGACAACGACAGTCGGTCAGGAGTTGCTGAACCGCAAGGCGGAATACGCCGAGGAGGTTTTGAGAGCTTACGAAAAGCGGCTTCAGGAAGGGACGGCGCTCGGGATGTGGAATCTTGGCCACTACTTCTGTGCGGCCGATTCGGACACCTACCGGCAGGGCATCGGAGTTGTGAACTCACTTTTCGCGGGCATGGACAGTACCTACGAGCCGCCGCGAGCGATCAAGGTGCCGACAGATTTCCGCGACACGCTTCGACGTTTCCAAAACGTCTATCTTCGTACCGCCTTTGCCACAAAGCCCAAGTCGGCCGAGGACGGTCGTCCATGGCCTGTTTCCTTCCAGAATCACCCGCTCGGCATCCTCTTTAACGGCCCTGCGACGCCAGTGAATACGCGAGAGTTGGCCATAGCTACGCCTGTTGCGACGCAAGACGTTGAAGGAGTCAGCGTTTCGCGGCGACCAGCATTCGGAATCAACCTTGGGGTGGGGCTCGGGTCTTTGGCAAAAACGCTTACGCTTGGCAGAATCCTTGATAAGGGGAATGAGACAAGTCAGTCTTATCGGATGCTACAGGCAAACTTGACGAAGCATCTTGCTGTGTTTGGCTTAACTGGCTCAGGAAAAACGAATTCCATTCACCACCTGCTCCGTCAGCTTTGGAAGAATGAACATGTACCGTTCCTCGTCATAGAGCCAGCAAAGGCTGAATATCGCGCACTTGCAACGATGGATGAGTTCAGGGACGATCTGCTTGTCATTTCCGCTGGTATTGACCGAACGGCAACTTGTCCCTTGCGGTTAAACCCGTTCGATTTTGAGCCTGGGATGGACACAGATGCGAACCGAGTTCATGTCCTTACCCATATTGACCGACTCAAAGCGACGTTCAACGCCTCATTCCCGATGTACGCCTCCATGCCATATATCCTTGAAGAGGCGATTCTTGAGGTTTATCGTGAGCGCGGTTGGGATCTTGGACGATCAGAGAATCGTTTTATTGATGTTTATCATGAAGACTTCCGCGATTACCTCCCGACGCTCCGTGACCTCTATTGGAAGGTTACGGAAGTTGTCAGACGAAAAGGCTACTACCAAGAGCAACAGATGAACATTGAGGCTGCGCTCAAGGCACGACTTTCTAGTCTTCTTGTTGGAGCTAAGGGGACCATGCTTGAAACGCCGCGTTCACTACCATCAAAGGATATCTTTGAACGCCCCGTAATCATTGAACTGGAAAACCTCGGCGACGATGATGAAAAGGCGTTTCTGATGGGGTTGATCGTTTCGCGTCTTTATGAATGGCGTAAGGCGACATTCTCTAATAATCCGACGCAAGCTCTTCGTCATGTCCTCGTTATCGAAGAAGCACATAGGCTTCTTGCGAATATCCCCGACACTTCGGCAAACATGGAGGCAAGCAATCCTCGTGGCAAGGCGGTGTCGGCGTTCGTTGACATGCTTTCAGAAATTCGTGCTTATGGAGAGGGGGTTATGGTCGTGGATCAGCTCCCATCTCGTGTCAGTCCAAACATCGTCAAAGGCACAGGCGCGAAAATTGTCCATCGTCTCCTTGCTGTGGATGATCGTGAGAATGTCGGTGGCACGATGGGACTTGAAGACGCTCAGATTGCCGACCTTAGTCTGCTTCGGACGGGTGAATGCGTTGTAAGTCAAGATGGTGACCTCAAGGCGTTCCAAGTTCGTGTTCCAAAATGCGAGGAACACGAATCGCGCATAGGTGGTGAAGTTTCAGAATTTACGCGTAAGTATCGTGAGGATAATGCGGAAATTTTTAAGACACCTTCTGTCGGAGTTGACACTGAGGATGGCGCTTTCAAAGACTCGCTCTATAAGACCATGCTTGCCATTGGGCTTGGGCAGAATCTCGATGCGCTTGCGGACATACGTCCGACTCGAAATGTTGATACATGGCTTGATCGTGAGGACTGGCTTGCCGTCTATTGGAAACAAATTTGCGCGGAAATCTGGAATTATCATGGTGGTGACTGGCGAGCACTACTTGCGCTTCGCGCGTCAGGTACAGCCATCTTGGCTGGGGTAACCAATATGACAGATTCCTACCGTGCATCGTTTACAGAGTACTTCGCCGCGTCAAAAATCGCAGTTGAATCACCGACAGGTAAGCTAGCCGGGATAGCGTTTGCGCCCTTCCTAGTTAGCGGGAGCAAGAGCCTATTGGAAGTTGTCAATCAGAACTGTGATCTTTTGAAGGGCATGAAAGACCGCTACGAAAAGCTTGCGGAGTCCATCCGCCGTGCGCTTCCCATGCTTGAACCTCGTAGGCAATCCTTTTCTGCCGATGTGCGCGTCATGCTTGTGGAAGATATAGTCTATCGTATAAATCCGGTGCTTGTTGAAGAAACGCTCTCCGCTTTTAAGAAAGGAGAAGTCTAATGGCCATCGAAGCAGTAGCGGCCATTGCTGCCAAAGAAGTCGCCGTTGAGGCAGCAAAGGAGGCAGCTGTGCAAGCCGCTCGTGAGATTGCCCAGAAGATGGCTGCCGAAGCCGGTGGGCAGGGTGGACGCGAATTGCAGCATGCTATGATGGAGCGCCAGACCATACAGGAGGGTTTCCGAGTCGGAGAAATGCCTGATACCAAAGAAGAAGGAAGGGAAATTCTTAAGCAGAAGGAATCCGACGCGGTCGACGAACTACGCAAAAAACTTGATGTGGAAGAATCGAGTTTTAACTCCGAAGGAAAAGAGGCTGAACCACATCAAGAGGCAACAGCAGAGAATGATATTTGCAACGTTACTGAATCCGAGCAGAAGGATGCTACATGGGACGATTGTCGATGTGACGAAACAAAGAATGGAAAACCAGTCTATGAGGTGGAGTCGGGAAGGGACTCCGAGCTTTTAAACGGGAAACTGCCTGAGAAGTCGGTGTTAGAGATAGATAACCCAGTAGGAAAGAATCATATCCAGATTGAAACGAATGGGATGGGTCGTAATATCGACATGAAGGTGGATCGTCTCGAGCGAATACCAGGAGAACTCAGGGTTCGTGATGTGGATCAACAACGTCTATGTCGCCAGATGAAGGATGGAAAACCTGGCGATGATGGAGGACATTTGCTCGCAAGCGAATTCGGGGGGCCAAAGGAACAGGTAAATCTTTCTCCGATGAACTCCTACATTAATCGACACGGTGAATGGAGGCGCATGGAGAAATTCGTTGAAAAGGCCCTTGACGGCGGCAAATTAGTAACAGATTATCGCGTAAAATCGGCTTACGATGGTGATTCACTACGGCCTGAAAAATTTACCGTCAGTATGAATGTTGACGGTGTTCCAAGGTATTTCCAAATCAAAAATCCAATTACTAACCCTGCAATGGCAGCATAAAATGAAAACAAAGATTGAAACCACGCTTAAGAATCTGTTTGAGAGTGCAAATTCCCGTCTTGATTCATTGTCAATACGGATTGAGTGCCCATTTGATTCTGGCATTAGTGTACAATGCGAAGGGAAGGCGTTGTCTGAGACAATTTATCCAGAACCAGACATGGATGCGTTTTCTACCTACATTGATGAGTTGCGAAACAGTCATCCCAACGAACGGTTCAATATCGTAGAAATTCATATGACAAGTCCAATGGATATTTCCATTGAACGGACATTTGATGGAGCGTTTCAGCGTGAAGCAGAAGAAATGGTTCGAGACTGAACTAAAAGGAGATACACGTTATGAAGGCCAGATTTTTCCTATTATTCGTCACCATTTTCACTGTTTCGCAGTTTGCAAAAGCCGAGAGCGATAAAGTTTATTCTGACCGACGGCTATCAGAAGCAATAAGTCCTATCAAGTACGATATAAACAGCTGGACCAAGGTCACCAGTAGCAACACTAAGGAGATAAAAGTGTTGAATGAGCGAATTCAAAAATTAGAATCGGATGTGAGTAGCCTCCAGGAAAAGGTCGATAGCCTATGGAAAAAGGGTGCTACGAATCTTGAAACCATTGGTCGTAAAGGGGATAAAACGGACATCAAGGCGAATGTCGCTTTATGGATTACAATCCCGATTGTTATGGTTATTTGCGGCGTTCTTGGTTTGGCATTTTGGCCTAGAAAATCTAAGCCGGTCCCAATAAGTGCCACACGGTCAGACCAACACAAATGCCCGCGCTGTGGATGGGAACATGATCCAGATGACACTGTTTGCAGAAATCCCAATTGCAAGGTGCAGTTTTGACCAGTAAAGACCATGCTAAAAGGTGTAGTGTAGGATTTCGCCGCGAGCGTTGATCAAGCTTGGCCAGAATGACAGGTGGAATGGAACAGGAAAAAACTATTTTGGGCAAAACCGAACCTGATGGCGAAGTCGACGCCAATTACTTTATATGAGCATAAAGATTTCCGGCGTTGTCAGATTTAGCCGCGAGAGACGTATATTGCAGTGAAGATCTCGGATGACAAACTTAGGAGCGGTAACATGGGAATTATTTCAAAGCTGTCAGAACTGTTCGGAAATGACATCGGTATCGATCTCGGGTCTTCGATGACGAGGGTCTGGGTCAAAGGTAAAGGGCTTGTGCTGGACGAGCCGTCGGTTGCCTGTGTGTCGGCACGGGGAAAGCGGTTCATCGCAGCCAGCAGATATGTGTTTTCCGACCCTCCATGGAATGTTGTCACTACTGTCCGTCCGATTAAGGAAGGCGTCATCTCGGATTATGACATGGCGTTGCCGATGATCAAGGAATTCGTTGACAGGGCGTGTCCGCGCCGCTTTTGGGAGAAGCTGGCGAAGAATCGTCGTCGTTTCGTGGTCTCCGTGCCAGGCGACATCACCGAGGAAGAGAAGAAAATCTTGGAAACCAATGTGAGGCTGGCGTCGTGGATTGGCGAGAAGACTGCGGAAGATATCGACGCAAAAGTCGCCATGAAGCAGCTGTCTAGCATCCGCATGTTCCCGATCGAGGCCACAATGGCCGCCGCGATCGGGGCCGGCCTTCCGGTTTCCGAGCCGCAGGGATCCATGGTCGTGGACATCGGCAGCGGCAGATGCGATGTTGCCATTATCTCCCTTGGCGGAATCGTCCACTCATGTTCCGTGCGCGGTGCCGGAGACGAAGACATGGACAACGCCATCTGCACATATATGCGGGATCGACACGGACTTCTCATTAGCGATGGCTGGGCCGAGTGCATCAAGAAGGAAATCGGCAGCGCATATCCAACTTGCAGTAAGTTGGAAATCGACGGCCGCAACGCAGCGACAAGGGTGCCGAAGAGCGTGACTGTGACGTCCGAGGAAATCTGCGAGGCTTTGAAGGCACCTGTGAACAGGATTGTCGAGGCAGTGAAGGCGACACTCAACAAGTGCGAGCCGGAACTTGCAGCCGATCTTGTGGACCGTGGATTCGTTCTCACAGGAGGCGGTTCGCTCTTGCCAGGGCTGAATAGACGGCTATCCGCTGCGACAGGGCTTCCTGTCCGTGTGGCCGAGGATCCGGCCCATGCTACCATACGCGGCGTTGCCGCAGTCCTTGACGAAATCGACTTTCTGGAAAAGGCCGACAATGGGAAGGGTGTGCAGATTCCTTTGGAATTATTCCCATGCAAACCGGAAACGTTCGACCGGAACAAGACCAAGGGGATGCTTTGGGGACTGATTGTCGGTGATGCCTTCGGAAGCCCCACACGGTCTTGCGACAAGGACGACCATCCGTGGGCTGCGGAGATGGAGAGGTGTTCGGTATCCGACCAGCCGTGCGGCTATTGGACGTATGCTGCTTCGATGGCGATGTGCGTGATGGACTCTTTCGTCCGTAAGGGCGACTACGATCTGAAGGACGTTGCGGAGACGTTTGCAAAGTGTATGAAGGAGGGATATCAATCTTCGATAGACGGGCTTGCGTTAGGCGAGGGACGCACCACGGAGGCCTCGTTGACGGTGTTTGCGCGCACTGGCGGCTCGTTCGTGGACGGACGGAAGGCATCGAAGGGTAACGGATCGATTGTGCGCTTTGCGCCAAGTTATGCAATCGCGAGGGCTTTGGGGCGTCCTGAAATCATACACGAAGTCAGCGATTTGACGCATGCTTCGGCGGTGGCGCGAGAAGTCTGCGACACGTTCGCCGGTGTCCTGGAAGATCATCTTTGCTACAGGCGCACGAAGACGGGACCGGGAAAGGAGCTGAGCCGTACGCTCGTTAACAATTCAGGCTGGGCTGCCTCGACGCTCCAGGCCGCGCTTTGGGCGTTCCATGCCACGGACTCCTTCGAGGAAGGACTCATCGTCGCCGTAAACCTTGGAGGCGATTCTGACGCCATCGGCGCGGTCTATGGTCAGATAGCCGGTGCCTACTACGGCTTCGACGCCATCCCCGAACGTTGGATAAAGGCTGTGAAGGCATGGAAGAAGGTGGATGCTCTCATTGAGAGGTTCTTGGGGATGTTTGAGCCTCTCTGGAGGCAAGATGAGGAACGTAGATCGTCCGACCCTGTGGATGGCGTGGTATAATATCTTGTAAGATTTGGACTTGAAATGTGAGTAACCTGCAGAAGGGAGAAAAGTGATGAGACAGTTGAACATGTCGGGAATGGTGCTTGCCGTTGCGCTGGCTGCTATACCTGTGCTTGCACAGGAAATCGAAGATTCGGTTGGGGACAACAATCCCCTCAATGCAGTTGTGAAACTGGAGGTGGCGACGGCGAAGTCCTACATAGTCTGTCCGTGGATAAGCGTTAGTGAAAGCGATACGGGATCTGGAGCCGTAATTGCCAACGGACGCATCCTCACATGTGCGCATTGTGTTGCCGACGCTTCTTACATTCGTGTAAGGAAGCATAACGAGGACATGCTATATCATGCCAAGGTGATATTCGTTGACAACGACGCAGACCTCGCGCTTGTTGACGTTGAAGACAGGAAGTTTATGGAGGACATCACGCCAATGGAGATTGGCGAGACGCCGCGTGTGCAGGATGATGTGATAGCTGTCGGCTATCCGATAGGAGGCGAGGACATCTCATACACTCGTGGAATTGTTTCTCGTATCGAGGATATTGACTATTCGCACGGGCGGTCGCGACTTCTTGGCGTTCAGGTGGATGCTGCCATCAATCCAGGCAACAGCGGCGGACCGGTTCTTGACGTGAAAAGCGGAAAGATCGTCGGAATAGCATTCCAAGGCAAGCAGAAGGACAAGTCAGAATCGTTGGGATACATTATCCCGCCGGATGTCATTCGTCATTTCCTGAATGACACCAATGATGGGAAGGTGGATGGATTCCCGGACGTTCAATTTGATTGGAATCCGATGGAAAGTCCGTCCAAGAGGCGATATTATCGTATGGATTCCAACAGGACAGGCGTGATTGTTGACAATGTGGATCCGGTTCTCGGGAAGGATTCGATTCACACTGATGATATTATCCTGGAGATTGACGGCTATAAGGTCTCAAACAACGGAAGGATTCGCCTTGACGGAGGGGTGGCGAGGTCGCTCCATTATCCGGTCTACACTCGCCAAATCGGAGAGAAAATTCCTGTTAAGGTGTTTCGCGACGGGAAAGAGGTGGAGACCTTCATTATG
>JAEEZC010000178.1 GCA_016288465.1 Verrucomicrobiota bacterium | reverse complement strand
GGCTCAGGTTGAGGCTGAGGCTGAGGTTGCGGCTGTGGCTCGGGCTGAGGTTGAGGTTGCGGCTGAGGCTCAGGTTGAGGCTGTGGTTGAGGCTCGGGCTGCGGTTCGGGCTGTGGCTCTGCCGCAGGCGCGGCAATCGCGAACTGAGCAGTCAGGCTTCCCTCGTAGTTGCCCTTCATCGAGACTGTGACGGTCGCCGTCCCTGGTTGCACGTTGTTCGAGTAGGCAACGTCGTAGTCGACGCCCTTGACGAGCAGGCGTCCGCCGCATGTGACGGACACAGCGGGCGTCTTCGCCGTGCCATCGCCGACGTAGCCTCCTTTCGGCAGGCCGAGACTCACCTGCGACTCTCCTGCCGACACCTTGCGCCTCTTGATCCTCACCATCGCGGAATTGGTCGCCGCAACGCGGCCGTACAAGGACGCCTCGACCCACAGCGTCACCTCGCAGACATTGGTGAACAGCGGCGGAGTGTCGCTCCAAGCCGGCATGGAGGGCAGGCCCTGCACGCCGTCAACCGCGCAATACCGCAGGCTCAGCCCCTTGTTCGCGTTCGTCTCGACGGCCACGCCGTGCCCCTCGCCGTCGTAGACGCCCTCGTACGGCGTCAGCTTGACGTCGCAGGGTTCGTAGTCGACAGGAACCTCCCCCATGAACGCCTCCTGGCCCTTCCGCGCAAGGGTCAGAATCGCCATCCCGTCCTTGACGGATATGTTGTCCGCGGTCAGGTCGACGCGGTTCCCGTCGAAAGTCCAGTCGCCTATTCCCCAGCGCGTGCCGTCCAGGGTGTCGAATTCGTCGGTCCACTCTAGCGTGAAGTCGCCGCCGTCTGCGCCCTCGCCCGGAGTGTACTTGTACAGCTTTACCCAGTTGATGAACTGGTGGACGGGGAGAATCGAGTCGTTAAACGCTCCGACCCACGCCGCGCTCTCGGACGACCAGAGGTTGAATCGGAGTCCCTGAGTCCCCGTCAAGGCAGAGACCTGGCCGCCCTCGGTCTTCCGCACTTCGGTCCCGTCGACCGTCCAGCGCACATAGTTCGGGGTCCACTCGATGGCGTAGGTGTGAAAAGCCTCGTTCGCCGCAGGATTGACCGCGTGGTGCTTTTCGCTCGTCACTTGGGCGCCGGTCTTGCCGGTGATGATGTTGGACTGAATCGAATTCGGGCTCTTGCCGAGCGACTCGATATCGACTTCGACCCACGGCCTTCCGTCGGGGATGTCCGAGCCTTCCTGGAAGAGGAACATGGAGCTTACGATGCCGGAACCGGACGCCATCTTGATGCGCGCCTCGAATTTGCCGTGCTGGAACTCCTCAATCGTGTAGAGCTCGGCTCCGGAGTAATCCTTCGATTCGGCGACCGTCGAGACGGCGACCGCCGCCGCCACCACCATCAATCTGGCGACATTGTTCACTTTATTCTCCTTTTCAACATCTTCACTCTACGGCAGGCGCAATGGTCGTTTCGCCCCGCTCGGGATGTCAGGTACTTTCGGCCTGGTCGCGCATTATAGCAAATGCCGAGGCTCACGTGGCAGTTGGTCACTTTTCTGGACATTGACAGCCGTTAGGGCGGCACCAGAAAGGCGCCCTGCCGGCAAAGGCCAGGATATCCTCGGCGATGCCCATGCCGGTGTCGTGCCCGACGTCCGCGAGATCCGCCGCGTCGAACGGGCGGACGAGCCTCTCGACTTCGCCGCAGGGCTGCCAAGTGCCGTTGACAAGACGACGGGAGATGTGCTATAGTATGCTTGTGCTTACAATAAAAGACAGGAGGAAAGCCTATGCTGGTATTGTTGTTCTTGCTGATGATATTGCTGCTCTTCATGGTCGGCAGCTTCGGACAGAGGCTGTCGTCCATCGAGGAAAGACTGGCGCGCATGCAGTCCGCACTGGCCCAGATCGGGTCCGCCGCCAAGACGCAGAAGGCCCCTGCCAAAGTCCCTGCGTCCGCTCCGGCGCCGTCTGCGCACGCGCTGCCTGCCGCGCCGCCTATGCCCGCGACCGTGGCGCCGCCAGAGCCCGCACCTGCGCCAGAGCCCGTGAAGGCGCCCGCCGCGTCCGTTGCGGAACCGGAGGAGCAGCCATGCGAGGCCAGCGACGAGCCCGCGGCGATTGACGTGATATTCGAGAAGGTCCAGCGCTGGCTGGCGGTGCGCGGGGAGTTCGCGCCGCCCGGCATGACGCACGAATTCGCGTTCGCGACGCGCTGGCTGGTGCGCATCGGCGCGATTCTCATCGTCGGGGCGATCACGTACTTCGTGAAGCTCTCGATCGAACAGGGCTGGATGGGTCCGTCGGGACGCGTCGCGATGACGATTCTTGGCGGAGCGGCGGGATGCTGCGCCGGAACGTGGATCGTCAAGAAGACCAAGTACGAGCATCTCGGGCACCTCGCGGCCGCGCTGGGCGTAGTCGCGCTCTACATCGGCTTCGGGCTCGGACACTGCTACTTCAAGCCGCCGGTCATCGCATCCGACGCGTTCACCTTCGCCGCGCTGTTCGCGGTGACTGGCGCGGCATGCGTGATGTCGGTGTCGCTTAAGTCGCCCTTCATCGCGGTGCTCGGGCTGGTCGGCGGCTACGCGACGCCGTACATCGCGGGCGACACGGGCGCGTCGCCGGTGGCGCTCGACGTCTACCTGCTCGTTCTGAACGCCGGCGCGTTCCTCGTGGCGAGGTCGTGCAAGTGGTCGGCGCTCGACTTCCTCGCGTCCATGCTCGCCTTCGCGACGTGCGCGCAATGGGGCTCGGTGCGTCCATACAGCGGCGGTAGCGCCGCGGTGCTGGAGAACCTCGTGTTCCTCTCGGTCGTACACGCCGTCTACGTTCTCGGCGTCGTCCTGGACGCGAAGAGCAGAAGCAAGGTCGGCAACGTCATCGCGTGGCTGGGCGTGTCGCTCTCGGCCTGCGCGTACTTCGGCTGGATCGCCACAGTCTTCAGCAGCGAGTTCTCGAGCGAGATGGCGGGCGTCGTAGTGCTCGGCGTCGTCGCGGCGTATCTCGCGACGGCGACCGCTGCGATCCGGCGCGGATGGGCCGACCGCGAGACGATCAACATTCTGCTCGTCTTCTCGCTCGCGTTCCTCTCGGTGGCGCCGACGATGCTGTTCAGCCGTCCGTGGTACGTGACGTCGTGGGCGGCTGTCGCAGTCGCCGCGGCCGAGGGCGAGAGGCGCACTGGGCAGAAGGTGCTCGGCGTCATGTCGAAGGTCATACTCGCCGTGGCCGCGCTCTCCGGGCTTCTGCAGTTCGGTCCGCTGGAGTACTACGTCGTGTGCGACGCAAGCGGCGTCGCCGGCATGAGCAACGGAGAGTTCCTCTCAGCGTTCGTGCTGCGCCTCCTGCGCCTCTGGACGCTTCCGGCGGCGACTGCGATGATCGCGAAGAGGACGCGCTCGAAGTTCCTGTTCGCGTCGGCGGCGGCAATGGCGTTCCTCTTCTACACTGGCGAGGCGAGGCTCTTCGGGCTGGCGTATCTGCCGATGCTGAAGACGGGCTCGGTCTCGGTCGCCTGGACGGTTGCGGCGTTCGGAACGCTCTGGGCGGGCATCGTCCTGCGCAGGCGCCCCGCGCGCCTTGCGGCGCTCACGCTGCTCGGCGTGGCGGTAGCGAAGATTCTGCTGGTCGACACCGCATGCCTCGCGACGCCTGCCCGGGCAGGAGTGTTCGCGCTCGCGGGCGTGCTGCTCATCGTGGGTTCGTTCCTGTACATACGCTTCAGGGAAAGGTTCGAAGACAATGAAAGGCAATAAGTCCATTCTCGCGGCCGTCGCGTTCGCCGCGGCTGCCGCGACGTCGCCGGGCGGACAGTCGTCGTGGGGCGTAAGGGGAACGGTCGACGAGGAGAGCGTGGTCGCCGTCGACGCGGCTCCCGCGCTCTACGCGGCGGCAACGCCAGGGCGAGCCGACGCACTCGCATGCGAGCTGCGCGTGCGCGACTCGTCCGGCAAGGACGTGCCGTACACGATCCGCAGGCGCATGGTGCGCACGCACAGGCCGAACCCGACATGGCGCCAGATGAGGATCGTGAGCGCGAGGGACGAAGACGGGCGGCTAATCGTCGAGGCGGAGTTCCCGAGCGTGCCGCAGCGTCCGGAGAGGTTCTTGGCGCTCAAGGTGTCCACGCCGCTGCGCGACTTCGTGCAGAACGTCGAGGTGTCTGCGTACGGCGAGGTGCTAGCGACGGGAACGCTGAGCGACTACAGCCGGTTCGCGAACGTCAGGGAGAGCGTCATAACGCTCGACACCGCCTTCCGCCAGAGGCTGTGCCTGACGTTCTCGAAGCCGACGAGCGCGGCGCAGTCGGCGGCGTTCCAGCGGACTGTCCGCGAAAGCGGGGACGGCTCGCCCGTCGAGACGACCGTGCGGAGAACGGTTGTGGAGCGTCCCTTCCACATCGACTCCGTGTCCGTCCAGGTGCCCGGCTACATCGAGCAGAACGACCCTGCGCCTCCGCTCAGCGTGCCCGTCGCGTGTTCTGTCGAGACGAACTCCGCCAAAAAGATCATGTGCATGGAGTTTCCGACGATGGGCCTTCCGGTCGCGATGGTGCACGTCAACGGGTTGCCGGGCAACTACAGCAGGAAGGCGACGGTCCTGAAGCGAGTCGACGGACGCTGGAAGCCGGTCGGAAGCGGACAGATCAAGATGATACGCCTTGACGGATACAGGCACTCGAATCTTGACGTGCAGCTGAACGAGACGGTCTGGGCGACGGCGCTCAGGGTGGAGATCGAGAACGTGGATGGCCAGGAGGTACCGCTCGAGCGGAATCCCGTGTCGATCGCGACGCTTCCGCACGACATCGTGTTCCTGGCGAAGCCGGGAGAGCGCTACAGCGTCTCGGTCGAACGCGGCGCCGAGAGGCCGCAGTACGACCTGACGGTCATCAACTACGCGCGGGGAACGGTCGAGACGAAGAGGCTTGAGCTGGACATCGAGCCGCTGAAGGAGATCAGTGGCTCGGCAGAGGTGCTGGGCCTGTCGGAGTGGCTTAAGGCGAACGTCGTGGCAATCGCGTCGGTCTTCACGTTCATCGCGCTCGCGGCGGTCTGTCTCTTCCTCTTCAGGGCGAACGGGGACGGCTCTCGGGCCTAGGCGCCGCGTCCGCTTTCCCGCGCAGAGGGAATTTCGGCAACTGGCGAACGGTTCCTTGTCAACCGGCAAAAGGCCGGCTCTTCGAAGCCGTGACGACAAGCGAATCGTCCGCCACGTAATTCGGAACTATGGAGATGCGTAATTTGCTATAATACGCATGGAAAGGAACACTGACATGGCGACTAAATGCAGACATTGCGGTTCGACAAGCTACGGGCACAGCTGCGCGTACGGCCCTGACAGACTGCACGAGCATCGCGACGACGAGAAGCACTGCGAATGGTGCGGCTCGACGAGCTACGGTCACGGGTGCGCATACGGGCCTAATCGGCTTCACCGGCACGGCCCTGGCGGCAACAAGTGCATCTGGTGCGGCTCGACGTCCAACGGCTCGGGATGTCCCTACTCCCCGACGCGCCGCCATGAGAAGTGAAGGCGCCGCGCACCGGTCCGCTGAGTATTTGGGAACTGCGGGCTATTTCGCGATCTCGGGATGCTGCACTGCGATCGGCGTGCCGGGCTTGGAGATGTAGAACATGTCCAGAACCACCGTCTTGTCGCCTCTGTTCTCGCCATGGTGGACGGTGCCGACCATTTCCACAACGGCCTCGCCGGTTCTGACCGTCTTCTCGGCGCCGTCCAGTCCGATGATCGTGAGTTCGCCCTGCTGGACGATGCCGTAGTTCATGACGGGATGGTGGTGCCAGCCGAGCTTGCTGCCGCGCGGGAACACGTAGCGCCTGACGATGAGCTCCGGTCGGCCGGATGGATAGTCGGGCAGCTCCGCGCCGTCCCAGCTTTGCGAAGTGCGGGCGAGTTCGATTATCGCAACCTCCTTTGCGTCGTCGTATTCGGCGAACGCCGTGTTTTTGCAGGGGGATGCGCATCCGGCCAGCATGCCCAGAAGCGTTGCGGACAGCAGGGCGGACAGAAGGCTTCGGCACGAAATGTCTGCAATATCTGATTTCACGGTCGTAATTATACCAAATCCAGACGCGAAACGCATCCAAAACCGCTGGAGGCGATTCGCATGCCATCACGGCTTCGAAGGGCCGATCCTTTGCCGGATGGCGAAATCTTCTGCGCAGGGGAGGCGGGCGCGGAGCTAGGCGTCGCGCATTCTGCCGCGCAGGCGGTCGCGAAGCCTGGCCGCAGCGCTGAAGAGCGGCATCGCCGCGGACGGCGCGAAGCCGGACAGCCAGATCGCCGCGGCTGTCCCCTTTCTGAGAAGCCGGTCGGAGCGAAGGGAGCCAAGCCGCCGATCTTCCGGCCAAAGCGCCGCGTACGAGCGCGCGTCGAGTCCGCCGAAGCGGAGCGCGTTCGACTGGATGCGGTGGCGCAGGTGGCGCACGCACCACTGAAGCCGCCCGGGAAGCACGCCTTCGAGAAGGCGCGCCGTCTCGATCTGGTCGGAGAGGTAGCTTGGACGCCACTTGCCGCAGATTGAGCTCGCGGACATGATGTAGCGGTAGGACGGTCCGCCGCTGAAGGCGATGGACTTCGCGCGCAGAAGCGCCTGCGAGACGATTAGAAGGTCCTCCGAGACGTCCATGCGGCCGGCGGGCAGGGCCATGCCGTCTGGCGCAATCGCCTCGCGCCGGAAGAGCTTGTTCCAGAGCGCGTTGAAGTATGTCGTGTGGAACGCCGCGCGGAAGAACGCGTCGACGTCGGGGTACACGTCGTCCACTCGCGTCTCTCCGTCCGGCCAGACGACGGTCGCAGGCGCGACCACGACGTCCGCGCCGCTCTCGCGCGCCTTGGCGAGCATCGAATCGTAGAAGCCCGGCTCCGGCTCGTCGTCCGCGTCGCAGAAGGAGACGAACTCGCCTTCCGCCGCGGCAAGTCCCGCAAGGCGCGCGGCGGCCACTCCGCCGTTCGCGTCCAGCCGCACGAACTTCGCCGCGTCCCTGAGAGACGGGAAGTCGCCAAGCGCCGCGCTGACGGCTTCGGCCGAGCCGTCGGTCGAGCCGTCGTCGACGAAGACGAGCTGCACGCCGCCATGCGAGGCCTGGGCGAAGAGCGAGCGGGCGCACTTCGCGAGGCGAGGGCCCGCGTTGAAGAACGGAACGACTATGCTTACGTCCATCCGCGCCCTCCGAAAAGGCGTGAGCGGACGCCGCGGACGGCTCCGTACGCGCGCCAGCCAAGTGCGTACGCCGAGAACGAGACTCTAAGGAGCCTGAGCGCGGCCTTGTCGCGACGAGGGACCTTGGGGTCGGCGAGCAGGGCCGCGCTCTCAGAAAGCGCCTCGGCGCGCAGACGCTCGCGCAGGCCGACGAGATCGCCGAGATCGCGGCGGCCGCCGCCGGTCTCGGACATTATGCGCAGCGTGCGCAGGCGTGAGTAAGCGCGGAACCTTCGCGCGGCCGGCGCAAGCGCGGGGTCGAGGCGCTCGGCTGCGGCCGAGAGCCTGTCTGCGGCCTCGGCGTGCTGTGCAAGGCGGGCCGGGTCGAAGGCGGAGGTGGTGATGGAGCCAGGGCGAATGGAGTAGACGTAGAGGGAGCGCCCGCCGAAGACTGTCGCAGGCGACGCGGGCATGTAGTCCGCGGCAATCCATATCTCCTCGTAGAGCCTGCCCTTCGGAAACCGGAGGCTCGCAAAGGCCTCGCGGCGGAAGAGCTTGCCCCAGGCGCCGGTGAAGAGCCTGTCGTCGTAGAGGGTAAGCTCCATCGCCTCGGCAGGCGAGAGCACGGACACGAGGCCGGAATCGTCGCGCGGCGAGACAGCGCCGCCTCGCTCGACGGCGACGCCGCACTCTACGTAAAGGGCGGAAGGCGCGCGGTCGAAGAGAGAGCAAAGGTATTCGAGGTAGTCGGGGGCTACCCAGTCGTCCGGGTCGACGAAGGCGATGAAGTCGCCTCTGGCGCGGTCTATGCCGAAGTTGCGCGCGTCGGAGAGGCCGCCGTTCGGCTTGTGGAGGGAGACGACGCGCGGGTCCTTCGCGGCCCAGGCGTCGCACTTCGCGCCGCAGCCGTCAGGCGAGCCGTCGTCCACCAGAAGCGCCTCGAAGTCGCCCAGCGTCTGCGCGAGAAGCGACTCGACGCACCGGTCGATCCAGGGTTCAACCCCATACACCGGCACGACGACGCTTATGAGAGGCCGCGCGCCCACGGCAGCCTCACCTCACCTCGCGGAAGAACCTGCGCATCTCGTCGGGCGTGGTGCAGGCGGCCAGGCGGCCGTAGCCGTTGTTGCCTCTCAGCGCCTTGGAGATGAAGCTCATGAGCTGCAGATACGGGGTCTGCGTCTCGGAGTTGGCGAGCGTGAGCACGATGATGGAGACCGGGGAGTTGTCGATCGTCTCGTAGTCCGGCAGGCTGCCGTTGGCCGTTCCCGAGTTGTCGAGTATCGCGACTGCGCCCGCGATGCCGACGACGTCCGGCGTGCGCCCGTGAGGGACCGCGATGCCGTGGTCTAGACCCGTCGGCATGGAGGCCTCGCGCCTCAGCACCGCCTCCGTCGCCGCCGCCGCGTTCTTGACGTGGCGCGGGCAGGCCGCGGCGATCTCGTTGACCATCTTCTCGATCGCCTCGCGCTTCGACGACGCCTTGAAGCCGGGCAGCATCACGAAGCCCTGCAGGTAGCGGCCGATGCCGGAGCTGCCGGTCTTCACGCTGGTCGTCGTCTTGGTGAGCATGCGGTCCACGTCCTCGCGGCGGATCGGCTTCGAGATGGAGCGCGCGAGGTCGTTCATCTGGCTTGCGACCTCCATCCACGCCGTCATGACGATCGCCTCCTCGGCAGGAGTGCACGAGACGTATATGTTGCGCCTTTCGCGGCGGAGGGATATCTCCATGTCGTCCATGGCGACCTCCCAGATGTGGTCCTCCTTGGAGAGCAGCGACGTGAAGAAGCCCTCGTCGCGGAACTCCGAGACGAGGCGCTCGAGCATGAGGTCCGCCACCTCGTCGCCGCCGAGCTCGAAGCATATCTCCCGCGCGCGGTCCTTGCTCGGCTTAGGATGACGCACGCCCTTAGCCTTGGGCGTGAAGAGGCCGACGAGCGCGGGCGGCGCGACGACGGTCGTCACGAGCGTCATGAGGATGCCGATGCCGAAGATCTCCTGGGTTAGGTAGCCGCTGGAAAGGCCGAGGCCGGCGATGATGAGCGCGACTTCGCCGCGCGGCACCATGCCCGCGCCGATGCGCAGGCCGCCGAGCACGTTGAACCCGCAGAACATCGACGGGATCATGCAGCCCAGCACCTTCGCCGCGACGGCGATGAGCGTGTAGATGCCGCCGAAAATCAGGACGGGCCTGGAGCAGAGGGCCGACATGTCGACCATCATGCCCATCGAACAGAAGAAGATGGGCACGAGGAACGTGTAGACGGGCGTCAGCATCTCCTGGATCGGGTGCTTGAGGTCGGTGCGGGAGAGCGCGAGGCCCATGACGTACGCGCCGATGATCATCGCAAGGCCCATGAACTCGAAGAAGCCGGCGAGCACGAGCGCGAGGCCGAACGCCATCGTCGCGATGACGACGGGGCTCTTGAACACCTTCTTGAGGAACTTGGCGATCCAGCGCGCCGCGAGAAGCCCGACGGCCGTCGCGACGATCCACACGCCGAACGCCTTGGCGGCGACGAAGCCGATCTCGCCCCAGTCCATCGTCCCGCCTGCGGCGCCAGCGCGCGCGGCGGCCTGGTTCGCGGCGATGATGCCGTTGCCGATCGCGAGGACGATGAGGCCGAGCACGTCGTCGATGACCGCGCCGGCCATGATGGTCACGCCCTCCTCGGAATCCATCTTCTTCTTCTCTGAGAGGATGCGCGCCGTTATGCCGACCGACGTCGCGGTGGACATGATGCCCATGTAGAGCGGAGCCTCCTTCGTCATCGCCTCGACGAGCGGCAGCTCCCCCAGGTACGCGAAGTGGCCGAAGAACCTCGGCAGCAGGTAGATCGCGCAGACGTCGCCAAGCACGAACGAGACGAGCACGCCGCCCAGACCGACCATGAGGCCGACGAAAGAGTAGCGCAGGAACATCTTCAGGTTCGTCTCGAGGCCGGAGAGGAACAGCAGTATCACCGAAGCCAGCGTCGCGATGCCGTACAGCGCGGGCGACGTCGCGTCGAACATCTGGCCCGCCTCGGCGTACGACCTGAGCTCGGCTCCGTGGAAGAGGCCTCCCGCGAAGAGCCCGCTGCCGAAGCCGATGCCGCCGAGCGCCCACGGCCCGATGATCACGCCCGCAGCAAGCTCGCCGAGTATCGAGGGCAGCCTGGCGAACGACGCCAGCATGCCGCCGAGCTTCGCGGCGAATATGATCACGCCGATCTGGAGGACGAGGAACATCATCTCCTCCACCCTCGGAAGCCCGAAGTTCGGATACGGGGGCGGACCTCCCTCGTGCGCGGCAAAAACACACGCAGCGGTCATGGCCGTCGCGGCCAGCAGAAGCGTCTTGGTTTTCTTCATAGCGTGATGTTGGGCTGTATCATTGAAAAGATCTCGGTGCGGGCCGCCGTCACTTCAGCGGACCGAGGTTCGGAAGCGCCTGCCTGGCGCCGGACCTCGGAGCGGAGATGTCGGCGTCGACGACCTCCACCTGCTCGCTGTTTATCCAGAGGCGTATCTTGCTGCCGCGTATCGTGCGCGCGCCGCCCGTCGCCTCGTCGACGACGGTAGCAGGCGCCCCTTCGCCGCCGTGCAGCACGACAAGACCGGTGTCGCGTCGGTAGGTGAGCCTCTCGCCGTACGCCCTGCGCGTGCCGTTGGTCATCGACACCGCGCCTATCGCCGCGATCCGGCTCAGCGTGTTGGTGTCGGTGAGGAACACGTACGCGCTGTCGGCGTGCATCTGGTAGTCGGCGTCGTCGACGTGCACATGGCCCTTGAACGCGACCCAGCCCTCCTTGCGGTCGTAGACCGTCGTGTCGGACGTTATCCTTGCAAGGTCCGAGGCGTTCGTCGACGCCGGCTTCTCGGCAGGAGCGGCCGCAAGGGCGGCCGCAAGCAGAATCGTCGTCGCGCTCATCTGCAGCTGCGGACGATTTCCTCGTAGACCGCGGCCTGGGCCTCCATGGACTCGACCATCTTGAACTGCGTGCGGCAGCGCACGAGGTTGTGGTCCTCGCAGGTCGTGTGGAAGTACGTGTCGCCGGCAAGGTAGTCGGTGAGGAAGCGTATGCCGATCGTCAGCGTGATGAGCCTGCCGGAGAACGCGAGGTTCTCGCGCTCCGCCTCCGTCAGGAACTTCGCCTCGGCCAGATAGCCGTGCACGAGCGCCTCGAAGTACTCCTTCTTCGAGTAGACCTTCGAAAGGTCGCGTTCGTCCTCGGCCGCGGCCGCCGACGACGTGCGCACCATGTCGCCGAAGTCGTAGAGCGCCGACCCGGGCATCGTCGTGTCGAGGTCGATGACCACGTTCGAGCCGTCCTGCGCCATCATCACGTTGTTGATCTTCGTGTCGTTGTGGGTGATGCGCTCGGGAATCTCGCCCCTGGCCATCATGTCCACTATCTTCGCCGCCTCCGCGCGGCGCGCGTCGACGAACGCGAGCTCCTTCGCGACGGAGGCCCTGCGCCCCTTCACGTCCGCCGCCGCCGCCTCGTCAAGCTGGCGAATCCTGTCGACGGTGTCGTGGAAGCGCGGGATCACCGGCCTGAGCTTCGGCTCGGGAAGGTCAGCAAGCGCGTTCTGGAACGCCGCGAACGCGCCGGCCGCAAGCCTCGCCTGCGCAGGGTCCGTTATGACGTCCACGCTCGTGTACCCTTCGAGGAACTTGTAGACGCGCCACGGGTTCTCGTAGGCGACGACCTCCAGAGTCTTCACGCCCTTCGCGCTCAGATGGCCGGTGACACGCAGTATGTTGGACTTCAGCGTCTCCTTGTCGAACGCGTCGGTCACGCGCTGCAGGATGTAGCGCCTGCCGGACGCAGTCTCGACCTTGAACGTGTCGTTGATGTGGCCGGAGCCGTACCTGCCGACGTCCGTCACGTCCCCGATCCCGAACGACCCCAGCACCTCGATTAGCTCTTCACGCGGATAGATTCTGTTGGACATTGATGCGAAACCTTTCTCAAGATTTCACACATTATACCAAATCATGGCCCTGCGTCTCAACTGGAGGCCGCGGGCCCGGCGCCGACCCGGCGTGCTCAGCGGGCCGGCTCGAGGTCGCCAGGGGATATCGACACCTCCACCGACGCGCCGAGTATCTCGACGTTCAGGCAGAGCGTCGCGTTGGCCCCCTTGCGCTTCACGTAGCCGACTGTGCCTCGCAGAGGGCCGAACTTCACCCTGACCTGGTCGCCCTCCTTGAACACCTGGGCGACGGGCCGAAGCTCGGCCGCGCCGAACCTGGCGTGCTGTATCTGCCGAAGCTCGTGGATCGTCTGGCGCGGATGGGGAATGAGTATCGTGCTGAGGACGAGGTTCGTCTTCAGCATGCCGACGCGGTCTTCGGGCGACAGCCTCGCGAACACGTAGCCGGGGAAGAGGGGCAGCTCGTGCTTGACCTTGCGCCTCTGCACCTTCGTGATCTTCAGGTAGAGCGGCAGATGGTGGAAGCACCTGTACGTGCGCAGAAACAGCGCAACCTTCTTCTCGGTGCGCGGCTTGACGTGCAGAACGAACCACTGCCGGACGTGGACCGGCGCTTCGCTATCGACCAATTCGTCCATCCGCTCGACTTCGTCCCGGTCAGCTGTCGGACGCCTCGCCGTCCGAAGAGGGCTGCTCGGCCGCCTTCTGGGCCTCGCGCGCCTCTCGGGCCCTGCGAAGCTCCTCCTGTATCAGCAGAAGCTGCTTGCGCTGCTCCTCGCGCTCGGCCGCGCGACGGTTGTTCTCCTCCTCCTCGCGGGCGGCGCGGGCCTTCTCCTCCTCCGCGCGCTTCGCGGCGTCCTCGCGCATCTGCTCCTCCTGCTGGCGGCGGCGCTCGCGCAGCGAAAGCTTCGCGCCGGCCAGAAGCGGAGAGGGCGCGCCCCTCGCGTCGCGGCGGCCCGCAGGCGCGCCTGGCGCGGCTCCGGACGAGTCGCCGCCGAGCTTGAGCGTTACCTCGACGCCCTCCTTCTCGATCGTCATCGTCGCGGCCTCGGGATCGGCCGACTTGACAGTCCACCCGTTCTGCGACTCGCCTACCTTGAGGTAGTAGTGCATCGGGTTCTTCGGGTCGGCGCTGTCGGTGAAGCCGACGACCGGCTCGCCGGACGCCGTGACGTTCAGCACGGAGAACCTCACCGCGCGCTTGACCTGCTCCTGCTCCTGCGAAAGCTCGGCCTCGCCGCGCGCAGAGGTCTTGGCCACCTCGCTCGGCATCTTCGTCGGGTCGAACCCGGGCGGCGGAGGGCCGAACATCTGGCGGTCCAGTATCGTCTGGTAGCGCTCGAACGGATACCGGTCGGCTACCGCTGCTGCCGCGTAAAGGGCCGCGAGAACTGTCAGTGCGTTGCGCATGTTCCGCACATTATACCAAAAATGGGGGCGATTCATCCATCGTCAGGACTGGTGCTGCATGTCGCACAGCCTGCGGTACACGCCTCCCGCCGCGTACAGCGCGTCGTGGGTTCCGCGCTCCACTATCTCGCCGTCCCTCATCACGAGTATGAGGTCCGCGTCTCTGATCGTCGAAAGCCTGTGGGCGATGGCGAAGACCGTGCGGTTCTTCATGAGGTTCGCAAGCGCGTCCTGCACGAGCCTCTCGGTCACCGTGTCGAGCGCGCTCGTCGCCTCGTCCAGTATCAGTATCGGCGGATTGCGCAGAATCGCCCGCGCGATCGCGATGCGCTGCCTCTCGCCGCCCGAGAGCGCAAACCCCTTCTCGCCCACCTGGCGCGAATACGCTCCCGGCTGCGAGACGATGAAGTCGTGGGCGTTCGCGAGCTTCGCCGCGGCGACGACCTCCTCGTGCGTCGCCTCGGGCGTGCCGTAGCGTATGTTCGCCTCGATGGTGTCGTTGAACAGCAGCGTCTCCTGCTGGACGCTCCCGACAAGCCGCCGCAGGTCCGCGATCCTGAGGTCGCGCAGGTCGACGCCGTCCAGCGTCACGCGCCCCTCGGTCGGATCGTAGAAGCGCGCAAGCAGCGCCGACATGGTGGTCTTGCCCGAGCCAGTGCCGCCGACGACCGCGACCATCCTGCCGCGCGGTATCTCGAACGTCGCCCCGTGCACCGCGTCCCTCTCGGCCGTGTCGTAGCGGAAGCTCACCCCCTCGAAGGCGATCCTGTCGTCGAACGACGCCTTGCTCACCGCGTCCGCCTTCTCGGGCAGCGTCATCTTCACGTCCAGCACCGACCATATGCGCGCGAGCGCGGCGCGGCCCTGCTCCACCTGCACCTGGAGCTTCGAGAGCTGCTTGAGAGGACGGTATATGAGAAGGAGCGGCGCAAGCATCGGGATGATCGCCGAGAGCCTCACGTGCGCGACGAAGCACCACACGACGAACGCGCAGATTAGGAGTATGCCGATCGTCTCGACCGCCGGCCCGACGAGAAGCCCCCACCTCAGAGAGCGCAGCGTCGCCTCAAGCGTCGCCTTGTTCGCGGCCTCGTACTTCGCCTCCTCGTACGCCTCGGTGTTGTACGCCTTGACCGCGCGGATGCACGTCAGTATCTCGTGTATGCGGCTGCCCACGACCGAAAGCCTCTCCAGCGCCTTCTTCGACCACTTGCGTATCTTCTTCGACAGCATCACCACCGGCACCATGAACATCGGAAAGCCTATCACGATGAGGCCAAGCGTCGGAAGCATCCGGTTCGTCCACGCCGAGTAGACGATGAAGCCCACCGAGACCGCTATCTCGAACGGCGCCTGCGCAAGCTCCTGCAGGACCATCTGGATTATCTGCTGGACCTGCTGCGGGTCTCCTGTGCAGCGCGACATGAGCTGGCCCACGTCTATCCGCCCGTGGAACTGCATCGACTGCGCCTGCACGTGCTTGAGAACGTCGCACCGGATGTCCTTCACAGTCCGCATCCCGGACCACGCCAGGCAGTAGTGGTTGAGGAACACGAGCGCGCACCTCGCGAGCGCGACCAGCGGCACGACGACGATAATCGCAAAGAGCAGCGGCAGCCCGAGCTCGTCGTTCTCGTCCTGCATCTCGATGCCGAGCTTCGCGGCAAGCCTCCTGAGCCTGCCGTACTCCTTCTCAAGGCCCTTCGCCTTCCTGCCGACTTCGTCCGAAGCCTTCACGGACTGGACGCGTCTCTCGGCGGCCCCCGCCTGCGCCGCGGCGGACGCGTCCCTGCCGTCCCGCATCTCGACCTTCGCGAGCGTCGGCTGGATTATCTGGAAGAACGGCACGAGCGTCCCGGCCGTGAGCATGCCGCAGACGACGCCGACGACGAGCCTGAACCTGTACTTCCGCGCATATCCCCAGAGCCGCGAATACGCCTCCTTCGCGGTGTACTCGCGGTCGAAGAACTCCTTGTGGTACGTCCTTGCCATCGCGTGCTGCGCCCCGTCAGATTGCAGGCTCCTGCTGTTCCGCCGCGGGCTCCTCCTCGTCCGGCTGGTACTCCTCCGCCAGCCATTTCTCGGCGGCGGCGCGGTCGGTGAACTCGTCGCCCGTCACGAACTCGTACGTCTCCTTGGCCTTCGCCACGCCCTCGGGGCTTCCGCTCTCGATGATGCGGAGAAGCGACTCGACCGCGATCTTCTCGTCCACGCCGATGTATTCGCCAGATATGTCCTCAAGCGCGTCCTCGTCGGAAAGCACCATCATCGCGCGCTCGACCATCCCGATCTTCTCGGCTTCGTCGTCTATCGCCGAAACCGCCATGGACCACTCGTTCATCGCGTCCTCGCGCACGTCCTCGTCGGCGTCGGCAAGGAACGGCGTAAGCTCCGGTATCGCCCTCTCGCCGAACCATCCAAGCGTGCTCACCATCGCCTTGCGCACGCCGGCCGCATTGCAGGTCTGCGCCTCCGCCGCGCACGAGATCGCCGCCTCGAAGCTCTCGTCGTCCAGAGCCTTCTCTATGCGCTCGGCCAGGGCCTTCTCGGCCGGCGTCCAGGAATCCTCCTCGCTCGGATCGTCGACAATCTCCACGAACTTCGGCTTGGGACGCGGAACGGCCGGCCTCGCGGCGCTCTTGTCCTTCCGCGCCGGACGCGCGCGCTTCGCGCCGGAGTGCCGGACGGCGTCCTGGCGCTTCACCTCGGTCTGCGGCGTCGTCGGCGCAGGCTTCTCCTCGCCCGAACGAGTCAGCCATACTGCCGCGCCTACCGCGACAACTGCCACCACTAAAATAGATATCTTTTTCACGTGAGGACGAATTATACCATAAATTCGCTCTCCGCGCTCCGCCGCCGCCTCCTTCGCCGAAGCGCAGTAGGGCCGCTAAACCAGATTGGGACAATCCACGCATGTTTATAGTTTGCAAGCTATGAACGTCAGTTGCCTTGTGGTTTTGCCGCGGGCGGATAAATGCATCGAGGACATTCCCCTCGGCGCTAAGGGCGCGACAATTCGTCCGACCCGTATGTCACGTCAGCGTCTTGCCCGTGCCCCACCACCCCCCGCCGATCGCACCAAAACAACACTACGGATCGGACCAAAACCTTATACATCGGCGGCGCTGCCTTTATGGGACCGGTAGCGCCACCGTCTTTCATGTGCTTTGAGAATTGCCCCTTCTACTTCCCGCCAGTCACGTCTTCGGCGATCCAGCTGATGTTGTTGAGCTGGTTGGTGGGCAAAGATTCAAGTCGTTGGACAACGCTAACCGCGTGTTTTCGTTGATACACATTAGTGGTCGATCCTGCGACATAACGCATCAATGAAAGACGTTGGAAGCTGTTGGAATATGCCGGGATGAATCTCGCAAGTTCGCGATCATG
>JAEEZC010000177.1 GCA_016288465.1 Verrucomicrobiota bacterium | reverse complement strand
GGCGGCACCGAACGAAACTCGATGTCGCGGACTTCCTGGCCAGGAACAGTCGTGAAAAGCTCCGCAACGAGCGGCGGCGTAAAGCCGGGGAACGTGAAGTTCTCGAACACGACCGAGTGGATGAGAGAACGGTAGCCGGACGGATCGGCGACTTCCACGAATTTCTGGTTGCCGTGGTCCTCCCTCGGATGCTGACAGCCGACATATGCCACCGTCAGCTCCGCCACGGTCGAGTCGCCGGGATAGCGCATGTCATCTGTCTTCTGGAACTCGCATTTCAGCGGCAAGCCATCCAGGTCGAATTCAATATTCGAGAACCGGATATCTTCAATGCGCGTGTCAGCACTGCAGCATGTGTCCTTTACCTGCAAAGGCGTGTCCTTCATGCACAGCAATTTGCAGTCCCTGACTTCGATGTTGCGGAATGTGTTTGTGTAGGGCTGCGACCACAGCTTGAAAGACGCCCCCCAGTCGCACCACAGGCGGCAGTTCTCAAAGCTGATGTCCTCGGCAACGTAGCTGCGCGTGTCCAAATAGGCTCCCAGCACGACAAGGCAGTCGTCATAGCTGCGTACAAAACAGTCTTTCACCTTGACATCGGAACTCGCGCTGATGTCGATGCCGTCGGAGTTGTACCGCCACTGTCCAACAATCTTGACATTGTCAATCGTCACGTTGCGTGAGCCGGAACGCACGATCAGAGCCCAGAAAGGCGTGTCTCGGATGACGATGCCCTCAATCAGCACATTCTCGGAAGCATACACAACGCAGGAATGGCAGGCGAACTCCGTATCCACCGGCGGCAGCCCATGCGATGCGCGAAACTCCTGTGCCCTAACGTCCGCCCGCTCAAACGTCGAACAGTCGAGGATCCCGCGACCGACAACGGAGACATTCGTGACCCCGCATAGGAACAACTCCCCGTGAACGACCGCGCCGCGCTCCAACACGACACGCTGACCGCTCTTTGGCGAGATAATTCCCGCTTGGTGCACTCCCGGACCGAACCAGATGTCGTCCGGACGGCGCTCAATGGCAAAGGGCTTGTCGGCAAAGACGTGAAGCGGCGGGAGCGCGTCGCCGAAGTCAAGCACATATTGCGACGGACGGTCGAGCTTCAGCGCAAGCCCGCGCTCCGTGCGCACGAGCCGGTTGCTTTCGCTGAACGGATAAAGCTGCGCCGAAACGTCCGCACCCACGCCGGCGATCTCCAGCACCCCCGGCTCCGCAAGGTCGAAGCTTGCGAACTTGGCAAGGCGCGTCTGGTCGAGCGTCCTCTGCTTGCCGGTCCAGACGCGGTTGAACGGCATCGCCGAAATCCGGCAGTCCTCAAGCGCAACCTCGCGCCCGTTGTACGTCGCCGAAATCGTCTCTCCAGCATGAAAATCACCGCAGATTTCCGCAAGGTGCACGACCGCAAACGCGGATTTGAACGTCTCAGGCGTTGTCGCCTTGTCTTTGGGAGTGAACGTAAACGTGCGGGACACACCGGGCACGAGCGTCACTGCGTTGTCGTCGAATTCGCCACGAACGCCCTTCGCGTTCATCCACACCCAGAACGCAGGCTTGTCGGTCGTGAGCGTCACCTTGAAGCCATCGATTTCGGCCTTCACGCTCGCCTTCGGCAAATCGCCCTTGTAGTCGGCGCGCAACGGGAAGCTGGCACTGTCGCCAAAGCGAAGCTCGAGGACGGTTTCGGCGCGCGGCTCCACCTTTTGGACGGCGACGACGCTGTTGGCGGCAACCTCCACCCATCCAAGGTCAAGCGTTTCGACCTTGCCGTCGAAGCCATGGAACACAGCCTGGCAGCGCGCGCGGACAGACCGCTCCGTGCCGTTGACGACCTTCACCGATCCATCGGGCGCAAGCGTCGCGCGGACCGGCGCGTAAAAGCGCTTGGCGAGATAGTGGAGCGGCTTCCACTTGCCGCCGTATTCGATCGAGCTCCACGAGGAGACCGGCCAGTTGTCGTTCAGCTGCCAGTAGAGCGTGCCCATGCAACGCGGCTGCTCGCTGCGCCAGGCGTCAACAGCCGTCTGGATCGCCATCGCCTGCTGGAACTGCGACAAGAGCAGTTCGGACGGCACGTCCTTCGGCGCTGGAAAGTAGTTCGAGAATGTCTTGCGAATGCGTTCGTTGCCGCCGACATTCTTCTGGTGCCATTCAAAGTCGGGTCCGCGAGCGAGGATGTCGGCCTTCGAAGCGAATGTCTCCGCGATCTCCATCGACGGGAACGACTGGAAGCCGAACTCCGAGCAGAAGCGCGGGTGGTACTCGTAGTATTTTGCGAACGGCGCGTTCAAGTGCCAGACAGCCCAGTTGTGCATGTCGCCCTTCGAATCCTCCTTCCAGCCATCGCCAAAGTCACCCGGCCCGCAGCACGGCGACGACGGCCAGTAGGTGCGCCCGGGATCGTACTGCGCAACAAGCTCGCCCTGCATTTTCGAACGCGCGATCCATGCGGCACGGTAGAAGTCGGGCTCCTGACGGGACTCCTTGAACCACCCGATCGCACCGAGGCATTCGTTGTCGCCGCACCACAGCGCGATCGAAACGTGGTCGCGAAGCCGTCTCAGCTGGTGCGAAAGCTCGTCGCGTATCTCGCCGAGAAACCATTCGTCCGCAGGATAGACGGCGCACGAGCACATCATGTCGTGCCAGACGAGCAGCCCCAGCTCGTCGCAGATGTCGTAAAAACAATCCTTCTCGTACTGACCGCCGCCCCAGAGGCGGACCATGTTCATGTTTGCTGCGGCGGCGCTTTCAAGGAGGTCGCGGTAGCGTTCCGGAGTCTGCGCATTCTCGTCGGCCGAACACGGAATCCAGTTCACCCCCTTCATGAACAGGCGCCGCCCGTTGATGCGAAAGACAAGCGAAAGCTCCTCCTTGCCGTTCGCGCCGACCGTCCGCTCGTTGAGAACCTCGAGTTTCCTGAGGCCAATGCGCCGCGTCACCTTCTCACCTTTGACGTCAACGGTGTACGTGTAGAACCGCTGCTCACCGGCGCCGTTCGGCCACCAAAGCGGCGGATCGTCAATCTCCAGGCGATTCGTAACCGTCGTGCCGTCCGACAGGTCGGCGAAGACGTCAAGCGTGCAGTGCGTCAGGTCGTCGTTGAACGTCTGCGTCGAATAGACGTAGTCGATGCGTGGGCGGTCCGTTGCAATCAGCTTGACCGTACCGCACAAGCCGATGATATTCACGGCAGGCCCCCAGTCCCAGCCGCCGTGGCAGGCGGGCTTGCGCACGAGCGCCTGGTTCTTCGCCCATTTCACGTTGCTCATCGGAAACGCTCTCCCAATCCGTGCGCGCCGCTCGTTCGCGACGCGTTCCGGAGAACGGAAGCGCACCATCAGTTCGTTCCGTCCGGCAGCGAGGAACGGCTTGACATCGAACGTGTAGCGCTGAAAGCGGTCCGCCGTCTCGCCGGCCTCGCATCCGTTGACAAAGACTGTCGCAAAAGTGTCGCAGTCCTCGAGGCGCAAGGCGACCATCTGCTTCGCAAGCAAGTCCTCCGACACGTCGAACGTACGCGAGACGATCCAATCGGATTGCCCGACCCATTGGACCTTCTCCTCATTGCGCCCCCAAAACGGATCTTCAACGAGACCGGCCTCGAGAAGCGCCGTCTGGACACTACCAGGAACTGTGATCGGACACGCAAGCGCAGCGTTCGTCACCGCCGTCAGCCGCCACTCGCCCGCAAGGTCGAGTTCGAGCGAAGCGGGCGAAACCGCGCTGTTACCTTGCGCAACGGTCGCGATCGCAACCGCCGCCGCGAGAATTGTTCCATTGATGATTCTCATTCATCCTCCAAACTTGTTTACAAGCTGATTCCGCTATCGAACGATAAAGAGCAGGCCTTTGGGCATGATGAAGAACCGCCCGATACCAAAGAGGCTTTCGGGTGCGATGGAAGACGAGAATTTGCCAGAATACGATCTTCCTGCGCACCGCAGCTTTCCGCACGACAAGATTCCCGTCCAGTCGAGGCCCAGCGATGCACCAGCCGCAACATCGATCTCCGCATCGGCCGAGACAACGGGAACGGCCGTCTCCGACATATCCAAAACGGGTGCCAGACAGACTGCGTCGATATAGGAGCGTTGTTCGTCTGCGGTAGCACCGGCCTCAAATCCGAGCGTGTAGGTTCCAGCTGCCTCAATCTTAAGAAGATATTCGCGACGGATGAAGTCAGGGCAGCTGGTCGACGGCGTCACCGTTTCGCAGAAGTTCGTCTCTACACCCCTCGTAAGCGTTACACATATCGGAAGCGGTCCATCTTCCGGACGCACCTTACCAAACCACGACCGCGACACGTCCCAGAAGGACAGCCGCCAATACCCTGCGGAAAGCGGCACATTCTGCGCAATGTGCGTACCACCACCCAATTGACCACGCTTGACGCCTTCTATCGGTGCAGCGCCGAGATAATCGCTGACCGCGCCTGTAGCACCAGCAACATTCTTCGGATTAGAAAGAACTGTCCATTTCTCCGGAACGTTGTCTGAAACTGAGCCTTCAAATCCCGGATTGCTCACGACATTGCCCGTTTCCATGACAACCCTCACATCGTCTATGACGACGTTGTTGACTTTTCCGGATATGTCGGTCGCCGTAACGGAAATCTCGACCGTCGCGTCTTTCTCAAGCAGAACGGGAGTGGAAAGGCGGCGCTCCGCCATCGCCCAATCCATGAAGGAGAATGTCTCGCTCGTTCCTCCGATGGAAATGGCAATCTCACCTGTACCACCGCTTGTGTCAGCCGCCAGATTGACGCCGCCACCCACGACGGCATTATTTTGATACCGCGCCGCTTTGACGGAGAGACGGTATATGCCTGTTTCCGGAATCGTCACGTTCTGACTGACCTTTCCGCCGTTCGAAAGCAAAACGGACATGGAGCCGTTGTCGTTCTCCGGCCCGACGAAGCCACTCTTGGAGCGCAGATACGGCAGGCGTCTAAGCCCCCACGCCTTTCCCGTCCCGCCGACCGTCCATCCAGGGAACCACCCAGAGGAAAGTCCAAACACCTTGTTCGTGTCTATCGCGTATGCGATCGCATTTTGCGACGACATGCGCGACCAGTCGACGTTCTCGAAGTTTCCGTTTGCTACCGCTACATCTCGCGCGTCGTCAAGCCACACCATCTTCACATCGTCAATGCCGATGGCAAGATCATATGTCGTTTCGCTTATCATCGATACGACATGGCTACGGGCCTCGAGAAACGGCGTCACCAGGCGTATGCGATCCCATTCCTTCTCCCCCCTGCGGACCTGCACGGTGCCGACGGCATAGCCGTCAACGAAAACACGGAAAAATCCCATGGACGTCTCACCGTCGCTCCGAGGATACGCCCGAAGCGTAATCTCGTACCGTCCAGCGCGCGAGAGCGAAACCGTCTGCTTGACACCACCGCCTTGCTTGAACAGCAGATAGTAGGCCCCCTCTGGCGCCCCGAGAACAAGCCCGGACTTCCACATTGCCCCCCATCCCGTCGTGAATACGATGCGTGTCGATCCTGAAGAATTAAAATTCGTCACCGTCCACGCCGTACTGCTGCCAAGCGCCGCATTGTTTGCATAAGCGTTCCAGGTAGTACCAGAGCAAAGCCCTTCGAATCCTCCGTCGGCAATGCAGTTTGCAACAACAGGACTCCCCTCCTCCTGTGCGGCAGCGCGAAGCGAGACTCTGCCGTTCGAGATTGTCGCCTTCTCCGCCGTGCCAAGTCCCTCGAATGCAAGCGAACCCGCGCCCGTCTTCACGACAACGCCAGCCTCTCCGTCCGAGACCGCAAGCGTATTGTTCGCATCAACGTCATACGCCTTGCCCGCCACGGGCGCAACCGCCGCGCAAACCCTGTTCGACGCGACAGCTCCGGCTTCAAGCGTCACCGTGCCGCGGAACCGGCCAAACGGATCGGCGCCTTCATGCAGGGACACCGCACTGCCGGGGCGAGAGACGACGCCGTCGGAAGTGATCGTGGTGGCGGAGACAAGCGCGTCGGCGATGGTGAGCGTCGTGCCGGCATCTACGCGGATCGAAGGCGGAATCGCGTAGCCCGACTTCCTGATCCACTTTTGCAGAAGATGCTGCTCCACGAGGACGCGATCCGTCTCAGAAATCGCATTGGTGAACACGAGTACCTCGTGGAGGCGTCCGCCGCCCACGCGGTTTCCAGCGGTACCCGAGCCTGCGCTCTGCTGGTAGTTTCGAAAATTGAAGAACGCTTCGGCGTATGCGTCAGGACGATAAGTCTCAGTTTCCAGAAGCTGCGTAACCGTCTTGTCAAAGGTCGTGCTCAAGTCGATCTGAGTTCCGTCCCTGAACACGCGCCCGAGACGAAGATGCTGCAGCGGGCTATTGACATAGCGGTTGAACACCGTATCTCCTTCATCGCTGGCGGCAAAATACATCAACTTGTTGACGTCCTCGCTCGGCGATGTGGCCGCGCCCAGGAAGTGCCCGTGCGACCCGTTGGGGCTGTATGCGAAGAAAGAATGAACCACCGGAATCCACGCCTTTACGCCGTCGGGCTTACGCCAGACCATGTACTGTCCAGAACCGAACCCGCCAAAGTTGATGTAGGGACGCAACAATTCATCCGACCCAAGCGTCGGCCAAAGCGAACTCGTGGAAAGATTCGTGGAAGCCTGGGCATAGATGTAGTTCGTGGCGAAGCCGGGCGTGGCCCAGTCGGTTTCGCGCACATCGTACCAGAACGCGGTGTCGCCCGTCGCCGCCGCGCCGTCAGGCCCTGCGACATGCATCGAGGCGTCAAGCCACATCGCCGCGCCGTTCATGACCGCCGTCGGTTCGGGCAGGACCGTGCTGCCCGCGCCCGTCGCCGTGAGGGAAAGCCCACCCTCCGAGACCTCGATGCGCCCCGGACCGTACAGCTTCTCTCCCGTAATGGTCAGTGTTCCCGCGCCGACCTTGCGCAGTACGCCCGCCACGATGACGGGCTTGTCCCACGCAACGTCTGACGGCACGTCAACCGTCATCGTCTCGTGCTGGCCCACGACGACCTTTTCGCCGTCGTCGATCCATGCTGACGCCGTCAGTCCGCCAAGGCCGGCCACAGCCACAACAACTGAACTTATCACTGTTTTCATTTTACTGTTCCTTTCATTTTAGAAATCAAGATATTGGTTTTACCGAGGATTTTCCACCCATTTGGCGGAGCAAAGCCCGCTTTTCGCGGCATTGACCTGTGTTGATGTCCAAAGCCGCTCGCGCAATTTCACACCGGGGGCGCTCTCCGGCCCGAAGACGGGACGTATAGACGTCACAACGGTCACTTCGAGCGGAAGGAACTTCCCCGCCAATTCATCGGGCACCTTCCATTCCAGCGGCGGCAGCGACTTTTCGCCGAGGTTGCGTCCACCAAGCCGCACACGCGCCACAAGTCCGCCCGTGTCGAGAGAAAGGAAGAGCCCCTTGTCGGACGGCACTTCGACATTCGTACGATACGTTACCTCCCCTGCGAAATCTCCATGACCAATCTCCGAGAGCGGGGCGAGACGCGAAATAGAATCCGCCGCGAAATCTCCAGCAAGCCAGAGGACGGGCAGAAACACGCTGTCATCCGCACGACCTTCAAGTTTCAGCACATGCGTTCCCGCCGATAGCTCCATTGGCTCCGTCTCAAGATAGAGCGAGGCATAGCCGTATGGCGCAGACTTTCCAGGATTATCCGCTACAAGCGCCTTTCCGTCGAGCGTCACCTTGACGCCATCCTTCGGATAGTCGCATAGCAAAAAACGGGCGAACTTCAACGGAGATTTTACATCAAGCCGCGCCGTGTTGTTTGATGTAAACCAGATGCGGTGCAATGTATCGCGGTCAAAGGCAAGCGTCCATCCGTCCGCCGCAACATCCCCGATGACGCGCTTCGATGCCCAGCCGCGCTCCCCTTCGGCAAACAAGCGGACACCACAAGCGGGGAGCGCGAAGGCGGTTTTTCCATCTTCGCCCATTTCAAGCGTCAATGCGTCCAGCCGATTCTCCATCATGTTCAGGACGGCCGCCGTGCCGTCGGCATAGCGACGAACGAGAAGCCCGGGCACAACCGCACCGCTCGCATCGGTGACGCGCCAGGCAACCTTGCGCTCCCGATGCAGCCATCCAAGGGCCTCCTCTGGAGAGACGAATGTTCGCCCGGTCTTTTCCTCCACAATCTGCCCGCCACGAAACGCGAACACGAACGGCAAATTGCTCTTCTCGTCATCCTGAATCAACTCGAACGAAACTTGCCCCCACGCAAACTCGCACAAGAGTGCGTAAAGCGGCGGCTCCTGCTCACCCGGCGCGGCGCGACCAAGCGCGAGGCGACCCAAGAGCCGCTGAGGATAACGCACGGCCACATCACGCACAAAACGCTTGCGGCTCCACCTCGCCGCCTTTCGAGCGGTGTCATGCAATTCGCCGCAATGGTGGAACCATGGTTGTATCGGCGATACAAACATGGCGTAGCCGCCCTTTTCGAGAAATCCTCTGGCTGTCGTGTGGTAGAGCGACATGAAGTATGTGTCCATCCCGTAAAGCGCCGCCGTCCAGATGCGCTGCGCCATCTGGGAAAGTGTAATGTCGCTCGGCCCAAGGGCAAACAACTCGATGCCGCCGTGCGCATCGAGAACGTCCCTGCCGGGCGTGGAATTGTGTTCGATGGCGTACTGCGCCGTTGCGTACGTGAGCCATTCGGATCCTTTCTCCAGGTCAAAACCGATCTTGTCCATGCCGGGCAATGTAAGCCCGCAAAGGGAATTGAGCGGAAGACCATTGAAGTTGCATGCGCCGCAAGGGGAACCTTCATGGATCATGTGCCCGCATGTCTCTATTCCAGCCTTTTTAGCCCAAGTACGTATCTGGTCGAAGTAGGCGCGGCGGAACTGACGCCCCTTGAGTTCGGTGTAAAGTTCCCACACAGCGGTCTTCGACGAATCGCGTAGCGACTCCTCTACGTCGGCGCGGAAGTCGCGACCTGTGCGTTCGCGGTACTGGTCTTCAAGTTCCTTCCACCAGCGGAATGTGACGATGGGCTGCGGATCATCCCACTTCATCTTCGAGGGATGCGCGGGCTCGTCAGTGAAGATGCCCGGTATCGTGCCGTCCTTCATGTAGGAGACGAAGCGCTCTTCGTATTTTTCGTGAGTCAGTTCGATGAAGCGGCGGATTGCGTCCGTGGAATATGCATTCACGTCGAAGTACTTGTCATACATCGACAGCTGGTCGTTGCGCTTCACCTCCCACGAGAAGGAGCCGTCCGGAGTTTTCCTCACGGCATATTCCGTGTACGTCCATTCTGGATTCTCCATCGGGACGTGCCCCTTGCAGGAACCCGACGGCCAGTTGTACTCGTCATAAAGCCACGCCTTCATGCCGCGAGACTTTGCCTCCTTAAGACACGCCCCCACGAAGTCCAGCCATTCGTCGCCCATGTAGTCGAGTTCAAGTCCGCTACGCGGATACAACATCATCTGCGAGAACCCTGCCTTCTGGGCGGCGTCAAAGTATTCCGCCGCCTCCTTCGCGCCCGGCCTGCCAGTCATCGCCGTGAACAGGACAAGCGGCGACTCTTCCGCATTCGCATGCAATGCGAGAGCACAGCAACAGCCAATCAGCAGCGACCTGTTCATTTTCACCGAACCTCCACCTCAAGGATGTTAACATCGCGGTCAAAAGCGGAGTAGGGGACGAATCCATCACATGGGCGACCATTGAACGTCATCGTCGCATTCGATCCCCTGCCCTTCATCGTCACAGTCAGCTTCTTGCCGCGCACCGTCAAATCGCGGACGGAAAACGGCTTGCCGTCGTTCATCGGATTGAATCTGAGCCCGTCTTGGCGGATTTCCAGCCCAAGCCACAGTTCGAGCCCGGACGCAAGCCACGCCTTTGCGGTGAAAATCTGCTTCATTCCGGGGTTGTCCTCGTATAAGTCGAGGATGTCGGCGTTCTCCACTTCAAGCGTCTGTCCTTCGGGGTATGAGCAGAGACGCCAGTACCCGCCGTGGATACGGCGAAAATCCTCAAGGGACGCAAGGTCGCGGACGCGGTTCATGACGTTCCAGTAGTAGCGTTCCGTTACGGGGAAGTATTCGCCCTGCTGCCCGCCGTCCTGCATGAACGCGGGAGAACTCCAGTGGAGGTTCCGGATGCCGTAGTTGGCGAGGAAATTGCTTTTCATGAACGAGGCGATGCGTTTGACCTCGTTGCCTTTCAGGTCGAACGCCCACGGGGAGATGTAGAGCACATTGAACGCCTGGTATATCTCGACGCCTTTCTGCGTGTCGCCGTCCGCCCAATCGTAGAAATATCCGGCCTTCTCATCCCACAGAAGCCGCTCGAACTCCGCGCGGACGCGCTCGGATTCCTCGATGTACTTCTTCTCGCCGGTCATTGACGCGAGCGCCTTCAGCCCCTGGTAGAATATCGAGTTGTCGAACGCCGAGAAGTCGTTCTTCGTCTGGCCGAGACAGAAGGGATTGTCCGGGAACATGTCGTACCAGCGCACAAGCGCCTCTCCGGGGCGTCGCATTTCAAGCACACGGTCAACGACAAGCCGCGCCAGCGGCAGGCAGCGATCCAGCGTCTCGCGGTCGCCCGTAAGGTTGTAGTAGTTGAAAAGCAGCATCGCATAGAACGGCTGCGTGGGCGGCGCGAGACGGCCTTTGAACGAACCCTTGAAGTCGTAGGTGTAGGCATGCATTATCCCGCCTTCGGGATGCGCCGTCTCCCGCAGGAAATCCAGCATGCGGCGTATGCCGTCCGGCTGTCCGGCGAGCGCGAACATGTCGGCATGTACCATCGCGTCCCATCCCCACGTCCAGTAGTGCGGGGATGCGCGGTAGGCCCCGGGCCTTCCTGCTTCATGCGCGGCCATCACCGGCGCGACGCAGCTGAGGGCGGAGTCTGTCGCCCTGTCGCCCGTCTCGAATTTCGCGCACTTCGCGTAGCAGTCGGCGAAGCGCGAATGCACGCGGTCGATGCGCCCGGAGGACAAGTCCTCGCCATCCGTGGTGTTGAATCCGAGATAGAACACGAACTCGGCGGCAGCATCCTTCGATTCGATGTAGAACTTTCGCTTCTGCGGACCAAAGCCCTCCTGTTTGATGACGTACCGTCCGTCCTGAAGAGGATAGACGGCCTCCATCCCAGAGAGGCCGAACGCAATGCCGATTCTGACGTTTCCGTTCGCGCCCGAATCCTGCACCCACGACGTGAAGCGACTCCTGCCGGAATCGAGTGTAAAGTCGCCGTGTGTGCGCCCGTCGCGCTTCTCCCATCCATGTCCGCACATGATGGCACGGGCGCGCACCTTCCTGCCGAGCGGATTCGAGAGCACCTTCACGCGCTGGAAGACGACGTTGTCGTCGAGTACAAGTTCATGCCCGAGGCGAACGCCAGCGATCTCGCAGTCCGCCGTGTAACCGTAGGGATGATGCGTCACATGGGCGAATGTAAGGCGGTAGGGAACCTCGTCAACAAGCACCTGCACCCGGAAAAGCTTGCCAAACACGCCGGTTTCGCTTGAGCCGAACAGTTTGCCAGCGGAGACGTTCTGCCCTCCCTGGAACTGAATCTCTCCGATCTGCCCGTTGCGGTTGACATAGCACGAGATGCAGCCGTCCACGTACTGGTTGCGAAAAGTCCCGAAACCCTCGCTCGAATACGGCAGAGGCAGGCCTCCCGTCCATTCGTGGATGACGTCTGGCGAGGCGAATGCGGATACCACAGCCGCAATGACCACGTAGCAAAGAAATTTCGTTTTCCTGTTTATCATGATTTGGCCTTTCGTTTTCATTGCGGATCATTCACCGATGTGGAACGCGCCGAGCGGCAGATCGGCTTCGTTGTGCAAGGCGCCGTACCACGGACGGGAGTGGAGGTAGCGCAGTTTCTTCGGCTCGGCTACGCCCGGCGCGCGCACAACAAGGTCTTTCCCCTCGATGACACCCTTCGACTTGTACACGCCCTGTTCCTTCACAAGAAGATTATCGATTACGGCAGGAACGAAATTCCCGTCCTCTCCGGCGACCTCAAATCCGGACGACGTTGACCAGTCGGGATGGTAAAGATACCAGCTCTCGACATTGTCGAAGGAGAGCACGAACCTGTCGCCGTCAATCTTCCAGCTCTTAAGCGTGGGAGAATCTGCCTTGATGCCGTCAAAGCCATAGTCCCGCTTGAGGGCAAGCAGGGCGAGACGCTGCCCAACAGTCTCCTTGTCGTTGGGATGGATGTCCTCGATGTTGCCGACATCGTTAATCACGACCATTCCCGCGTTCTTCTCCGTTGCCGCGAACATTGTCTGGCCTTCGGTCGTTGCAATCAGGGCACCGCTCCAGTCGCATGTGACTTCAGGCGACCGCCGGATGCACGGCGCAAGCTGCACGAAATAGAGCTTGAGGTCTGGATTTCGAAACTCCCTCGACCATCCGTTGTAGAGGTCGTGC
>JAEEZC010000176.1 GCA_016288465.1 Verrucomicrobiota bacterium | reverse complement strand
GTCCGGCTACCGTTCTCTCATCCACTCGGTCGTGTTCGAGAACTTCACGTTCCCCGGCTTTACGCCGCCGCTCGTTGCGGAGCTTTTCACGACTGTTCCTGGCCAGGAAGTCCGCGACATCGAGTTTCGTTCGGTGCCGCCGTTCAGTATTCGACGCAGCGGGGCTGTAGGCGCGGTAACAGTAAAATAGAATTTAACCATGGATGAAAGGAAACATAAAATGTTCAAGATTGGATATCTCCCCCTAAGCAAGGTCAACTGGACTAACGACACTCTTGAGGCTGCGCGCGCCAATGCGATCAGCTTCCTCAAGACGCTTCCCGACGTCGAGGTCATCGCGCCCGACCACATGCTCGCGCTCGAGGGCGAGGCTATCGAGGTCCTCGACCAGTGGGAGAAGGATCGCCCCGACCTCATCGTCGCGCACTTCCTCACGTTCTCGCTCGGCGTCGTGCCGCCCATGTTCGCGCAGCGCCTCAAGGTGCCGATCCTCCTCTGGTCGCAGCCCGAGCCGGACCCGAAGGGCGGGCGCCTTCAGAACAACTCGTTCTGCGCGGCAAACATGAACGCCCACCACATGTGGCGTCTCGGCATCCCGTACTTCTACGTCCATGCCCAGGCTGGCACGAAGGAGGCGGAGGAGAAGCTGATGAAGCATATCCGCGTCGCACAGGCGATGAAGGCGCTCGGCCGCATGCGCATAGGCCTCATCGGCGGACGCGTCCCTGGCTTCTTCACGAGCTGCGTCGACGAGATGATGCTCCGCCGCACGCTTGGTCCCGAGGTCAAGATCATCACCGAGCACGAGCTCTTCACCGTCGCCCAGAACCTCACGGCGGACGAGGTCGCGAAGGGCATGGCGATCATCGACGGCGACCTCAAGACACACCCGACGGACGGCCCGCGCGGCGACCAGAAGGAGAAGTCCGCCCGCCTCATCGCCGCCGTGATGAAGATGAAGGAGAAGTTCTTCGTCGACACCTTCGCGATGCGCTGCTGGCCGGAGGTCATCCTGAACGAGTTCTATGGCATCGCGGTCTGCTCGACGCTCGGTCACCTCACGAACCACGGCTATCTAACCGCCTGCGAGGGCGACGTGTACGGCGCGGTCATGATGCGCATCGGACAGGTCATCTCCGGCGAACTGCCGTTCTTCTGCGACCTCATCGTCTGCGAGGGCGACCACGGGACGGTCTGGCACTGCGGCGCCGCTCCGTGCGGTCTTTGCAAGCCAGGCTACCAGCCAGAGCTCCACTGCTCGGCCACGGTCGAGGGCGGCGGCGTAAAGGGCTGTACCGGCGAGTTCCCGCTGAAGGGCGGACGCGTCACGCTCGCCCGTCTCGGCGAGAAGCGCGACGGCACGGGCTTTCGCATGCTCGTTTGCCCCGGCACGGGCGTCGACACCGACCTCTTCGTCCGCGGCACCCCGCTCAACGTCGTCTTCGACGCGGGTTGCGAGGCCGTCCGAAACGAGGTCATGGAGAACGGCTGGGAGCACCACTACGCGCTCATGTACGGCGACCGCACGGAAGAGCTGACCGCGCTCTGCCGTAATCTGAACATCGAGATGCATTTGGTGAAATAAGTCCAGAAGGTCTTTGTCTGTTGCAAAACCGAGAAGGGAAGCAAAATACGTGGTGTTAAAATGAGAATACTGTGCGGAACAATTCTCGCGGCGGCGGTTGCGGGCGCATGCGTGAAGCCATGAGGTGCAGCGCGAGAGAATCAGTTGCCTTTGCCCGCCGCAGAAGCGGCTGTTTCCGGGCGGGCGCTGAAATAGGCGCCGCGTCGCGGCAAATTCATCCGAGTGTATAAGATGTTGCCGGATGATGTAGCGATGATGGCCGGGGGCGATGGCGGAATGGCTACTGGACGCCGTGTGAGGCGGCGCGGGAGACATCTACGCCGTTGGAGAGAAACGCCAGTTGGCATCGGGCAGAGGACGGTTGGGTACGATTTCCTTCAGGAACCGTTCAACGGGGACGGTCAGGATTCCGTCCACTACCATCTGCTGGCGTCCTCTGTAGAGAAGAACAGTGCGGCATTCAGGATAGTCTTGCCTGAATGCCTTGAGCCCGGCGAGGTCGCTGGATTTGACTTTTGCGGCGTTTTTTACCTCGATGGCGACAAACTCCCTTGGCGTGTAGATGATGAAATCAACCTCTACGCCGGAACGCGTCCGCCAGAAGTAGAGCGCGTTGCGCTCGCCGGAGTAGTCGAGCCATGCGCGAAGATGCTGGAGGACGAGTCCTTCGAGGGCCATGCCGTCGATTTCCTCCGGCCTGTCCAGCGGACCTTTGGGTCGAAGTGTGCGATAGACTCCGGCGTCGAAGAAATAGAACTTGCTGTGTGCAATCAATTCGCGCTTTGCGCGTTTTGTGAAGACTGGTATCTTTGTGGAGACGAGCATTCCCTCGAGGATTTGGAAATAGGAGTCCACCGTGGAGCGCTTGACTCCGGCTTCGCGGGCGATTTCGCTTGCGGAGAGCACCGAGCCGTGGGAGAAGGACGCCGTTTCGAGAAAACGCGAGAAGACGTCAAGATTTCGGATTATGCCCTCGTTGACAACCTCTTCCTGAAGGTAGAGGTCGAGATATGTCCTGAGCACATCCTGCGGCTCCTGTGCAACGGGATAGCGGACAAGCGGAAGCATTCCGAGCTGAAGCGCGTCGGAGAGGTTGAAGTCCGATCCCATCTCAGAGGCAAGAAAAGGATGGCACATGCATTTTACGGCGCGCCCCCCAAGGAGATCGGCATTCTGGGCCCGTTTGAGTTTTCTTGCGCTGGAACCCGTGAGGATGAATCTCTTATCCCTGTTCTTTTCGATGAGATCGTGGATTGTATCGAGCAGAACGGGAACCCGCTGGATTTCGTCAATGATGTATGTGGACTTGTCGGCGTTCGCAGCCACGATGTCCGCAAGTTTTTCCGGATGCGCCGTCAGTGCGCGGCGCACATCGGCTTCAAGGAGATTGACCGTAAGCGCTTCGGGAAACTGCTGTCCAAGCCATACCGTCTTTCCTGTGCCGCGAGGCCCAAAAAGAAAGAAACTGCCCTTGGGGAAGCCTATCGTTCGTTGTTTCATGGTGTGCATAATAACATATTCGCCCATAGAAGGCAATTGCAATTTTACATCGCCAATGGAAAAAACGCATCCATTTTTCCATTGGCAGTGGAAAATTCTAAATACAGTTTAGGAAGGATGGTTGCATAAATGAGAACACTATGCGGAACAATCTTGGCGGCGGTGGTTGCGTTCGCCGCGCTTGGCGATTCGCTCGGAAATGTCGGCGATGTGCGGCTAAAGGGGCGGCTCGGCGAACGGCTTGACGCGATGATCGAACGCCATGTCGCCGCACGGGATGTGGACTACATAACCGCGCCGTTCATGGAGAAGACCGAGACTAAGGGCTGGTGGCAGACCGAGTTCTGGGGGAAGTGGATGCATTCGTCGGTTGCGTATTTGAGATACGCAACCGACGAGAAGTGTAAAGTTGAT
>JAEEZC010000016.1 GCA_016288465.1 Verrucomicrobiota bacterium | reverse complement strand
GTCGACTATGCCCAGTCTTTCACATTCTCTCCTGCCGGCGGCGGCGCGATATCGTATCTCGACTCTTCGGAGTACACCGACTTCCACATCGGCGGATATCCTTTTGTCAGCAACGGCTCAAGTATCGGTCGCAAGTTCGACGGCTGCATTGACGAACTGAGGGTTTCCGACGTGGCGCTCCAGCCTTCGCAGTTCCTGCGCTTCGAGCCTGCCGATCCGGACGAGCTCGTGCACATCAGCTTCGACCAGCACAGCTACTACGGTACGGCCATAAGCACGTCCGCCAACTACAACTATCGGCCTGACATCGTCGCGAAGTTCGAGCGCGTCGGAGGCTCGGCGGCGATCGACAGGGCCACGAAGTGCGCGTCGAAGGTGAGAGGCGGCGTGTTCGAGCCCCAGGTCGCCAACGACGGTTCGTATCGTTCCGAGGTCGACGGCTCCGGCAAGTCCGGCCAGCTCAAGATCGCAGGCTTCACGAAGTACATGGCGGGCGGCATATTCGAGACGAACAGAGACTACACGGTCGAGGCGTACTTCAGGACGCGGACGGCGTCGATGAGCGGCTCCAAGCAGACTGTGTTCATGATCGGCAACAAAACGGCCGGCGCATGCCTCTTCTACCAGGAGGACGGCAAGGTGAGGTTCATGTACAACAACAACAGCACGCTTTCGACCAAGTATTCCGACGCGACGAGCGCGTGCGACGGCGGCTGGCACCATGTCGCCATCGTGAACGACTCGGTGCGCAGGCAGATGCGATTCTATTTCGACAAGCGGCTCACGGCCTCCGCGAACGGCGTCAACAACGTGATCCAGTCCAACAGCTCGCTCTATGTCGGCTCCGACTCCAACGGTAGCGAGGACTTCGACGGCTGGATCGACGAGGTGCGCGTCACAAACCGTGCGCTCTCGCCTGACGAGTTCGTATCGATCCACATGCTTGACGACGTGGACGCGTCAGATCCGACGGTCGCGTACATGAACTTTGAGAACAGCTACGCCACGACGCCGTATCCGGCGCTTGTCGCAGCCGGCGCAGGGTATGCGCACAGCAGCCAGGGCGTGGCCCCGGAGTTCTCGCGGCTCTCCCGCCTGTACGTTATGGACGGCGCGAACGGCACTGACAAGGTCGACGAGAGCTCATGCCTCGGCTTCGCCGACAGCATGGCCGGCTGGCCGTACTCGCTTCTCTTCGAGCAGGAGGCGTTCACCGTGGAGTTCTTCGCCAACATCGAAGAGCTCAGGGGCGGCGCGAACGTGATCCGCTACGCGGGCGGCACGAGCAACTTCGCCTCCACGCCGGTTTGGGCGCTATACCGCGACACCTCCCATGACGATACGCTCTGCCTCAGGATACAGCTCGTCACGAACGGGGTTTCCTCTGCCAGCTACGACGCGAAGTGGTCGTTCGCTCCGGCCCTTGCGGACAGCAGATGGCACCACTACGCGCTTACGCTGCGCCCCGGCTCCGCCTCGACCACCGTCGTCGAGATGTTCCGCGACTATGCGTCGCTCGGCTCGCGTACGCTTCAGGGCCGCCTCGACTACACTGTCGGCTTTGGAGGAAGGCTCGCCCTTGGCGCGGGCTCCGACGCGAACAAGGTCTTCGGCCGCTATGACGCGCTGAGATTTTCCAAGGGCGTGCTGCCCCCTGCCAAGTTCATAGGCAAGGGCTTCCGCGGCGCGATGATAGTGGTAAGGTAGCCATCTCAAACTACTGACAGGTGCGGCGCCCTATGGCGTCGTGGCGTGGGCGGAAGGCAGCGCAAGCGAACTCCGCCCTGCGCCAAGGGGCGTCGCCGTCCGAAAAATCGGAAACATAATCTTGGAGACTGGACATGAAAAGCGTTTTCGAGAAAGCCTTGTTGTCGTTGGCGGTCGCCGTTGTCGCAGCCGTGCACACGCTCACGGCGTCAGCAGAAGTTGACCTTGTAAAAGGTACAGCAAAGAGTAGACATGGCAGTGCTGGAATCCCTGGTTTCCCATGGAGCGCGAGCGGCATAACATATGCCGGCGGGAATACGTATTATGTTGTAGCGGACGACAATACGCCTACGGCCGATGTGCCAAAGCACAAGAGAATAGAGCCGTCTGTTCCTCGGGAGGTTGGATTGTATAAGGTTCAGATTGAGTTTTCCGGTGACGGCAAGTCTATTCTGAGTTGTGCCTGCGGTCCCAGAGTTGCACTTGAAGGAGCAACGGACCTTGAGGCTGTCGCCTACGACCCAGCAAGTGGAAATGTGTGGGCGGCGGACGAGCAACAGAAAACGATCAGAGAGTATGATGTCTTGACGGGCGCAGTAGTTTCATCGCTGGATATCCCTCCCGTGATGATGCAGACAAGATCTAACCTCGGATTTGAGTCTCTGACCATCTCCGGCGATGGTCTTACGATGTGGACGGCAAACGAAGAGTCGCTTGTTTGCGATGGTCCTCGTTCTTCGTATTACGAAAGTGCAACAAATCGCCTTGTGAAGTTCACGCGAAAGACAGTCCACGATAGATGGCGGCTAGCCGCAATGTATCCATATGTCACCAGGAAATGGCATATGAACGGTAGTTATCGCAATCTGGGGCGTTGTGGTATTGCGGATATGTGCGCTCTGCCTGACGGATCTGTCCTAGTGTTGGAACGAGAGTATTCGGGTATAGTGGATTTTTATGCGTATGTTTATCGAATTACTGCTGAGGCGCTGGCTTCTGCCACAGACGTCAAGGCTTATGGTTGTCTGTCAGGGTGTGAATGGGTCCCTGTTGAAAAGAAGTCGACAAGGTTTGAGACCGAGTATGGGATCTGGTCGGGAGATACTGGAGGCAACTATGAGGGCTTGTGTCTTGGCAAGCGTCTTTCCGAAGACTCCTGTGAAGTTGTAATACTTTCTGACGCAATGAACGGAGGTCTTCCGTATCTCACTCCAAACGTCCTCACAGGACTGAACATACACACGGTCAATTTCGACTTCACGTCGTCCATTGGAAAGGCTTCGCCGGTCGGGCAGAACTACCGGTTCGTCCATGGCGCGACGGCAAATGCGTCGATTTACGGTGACGGCATAGAGCCGCGGGCGTACACGAACCGCGGCGACATCGTGTCCTCTGCGACCTGGACGCTTCCGAACCACAGCCCTTCGTCCGGCAATGGCGCGTCGAAGTCGTTTACGGTCCTTTCCGACGACACTCTCACATGGAACGTCTGGGTCGCAGGCTGCTATGGCCAGTGGGGAGAGTATGCGCCGATATTCATGCATGACACGTTCGAGGAACATGCGCTCGGCACGAAGACATCCGAGATGGCAGGCTGGATCGGGGAAGGGGAGGTAGTGGCCAAGGAATACACTCCTAAGCAGGGCAGCGGCAAGTACGTCCTCAAGAACTCTTCTCCGCATACGCAGGTGCTTGATGCGACTGAGGAGTGCGCGGAGAGGTCGCTTTCCTCAATATACGTCACGCCGCAGGACAACACGCGCATGGACATGATGTTCGAGGTGAAGCGCGCGGCTGGCGATCTGAGGGCGCCGTCCGGGAACGCGCGGTACGCAATCGCCGTGGACAGGAACGGACGCCTTCAGCTCTGGCACCTTGCGCGCGTCAACGACAAGCTGGTGCGCAGATGGTCGCAGCTGTCCAGCACGGCATATGCAAACGGGGACTGGGTGCGAATCGGAGTGGAGCTAAGCTACACGTTGTCACGCGCCTATGGAAAAGTGCGTGTGAACGGAACGGTCTGCTCTGTCTACGGCGGCAACTCCACGCCTGCTCTTAGAACGGGCGGCAACGGCAGCGGACAGTGGTTCCCGATGCCGAACGCGTCGGTTCCTGAGTCTGTCGCGGTAATCGACACAAAGGCGGACGATTTCGTCCTCGCAACGACCTCGTTCATGACACAGCTCGACGCATCTCAGAGCATCGTCGTCTCTCCAGCCGACGCTGCGTCGCCCGGAAGTCGCACAGCGGTCTCGGGAGGCGTGGCGTACTCCGTCGCCACAGCAGTCGCGGCGCCTGCCGCAGCATGTCCGGCGGGCGCCCCGTCGTCTTCGGCGCCGCTTGCCGCACCTGCCATCATCGGCTTCGGGCTGGACGGCGAAAGGCGCCCGTATGTCCGCTTCAGCGGCTATGTCGAGGGCGCGTCATACCGAGTCGTCAGCTCGTCGTCCGTCGGCTTCGACGCGACAAGGTGCGAATATCCCGACGGCAGGATCTCGGCGGCGAAGGACGGCGTCGCCGTCTGGGAGGGGCGCGAGCCCTGCGACCCGGCTTCCGGCGCCAGGTTCTACAAGGTCGAGCTTGTTCGGCCTGAACAGGAAAATGTCAGTGGCAATGCACAAAAATAGCATTATATGTTGAGTGCGTCGCGCCTCTCATATGCTATAATCTTACTGAATCTTTGACCATCCGAGCAGGAAGGAGACGACAGACATGGACAGCCAGTTCGAGAGACGCGACTTCATAAGGTGGGCGGCGCTTGCCGGGGCGGCGGCTGCGGCCGAAGGCTGCGCGAGCGCGTTCCGACTCGCGCCTGGCGGCGCGGCGAGCGGCTTCAGGATGAAGCCGATGGAGCGCGTACGCGTCGGAATGCTCGGCGTCGGCTCGCGCGGCACCGCCGCCGTGCGCAGGCTCGTCAAGATCGAAGGCGTCGAGATCGTCGCCGTCTGCGACCTCGTTGGCGAACGCGTCGAGCGGGCGCGCAAGATGGTCCGCGACGCCGGCAGAGGCAGTCCGGCAGGCTTCGTTGGGCCGGAGGGATGGAAGGCGATCTGCGACGCGGAGAACGTGGACGTCGTCTACAACTGCACTAGCTGGGACTGGCACCTCCGCCCGTGCGTCCGCGCGATGCTGAACGGCAAGGTTCCGCTCGTCGAGGTGCCCGGCACGCTCAGGATCGACGAGTGCTGGGAGTACGTCGAGACATGCGAGAAGACGCGCATCCCGTGCATGATGCTCGAGAACTGCGTGTACGGCGAGGACGAGATGCTGATGCTCAACCTCGTGCGCAGCGGCGTCCTTGGCGACATCGTCCACGGCGAAGGCGGCTACGTCCACTACGGCGCGGAGTACATGTACCCGAAGACCGACTCCGAGCCGCCGACCTGGCGGCTTGAGGAGAAGAAGGGCCACACCGGCAACGCGTACCCGACGCACGGGCTCGGCCCGGTCGCGCTCTCCATGGGCGTCAACCGCGGCGACCGCTTCGACTACATGGTCTCCGTCGGCTCGCGCGGGCATTCGCTTCAGGACTTCGCGCGGCGGAAGTTCGGCCCCGACTCCAAGTTCGGCAACTACCGCATCGACTACAACGACGTCAACACCTCGGCAATCAGGACCGCCGTCGGCAACACGATAATGGTGCAGATCAACTGCGCGAACCCGCGCCCGTACACGCGGATGGGCCTTGTCGTCGGCACGAAGGGCATATTCGGGACATACCCGGCGCGCGCGCTCCTCGAAACCGCTCCAGGCGTCGCCGGAAAGACCTGGATGGACGAGAAGGAGCTTGCGGCGCTCAGGGAGAAGTACGCGCACCCGCTCTGGAAGCGGCACGGCGAGCTCGCGAAGAAGGTCGGCGGGCACGGCGGCATGGACTTCCTCATGGACCTGAGATGGGTCTACTGCCTGAGGAAGGGGCTCCCGCTCGACATGGACGTGTACGACCTCGCGAGCTGGAGCGCGGTCTGCGAGCTGAGCGAAAGCTCGGCGAAGCGCCGCGGAAGGACGGAGTACTTCCCGGACTTCACGCGCGGCGGATGGAAGGCTGCGCGCCCCGTCGACATCGGCGGCGTCGCGATATGACGACGACAACACAGGAGGCGAGGTGATTCGCGATGATCGTGACGAACAGACGGGAATTCTTCAAGGGCGCGCTTGGCGCAGGGCTCGCGACCGCTGCCGCGGGAATTGCGGACGCAGCTGGGCTTGAGTCCGCCGGAAGGGCTCCAAGGGCGCTCGGCCCGGTCGTGACGGACTGGGAGTTCAGGCGTCCGAAGGGCCTGTCCGGCCGGCTGGCCGCAATGTACATCGACGACGTTATCTGGATATTCCGCGACCTGACGCGGCGGAGGCCCAGGTCCATGTTCGACCACCCGTTCCTTGGCGCGCTGAAGGAGGCGCACGAGCGATACGGGCTCAAGGTGCAGCTCAACTGCTTCTACCGCACCGACTTCTTCTACGGCATGGACGAGTTCTCGCTCGCCGACATGACGGACGCATACAGGGGCGAGTGGCAGGCGTCGAAGGACTGGCTCAGGCTCGGCTTCCACTCGTATCAGGAGTTCCCCGACTACCCGTTCGTAAACGCCGACTACGGCGACGTGGCGGCGGTGTTCGACAGAATCCACGGCGAGGTGATGCGCTTCGCGGGCGAGGGCGCGTTCACGTACGCGCTCGTCGGCCACTGGCTGCCGATCAGCAAGGACGGATGCCGTGCGCTGAAGGACCGCGGCGTGAAGCTCGTCGCCTGCACGGACGGCAGCCGCTTCGCCTATGCCGGCGACCGCAGCGCGCTTCCCTACGGGCACGCGTTCCGCGTCGAGAACAACCGCAAGCCCGAGACCGCGCTCTTCCGCCGCACGGCCTACGACGCGGCGCTCCTTTCGTCGGTGAGCGCCTACAACCATCTCATGGCCGACCAGGCGGGCGAGACATGCGGCACATTCTCCTACGTGTACGACCGC
>JAEEZC010000175.1 GCA_016288465.1 Verrucomicrobiota bacterium | reverse complement strand
TCGCCGACAACCGAGGTACACGGCGCGGAAGGCGATGCGCGTTGCGGGTTCGCAGAGGACCGCGAGTATCTTGGCTCGTTGAGATGTCGGATCACGCGGACGCTGTTTCCCGTGTCGGACATCGTGCGTGGTGTGCGCGACCCCGCGCGCCATCTGCGCCTCACCGCGCTCGGGCTGCTCGCTTCGCGCCGACTGGGAATCGTCTCGGTGTGGCATCCGTCGTTCTTCATCCGCATCCTTGAATACATGACGGAGCATGCGGCTGAACTTTCGCATGCGCTGGCAACGGGTGACTGGGGCAAAGGAATTCGCAGGCCCCCAATACGGGAAGGTACGCAACTGGAAGAGCGGCTCGTAGCGCGGAACTATGCGGCGGTATGGCCACATCTCAAGGTAATCAGCTGTTGGGACGCTGCGTTCGCGAAGGGCGACGCCGACCGGTTGCGGCGGATGTTCCCTCGCGTTGAGGTCGAGGGCAAGGGGCTTCTCGCGACGGAGGGCGTCGTCACGATTCCGTGGTTCGGGAAGCGTGTCGCGGCGGTCACGTCGCACACGTTGTCGTTTGAGACGGTCGATCCAGAGACGTCGGAGCCAATTCCTGGAACGGCTGTCGGGGTTGACCGGCTTGAAGTTGGAAGGCGTTACGGTGTTGTCCTGACAACGGGGAACGGTTTCACGGACTACAGGCTGGGGGACGTGGTGGAGTGTATCGGATTTGTCGGACGGACGCCGCGCCTCGAGTTTTTGTACCGCAGCGGGGGCGTCTCGGATCTGTGTGGGGAGAAACTTCATCCGGCGTTTGTCGGCACCGTTATCAACAAGTTGTCGGAAAGACATGGTGCGCCACGGTTCGCCGTTTTGGCGCCGAACATCAACCGTGCTGGCTATACGCTCTGGTGGGAACCTGAGGAAGGAGGTAGATTGCCATCCGCTGACGAACTCGAGCGGCGGTTATGCGAGAGCTACTACTACGCAAATGCGGTGGAACTGGGCCAGATTCGTCCTGCCGTCGTGAAGGAAATCTGCGACGGACTTGCCAGATGGTGCCGATGTTTTGGCCTTTCAGCGTCCGCCGCAAAGGTTCCGCCTCTCTCCCGCCACGAGATAGATTTATATCCACTAGCATCCCATTCGTGACCGAAGGGATGCGGTTTAACCTAAGCGTCGCAGTTGAAAGGCCGTAATCACAATTGCGGCCTTTCAACTGCGACGCTTAGGCTAAACTTCTTCGCGATAGTTCCCAGTTTCGATTGAAAATGACGCATTATGCGGCGTCATCCCAGTTCGCTTTGCCCGAATGGGATGATAGTGGAACTGCATGTTTGAGACCTCCTTGTGTAGTAACAGGAGATTATCTCAAACATGCCTTTGCTTGTCACGCGGCGTTAAGCCACAAATCGCATTCCCGAATGCCGGTGTACGCAGTATCCACAGGCATTCCCACCGATTTCTCGCTCGTTGCCCTTACCAAACTTTGCGACATTATCAAAGATTTTTGATTTACCCCCTTGACGCAATACATAATCGTGGTCGCGCGTAAGCGCAAGGGTCAGGCGGGACGCGGGACAATGCACTGAATCGGCTGCTGAGGCGGCGGCGAAGTCCTACAGAGGAAATTCCGGTTTCCAACGAAAATCCAAAACCAACGTTGGAAATTTCCATTTCGAACGTTGGAAATTCAAAGGTCCTTGGAGCTGGCGACATTTTGTCTCACTAAGAGTCTTGCGTTTACGCGGATTCCAAGCGCGGCAATGGCTGAGCAGAGGTGCGATTCCCCTTGGGGATTTCCCCTGCAGGGATTGGCGATTCCGACTGTACAGGCAAGCGATTCCGACTGTACGGGTGAGCGATTCCGACTGTACGGGCAAGCGGTTCCGACTGTACGGGCGAGCGGTTCCGACTGTACGAGCAAGCGCCCCCCGCTGTACGAGCGGCCATTTCCCCTTCAAAGGCCCTTGTTTGAGGCAGTCACGCGGTCTGCACAAAGGGACGTAAGCGACGGAATGGCGGTAGGGACCGCACTCCTGGCGGCCCGTAGACAAGTAGGTTTTGTTTAACGCGCAGAGAGAACGGAATTTTGTCAACCGACACACAATCTTTCATCAACCGGCAAAAATGTTTTTGTCAACGGCGAAAAGGCGACGAAACGCCGCGGGTGCCCGTAATTGTGTCCGAAAAGCCAAGTGTGGTATAATACGCGGCTATGTTCGCCACACTGTTCTTGCTGCTTGCGGCGTCGTTCGCCGAATCGAAGACCTTCGCGCTTCAGGTGCATCTGGACCGCGCAGGCTATTCGTGCAACACGATCGACGGGCAATGGGGAAGGAAGTCGGAGCGTGCGCTCGCAAAGTTCGTGGCCGACAGGTCGAAGGACTCGAAGTCCGCGCCGGTTACGACGCCTGCTGATGCGCTGGAGGTCTACTTCGCAGGCCGTCCCGCACCACTAAAGACGGTTGCCGTCGAACAGAGCGACATAGACGCAGTCGTCGCAATTCCCGAAGACCCGGGCGAAAGGGCGAAGCTCAGGCGCATGGGATACGAGTCCGTAAAGGAGATGTTCGCGGAGCGCGGACACCTTTCGCAGATAGCGCTCGCAAAGCTGAATCCGGGAGTGGACTGGAAGAGCGTCCGCGTCGGGCAGAAGATAGTCATACCCGATTTCCCTCCGATTGAAGAGGAGCTTGCGGCCGGCAACAGAGGCGATGCGCGCCGTCCGAAGCGTCCGGAGGCGGAGCTTGTGAAGATATCGATATCGGAGTCGGAGATAACCGCCTTCGACGCCTCGGGGCGAACGCTCGCGCTCTTCCCCTGCTCGATCGCCGCGAACAAGAAGAAGATTCCCCAGCACGGGGAGCTGAAGATAACGAGCTACGTCGCGTGGCCGAACTTCACTTACACGCCGGACAACACGCCGCAGGGCCAGAGGGTCTATCGGCACGTCTGGCCGGAGGGCGAGAACTGCCCTGTCGGCGTAGCGTGGATGGGGCTGAATCTGCCAGGCTACGGAATACACGGAACTCCGCGTCCGGAATCCGTCGGCTTCACCGGCTCGCACGGATGCTTCCGCCTTGCGAACTGGAACGCCGCGCGCCTCTACGCGCTGTGCAGGTCAGGCACGAAGGTCGTCGTCGAGGAGTGACGCGACCGGTCCGAAGCTCCTGCGGTGCTCTGGGCAAGGGCCGAGCCGCGAGAGCGCCTCGACATGGGCTTGAGTAGGGTAGCCCTTGTGCTTCGCGAAGCCGTAGCCCGGATAGAGCCTTTCGAGCCTCATGCAGTCGGCGTCCCGCGCGGTCTTCGCGAGTATGGACGCGGCGGCGATGAGAAGGGACTTCGCGTCCCCCTTCACGACGTTCATGGAGTTCGGGAGCGACGCGACGGGAAGTCCGTCCACGAGGATGCGCGGGCGCACGTCCGGCCATGACGAGGAGAGCGCGGCGCGGACCTCTCCGACTGCGCGGCGCATCGCGAGGTGGGTCGCGTTGAGGATGTTGTACTCGTCTATCTCCGCGGCGCTTGCGCTCGCCACGGCCCAGACGCAGCCCTGGGCGGACTTTATGGCCTCGGCGAGGAGCTCCCTTTTGGCGGGCGTGAGCTTCTTCGAGTCGTTGACGCCGCTCCATGCGCCGGCCAGCAGCTCCTCCGCTAGCTGGATCGGCACATGGACGGCGGCAGCGTATACGGCGCCGGCCAGAGGGCCGCGCCCCGCCTCGTCGACGCCGATCACCGGCTCGCCGACGGCCTTCTCGAAGTCCAGGCCGACGCTCACAGGCTGCAGAACCCCTCGGGAGGGGGAATGGGGCGGAAGTCCTTCGACGACACGAAGCAGTGGCGCGTGAAGCCGCTCACAAGGAGCTCGCTCTCGCCCTTGCGCCTCACCTCGCAGGCGATTTCGATGCGCACGCCGCGCATCGCGCGCACCCAGGCCGTGACCTCAAGAAGGTCGTCGTACTTCGCGGGACGCCTGTAGTCCACCTCCGCATGGACGACCGGCAGCATCCAGCCCTCGGCCTCGCAGCGCTTGTAGGTGTAGCCGCTCGCGCGCATCAGCTCGTTGCGGGCCCTCTCGAATATCGTGAGATAGGTGCCGTAGTAGACGACACCCATCTGGTCGGTGTCGGCATACGGCACCCTGTACTCCATGACGCACTTTTCCATGGCGCTATATTATACCAGAATCCGCGCTCCGGCGGCACTGCATGCAAAAGGCGGACGGGGAAATCCCCGTCCGCCCTTCTTCGGACGCAAGTCCGGAACGACATTACATCATTCCGTCCATGCCGCCGGGCGCGCCGTGGCCGCCGCAGCCGCAGGAGTCCTTCTTCTCCGGCAGATCGGTGACCATGCAGTCGGTCGTGAGCAGGAGGCCCGCGATGGACGCGGCGTTCTGCAGCGCGGTGCGGGCGACCTTGGCCGGATCGACGACGCCGGCCTTCAGCAGGTCGCAGTACTCGCCGGTGCGGACGTTGTAGCCGTTCGTGCCCGTCGCCTTCTTGACGTTGGCGATGACGAGAGCGGCCTCGACGCCGGAGTTGTCGACGAGCTTGCGCAGAGGAGCCTCGACGGCGCGCGCGATGATCGTCGCGCCGACGGCCTCGTCGCCTTCGAGCTTGAGGGCCTCGATGGTCTTCTGCGCACGGAGGTACGCGACGCCGCCGCCGGGAACGATGCCTTCCTCGACAGCCGCGCGGGTCGCGTGGAGGGCGTCGTCGACGCGGTCCTTCTTCTCCTTCATGGCCGCCTCGGTTGCCGCGCCGACCTTGATGAGCGCGACGCCGCCGGCGAGCTTGGCGAGACGCTCCTGGAGCTTCTCGCGGTCGTAGTCGGACGTGGTCTCCTCGATCTGCTTCTTGATCTGGTCAACGCGGGCCTTGATGTCGGCCTGCTTGCCGAGACCGTCGACGATCGTGGTGTTGTCCTTGTCGACGACGACCTTCTTGGCGCGGCCGAGCATGTCGATGCCGACGTTCTCGAGCTTGACGCCGATGTCCTCGCTGATGAGCTTGCCGCCAGTGAGGATCGCGATGTCCTCGAGGATCGCCTTCCTGCGGTCGCCGAAGCCGGGGGCCTTGACGGCGCAGACCTGGAACGTGCCGCGGAGCTTGTTGACGACGAGCGTGGCAAGAGCCTCGCCCTCGACGTCCTCCGCGACGATCATGAGCGGACGGCCGGACTTCGCAACCGCCTGGAGGAGCGGCAGGAGGTCCTGGAGGTTGGTGATCTTCTTCTCGAAGAGGAGGATGAAGGGATCCTCGAGCTCGCACTCCATGGCGTCGGGGTTCGTGACGAAGTAGGGCGAGAGGTAGCCCTTGTCGAACTGCATGCCCTCGACGACGTCGAGAGAGCTTTCGAGGGTCTTGGCCTCCTCGACCGTGATCGTGCCTTCCTTGCCGACCTTGTCCATGGCCTCGGAGATCATCTTGCCGATCTCCTCGTCGCCGTTGGCGGAAAGGGTCGCGACCTGGGCGATCTCGTCGGCGCTCTTCACCTTCTTGGAGAGCTTGGCGATGCCCTCGACGACGGCCGCGGTCGCCTTGTCGATGCCGCGCTTGAGGGCCATGCCGTTGGCGCCTGCGGTGAGGTTCTTGAGGCCCTCGCGATAGATGGCCTCGGCGAGGAGGGTCGCCGTGGTCGTGCCGTCGCCGGCGACGTCGTTCGTCTTCGAGGCGACTTCCTTGACCATCTGGGCGCCCATGTTCTCGAAGGGATCAGGCAGCTCGATCTCCTTGGCGACGGTAACGCCGTCCTTGGTGATCTGGGGCGAGCCGAACTTCTTGTCGAGAATCACGTTGCGTCCGCTCGGACCGAGCGTGGAGGTGACGGCGCTCGAGAGCTTCTCGACGCCGGCGAGAATCTTCTGACGCGCATCGGCGTCGAACTTGATCTGCTTAGCCATTTTTGTTTCTCCGATTCCTTGATTCCGTTGCGATTACTTCTCGATCACGCCGAGGAGGTCCTCCTCGCGGACGAGCTGGAGCTTCTTGTCCCCGAGCTTGACCTCGGTGCCGCCGTACTTCGGCAGCAGGACCGTGTCGCCCTTCTTCACGTCGAACGCGATTTCCTTGCCGTCCTTGTCGAGCTTCTTTCCGACGGCGATGACCTTGCCCTGCATGGGCTTCTCCTTGGCGGAGTCGGGGATGATGATGCCGCCGACGGTCTGTTCCTTTTCTTCGATCGGTTCGACGAGAACGCGATCACCGAGTGGTCTGATGTTCATTTTGTTGTTTCTCCTTGTGGTTTCGAATGCCGTCGATAGCAATCGTTAGCTTTCGACCGCTCTCGACAAATCATTTCATCGTGAAGTCCGCGTCGACGACGTCGTCGCCGCCCTTCTTCGCCTCGCCTCCGTTGTTCGGCGGCGGCGTGCCGGCTCCAGGAGGCGGCGTTCCCGCGCCGGCGGCTCCCTGCGCGCCCTGCGCAGAGGCGTACATCTCCTGGGCGACGGGCTCCATAGCCTTCATGAGCGCCTCCTGCTTCGCCTTGATGTCGGCGATCGGGGCGGGCGGCTGCTTGGCGAGAAGGTCCTTGAGCTCCTTGAGGGCCGCCTCGACGGGCGCCTTCTTGTCGGCGGCGATCTTGTCGCCGGAGTCCCTGAGGGTCTTCTCGACCTGGAAGGCGAGGCCGTCGGCCTTGTTGCGGTCCTCGACCTCCGCATGGCGCCGCTCGTCCTCGGCCGCATGGGCCTCGGCGTCCTTGCGCATGCGCTCGATCTCGTCCTTGGAGAGGCCGCCCGCCGCGGTGATCGTGATCTTCTGCTCCTTCTGGGTGCCGAGATCCTTCGCGGACACGTTGAGGATGCCGTTCGCGTCGATGTCGAAAGTGACCTCGATCTGCGGGACGCCGCGCGGCGCCGGAGGAATGCCGTCGAGGTTGAAGTTGCCGAGGGCCTTGTTGTCGCGCGCCATCTTGCGGTCGCCCTGGAAGATCGCGATCGTGACGGCGGGCTGGTTGTCGG
>JAEEZC010000174.1 GCA_016288465.1 Verrucomicrobiota bacterium | reverse complement strand
GTGTAGCCGCCGATTTCGAGACTGTGCGGCTGCGGCGACGGAGGAAGCGGCCTGCCCCACCTTCTCTGCGCAGCGATCACGCGCGGCGAAAAGTCGAACGACAGCGACCACGCCGATTCGCCGGACGGCGCCTGCGCCACATACCATCCGTCGCGCACCGGCACGTCTTCGCCGCCGACCTTGAACGTGCGGCACCAGGCGGGCACGCGGAACCTGACCACTCCTTCCTTCTCACGCCTTATCCGCACGACGACAGGCGAGTCGGCATACGGATAACCGCCTGAGATTGCGACAGAGGAATCGCCGACGCGCGCATGCGCATCACCGTAGAGCAGGACACTGAGCGTACCGTTCTCCTCCGCCGCGACAGATTCAGCCATGTCAAAATACGTCCGCATCATGTTGTCAGGGCAGCACTGGTGATGGAACATCCCTGTCTGCGGCGGCGCCCAGAGGTGGCGGGTGCCGTGCGAGCGCACGATGTGCGCGCCCCAGCGTCCGTCACGCGAAACGCCCGCCAGAAAGGCGTTGTAGAAGGCCTCTTCGATTCGGTCGCCGTACTTGGCCTCTCCTGTCGCCAGAAAGAGTTCGCGGTTCAGTCGAATCCAATGCGTGACGTCGCACAGTTCGGTCATCCCGTTCAATTGGTCGGCGGCGTTCAGGAAATGGTCGAAGAAACCTGCCGAACGCATCGGGTTGATTTCCTCTTTCTCCAGATGCGCATAAAAGGCCTGTGCGCCCTCCAGGGACCGCCTGTCTCCCGTCAGGCGATAATGATACACCACCCCTTCGAGGCAGCTCATGATTTCATAGGCCTTCGCCCAGTAGGCCGCCTTGGGAAACCAAGTGCAGATGTTTTCGCTTCGTTTCGCATTGGCAAGAAGCGCACCCTCCTTGAGCGCGGGATCCCACAAGGCCGCGATGATCTCCTCCGCGAATCTAAGGAACTTGGCATTCTTCGTTTCGGAGTAAAGTTCCAATACCGGTTTCAGGATGCTCATGGAGGACACTCCGTGCCAGACGCCGGTCTCCCAAATCCGCTTGCCCGTGCGCTTGAGCTGCGCGTCAAGGTGGTCGAAAAGCTTTTCCGCCGCCGTCAGACACGCGGCGTCGCCCGTCGTGCGATAAATGTCGATGAGCGCCCAAAGCGTGTACTTGCGCCCCCAGACGCTGAATCCCTCGCTCAGACAGTCCTCGTCGGAATACGTGCAGATGTAACCGTTGGGCTTCTGATAGTCGTTCAGAAACTTGTGAACGCGGCTCAGCGTCCATGCAGTCAGACCCGGATCGCGCGTATAGCCGCAGGCTCCCGAAAAGCAGAGCATCGTCTTGCCCCAATACTCGTTCTGCCAGCCGTGGTTGCTGTCGTCCCAGCCGGTCCGAAAGGCATCCGCGCTCTCCACATACATAGGTCCCTGAGCCCAGGGTGAATATGCGCGCGACTCCAGACAACGCGTCATCGAATCACCAGCGACGCCGCCCAGAGACGTTTCGCCCCGATGCGGCGGCTGCAAACAGGGAACCGCAACCGAGGTCAAGCTCGCCGCGACCGAACAAACAACTAAAACGTACGTCTTGTAACAAGTTCTCATGCGATAGATTTTACCCTTTCTATCCTGCTTTCGCAATCCCCTCAAACGGGGGGAGACCGAAAAACCGCATGATATGGTATAATTAACCCGTCAATGAGGAAGCTTCTTCTATCTATGCTGGGATGTCTGACAGCCGTTCTCGCCGCCGAGGCTTCGGTGCCCATCGTTAAGGCCTCGCGAGAGGCCCTGCCCAAGGATCCGTTCTATGCTCCGCCGCTTGGATCGCTTTCCGAGCTCTCACTCGGCGACGCCGCCCGCCTGCACCGCCGTACGCAATCTGGACGTGTCCTGGCAGTCTGGCGTCAGGACAACCTAATTATCCGTACGCGCAACGGCGAATACCTGCGGAGTCGGTTGCGCCCGAAGTCGCCGCTTCCCAAACGCGGAGATTCGGTCGAAATCGTCGGAACCGCCGAGTCCGACGGCTTGCGGATAAACCTTGTCGACGCCCTTTGGCGTCCATCGCCAGACTTGGGCATCGCCGAAGAGCCGACCGTTTCGCTATCCGGTTCCGATCTCCTGAAGAACAGCTCAAACGAAACACGTCTTCGCACCGACCTTTACGGAAGGCGACTGACCCTCTCGGGCATTGTCCACGCTTCCTCCCATTCGAGCGACGGAACGCTGTTCTACCTGGAGGATGCCGGACATCTCATCCCCGTAGACATCAGCGGCCGCCCCGCCCTAAAGGACATCCTCCAACCCGGCTCGCACGTCGCCGTGACCGGCATATGCCTGATCGAGGTCGGATCGCACGCAGCGGACTCCGACCTTCCACACATTCACGGCATCGTACTGCTGCCCTGCGAGACAAGTGATGTCTTTCTCATTGCGAAGCCGTCCTGGTGGACGCCGCAGAAGTTCTGGATGCTGGTCGCGGCACTCGCGGTGCTGATTGTCCTATTCATACTGCGGACTATGCGGCTACAGACGTTCGCACGTGAGAAAGAACTCGAACTCAAGCGCGAACAGTTCGACAACGAGGCGAACCGGCTCAAGGTCGAGGAGCGGACGCGTCTCGCCGTCGAATTGCACGACACGCTTTCCCAGAGCCTCGCAGGGGTCTCGCTGGAGCTTGCCGCCGCCGGCGAATCCATACATATTCAGCGCGCCTCCCGCGCCCTCAAGTCCGCACGCGCCGAACTGCGAAACTGCCTGTGGGACCTGCGCAGCCGGACATTTGACGAAACAGACGTACGAGAAGCCGTACTCAAGACACTCGTCCCGGTCATCGACGAATCGCGGCTCAAGGTTCGCTTCAGCGTCTCGCGCAGCAGTCTCTCCGAAAACTCCGCACACACCTTGCTCTGCGCGATTCGCGAGCTTGTCGTCAACGCACTCGTGCACGGCAAAGCCGACTCCATCAAGATTGCCGGCACGATGAACGACGGCGTCGTACTCTGCTCGGTCTCCGACAACGGATGCGGCTTCGACCTTGCGCTGGCTCCCGGTGTCGACGACGGGCATTTCGGGCTCCAGGGCATCCGGGAACGGATTAACCGCCTCGGCGGATCGTTCACAATCGAGAGTTCACCCGGACACGGCACACGCGCCGCCTTCACGATCCCAGCCAGAGAACCACCGGAGTTCAAGTCATGAAAACCGTCCTCATTGTCGACGACCATGCGATTCTGCGCATGGGCCTGAAATCCCTGATCGAGAACTGCGGCGACCTGAAATGCGTCGGCGACGCGGCCGACGGTGATTCCGCAGTGCGCCTGGCGGAAAGCCTTCGCCCGCACATCGTGATAATGGACCTCGTCATGCCCGGCATGGACGGCGTCAAGACAACTGCGGAAATCCTCAAGGTCTCGCCATCTTCCCGCATCCTCATACTCACGTCCTTCGGCACGGCCGACGGCATTGCCTACGCACTGGAAGCGGGAGCCTGCGGCGCCATTCTCAAAAGCGCCGACCACGCCGACATCCTGGCGGCCATTCGCGCCGTCGGCGATGGCAAACGCTCCATCTCGTCCGAGATCAGTCGCATACTTGCCGAAAACCCAACCGTACCGCGCCTCTCACCTCGCCAAGAGGAGATACTCACAGCACTCGCGAAAGGCCTTACCAATCACGACATCGCCCTTCTGCTCAACCTCAGCAATGACGTTGTCAAGGAATACGTCGCGAACATCCTGCACAAACTCGGAGCTGCAAACCGCACCGAAGCCGTCGCCATCGCGATGAACAAAAACCTAATCAAGGTTTGAATTGAAGACCGTTCTGTCCATCACCGCGCATTCCCTTGTTCCACCACAATTCCTGTATTCACATCATTTGACAGACGGATCCCCTTCGCCGCCGTCCCGCCCTTCTCCAGTCCCGATTCGAACACATTGCCGCGTAAAATGACATTGCGGGCAATGCCGGCAGACAGCCACTCGTATTCCGTCGTCAGGCAAACGGGCTTCATCACACGGCAGTTCTCGACGCAGCCGTCCGACGCCTTCAGCAAAAGACCGCGTCCCCGCGTCGAACCGAAGCGGCAGTCGCGGATGAGAAAGCCGTTGCCCATACGCCCCTCGGACGCCAGAAGCGTTCCACGCGGGAAGTCGGCGTCGCGGTCGAGTTTCAGCACGTAGCTCTTGCGCATACCCTGCGCGATACCCGGCCAAAGGCCAATCGAAGCCAAATAACGGCTCTCCTCGACAGTCACGGACGATCCCGGCAGGACCGCAAGGACCCTGACGTTTGGGGGCGTTTGGCCGTCAGGCGTCAGCACCTGGCAACTATCCCCGACATCAAGCTGCAAATCCCATGTCCCATGCACGAAGACGCGCACCTCGTCGCCGTGACTCGAATAGACCACCTGATAGGCGCCGGAAATGTTGACACAGTCATCGCAGTGATACTCGGCCTCGCACCCGATCAGCTTCGGCCCGACATAGGCGTTCTTTGAAATGAATGCGTCGTGGTTTCCGCTCCGCAGACGTTTGAGACCCCGCTTCACGGAATCCGTCTCCGGCGGACGACGCACGACACGACAGTTCCGATATGTCGTATTCGCGCTCTCCCAGTCGATGAACGCCCGACCGTGCGGCGTCGCGTACTGAGTGACGTTCTCGAATACGAGATCCTTGCAGCGGAAGGCGTTCACGTTCTCGCTCAGCGTCGGCAGGCTGGCCTCCTGCACGCTCCACACTGCAATGTCACCGACGTCGCCACGCCGGTCAACACCACCGACAATGCGATAAGTGCGTTCGCCTGTCCGCTCGATTGAGATGCCGCCCTGATAGCGCATGGGATTCTTGAGCTCGAGCGTCTTCCCGTCATAGGCCTGTATCGGCCAGAAATCGTCATGGCTGTCGAGCCCGTGCCGTCCCTTGACGGCACCAGGGCACGGATAGCCGTCGATCACGCGAACATCCCAGTTGCACTCTGCGTCCACTCGTTCGATGACCGCCTGCGTGAACGACAGTTCGTCGAAATCAAGCGAGACATTGCGGATCGTCACGTTCGTACAGCCGGAAAGATCGAAGAAGCGAGTCCGCACGAGGCCGATCAAATCGCTGCCCGAAAAATCAACCGTCACACCCGAAAGTCCCGCCAGCCGGAAGTAAACCACGGGATCTGCCCCGTCCGGCCCGACGCGGTACACGCCTTTTGGAACGACGACATTCCGCTCGCCGTGCGCTAGCGCACTGCGGACAAATCCGACTGGGTCAATCTCGGCAAGGACCTTGTTTCCCAAGCCGAGCAGAAACAAGGCAACGGCAAGGAACACGATCCTCATGGAACCTCCGACCAGTCGAATTGGGTGACAGGAAACACCCCTCCTTCGGCAAGACGGGAGTAAACCGCGCCGCAGTCGGCGGGATTACGCACATCGGCAACATAGCCATCAACGGACAAGCGCCCGAGCGCAAGCAGGTTCAGGAATGTCCGCACGTCGTCGCGATGAGTGAAGCGTCCAGGCGACGATTCGGCCGACGGCCGCGCCCAGGTATGGGCACCTATGAGCGTCACGCCACGTCCGTGAACTTTGTGGTAATAGTCGACCGTAAAATCAGAGTTGCGTGTGCAGCCCAAGAGCGCGACGCGCCCCATCGGCGCCATCACGTCAAGAACAGAATTGAGTCCCGTACCAACACCTGTCACCTCTATGGCGACCTTCACGCCGCAGGCGCTCTCGCCCGTGTAGATTCCGCTGTCGGCAAGCGGACACGCGGCAAGAACCTTCTTTCGGAAATCTGGCGCAGTCGGGTCAAGTGCAAGGTCCGCCCCGATCTTCAGCGCCTGTTCGCGCTTCTCGGCAATCGGATCGGCCGCGATAACAGGCGTCGCGCCCGCGCACTTTAGAAGCATCACCGCGATCTGTCCAAGGATGCCCTGTCCCATGACAAGCGCAGACTCCCCAAGCTCCAGACGGCACTTGCGAATCGCCGCCATCGGGAACGTCGCAATGTGCGCAAGTGCCCCAACCTCGAACGAGACGGCCTCGGGCAACCTGCAGACTTGATGCTCAGGAACGACGACGAATCGGGCATGCTTGGACCAGCTGACCGACACGCGGTCACCAACGGCGACCGACGAGACGTCCGCGCCAACGGCGTCAACGACGCCGGACGAACTATATCCGCTCTGTCGCGGCCAGACGACCGGGGCATCCGAAGGGGCCCAGATGGACACAACATTGCAGCCCGTGACATTGGCTCGCTCCGTTCCCGATGAAACAGTGGAGCGCACAAGCTTGACGCGCACCTGCCCCGCGCCGACTTCCGGCAAGGGCTTTTCCACAAGCTCCGCAGTATCTTTCTTCGTGAATAGTATGTTGCAATTCTTCATTTTGAGGATATTTAACCGTGTAGAACATGTAGAACGTGTAGAATTTATATCCCGCATGCTTTCAGTGTTATCTCATGCGTCTTCATATCCCTGTTGTAGTCCTGATCATTTGGCTTTTCGCCGCGCACAATTGCCGCAAGGTCGAGCAACTGGTCGGCGTATCTGTCCGTCTGCACACCAAAGTCCATGTTCTTGACTGTTTCATCCGCCGACAGTTTTACCGTCAGACTCTTGCCGTCGAAACGCTCTATCGGACACAGGTCGATCGTTCCCTTCGTACCATCGACACGGAGCCGTCGGCAGAGGACGCCGCCCGGCATGTTCGCGCTCGTGCGGATAAGGGCATCCGTCCCTTCAAAACGAAGAGTGGATGAGCCGCTGGTTACGCCTAAAGCTGGGTTCGCCGCTACAAATCCGCCGCGCACCATCGGAAGAATGGTGTCGACGAGATGGCAGCCGAGGTTGTAGAGGATTCCTGCCTTGAACGTCGAAAGGTATTCTTCGTATCCGTCCGCCTGATAGTCGTGGTTCATGTCGGCCTCGATGAAGCGCACGTCGCCAAGTCCGCCTTCGGCGACAAACTTCCATATCCATTTCAAAGCCGGATTGCCGCGGTACATGTAGCCGATCTGGAACGGAACATTCTTCGCACGGCACTTCTCCACGATGGAGCGGTATGGCTCCATCGCCTCGCCGCACGGCTTGTCGCAGTGCATGGCGATTCCGCGTTCGGCATAGACGCCGGCAATCTCCATCAGGTCGCAATTGGCGGTCTCAACGAATACGACATCTATGTCAGAAATCTGCAGCGCTTCGGACTCGGACACTATCCGATAGCCGGACGCATCAAACTTCATATTATGGAACGAAGGCGAATGACGCGCCGTGTCGTCGGCTATTGCGACGACCTCAAAATCGTCCGTCAGCTTGCGCAGCGTTGCGATCTTGCCCGGTGCATGCTCGTGGCTCATGCCGTAGAACAATGTCTTTAGTCGCTTCTTCATCGCTTCGAAAGTTTGAGTGAATAGAGGATCAAATAGGCGAATACGCCGCTCGGCACGACGTAAGAGACAAGGAAGCCGGTCTTGTCGGCTATGAAATTCTGGAGGAGCGGGATGAGTCCGCCGCCGACAACCATAGTCATGAACCATCCGCTGGCGGAGGCAGTCGCATCGCCGAGGCCTTCGACCGAAAGATTGAATATGCCTGCCCACATGACAGACGTGCAAAGACCGCAAATGACGAACAATGGCGCCGTCAACGGCACGACTTCGCGGACAATCGACGTCCCGGTGAACACAGGCACGGCAAGGCGGATGTCCGTCACGCACATGCCCGTGACAATCAGCAGAAGAGCGAGCGCGCTTGCGACCGCCAGCAGCGTCCGCACCGGAATCTTGTGGGCGAACGTGCCTGCTGCCAACCGGCCGACAAGCATCAGCATCACATACGCGCTGAAGAAGAATCCACCTGTCGCCGCCGAATACCCCATCGAGACAAGCCACAGGTTCAGCGTTCCCGCGATGCCGATGGAGGTGCCCATGAAAAGAAAAATGCCTACGAGTCCCCATCGGAAGTGCGGCCACGAAAGCGGATGCCGAGTTGAGCGAGTCCTTGGCTCGGTGACGGCATCTATGGGCAAAAACACAAGCACCGCGGCGGCGGTGAAAAACACGGCCATCGCCACATAGAGGACAGGATAGACGTCGGCCAGCGATGTCTTCTGCGTCACCGTGCCGACGAGCGCACCGACAAGAAGCGGCGTCAACGCGCCGCAAAGGGAATTGAACGTGCCGCCAATCAAATTGAGCTGGTTGCCGCCTGATCCGCCGCCGCCAAGCGTGTTGAGCATGGGATTTATGACGACATTCAGGAGGCACAGCGCGACTCCGCTCGTGAACGCTCCGAGCAGATATACGAGAAAGCCTCCATGTTCGGCGCCTGAGAGCCATTGGATCGCGATGCCTGCACCGCCCGTCACGCATCCGAGAATCGCAGTCTTCTTGTAGCCGAGCCGATGCAGAAGTGCGCCTGAGGGAATGCCCATGACAAGATAGGCGAGATAGTTCATCAAATTGCCGAGCATCGCAAGGGCGTTTGAACCGGCGATCTCCGGCTGCGTCTTCCATACCGTCGCAAGCGGAGCCGCGAGCGTGGTGACGAACGCCACCAGCCCGTAGAGCGCGAACATCGTCACGATGGCTGTTCTGCGGCTTTTCATGTCAGACCGTCAGCACCACCTTTCCTTTCCTAAACTAGTCCGTCACCTGAAGAAGATCACAAGTCCCGGCACGGGCTTGTCCACCGTCGCGGACTGGGCTATGACGCCTGTGCCCATGAACTCCATCTCGCCCGCGGCGAGCATTCCCGCATGCGGCACCACCTCATGCGTCTTGACATTGACCAGCGCGACGACACCGTTCCGCCGGCACGGCACGATGTCAAAAAGCAGCGTCTCTGCGGTCCTGTTCTGGTAGTCGCTCCACGCACGGCTGCCGCAGAACATGCCTGTCATGTGAGAACCAATGCTTTCACCGCCCGCATGCATCGACAGCAAGTAAAGTTCGCCGCCGGCCGTAAACGTCTGCTCGCCCGTCGTGTTGGGCAGCTGCGGACTGGCCGCGTCGTCGAGCGTCAGCCCTGCGGCATCGACGCGCAGAACCTGCCGCATCCCCAAGGGGAGCGTCTGGAACGCGTCGACGGGGTTTGCCCTCTTGTAGTCAAAGCGAAGGCCATACCCAGTCAGATACATCAGCGCAAACGGATTCGTTGATCCCGCACCACGGGCGCAGAACAGTCCCTCGTTCACCGCCGGATTCGCATCATAGCGGGCTGCGATTTCGACGGACGTCTTTCCCGTGGGGACGACCATCGTGTTGGCAGAGGCACTCCACGGCCTGACTGCGTAATACCGCTCGCAACCGGGCGACGCCTCCTTCGAATAGAGAATGCAGCGAAGCTTCAGGGCCTG
>JAEEZC010000173.1 GCA_016288465.1 Verrucomicrobiota bacterium | reverse complement strand
TGGTTATGGGCTATATATATATGCAAACGGCCAGCCCCTGACGGGCTGGCCATTAAGGCTCTAGCCTGTGCGCCAGAAATCGAAGTTGCTGTCCCCGTCGCGTCAAGAAGGGTAGCGCTACCTTTGCCCTATCGGTAGCGTGACCTTTGCCTGCCGTGTCCGCGGCGGGGCTTTGCCGTGGCATGAAACGGCTTGAACGCGGCAAATTGCGGACACGCGGGACGCATGCCGCCACACTTTTGCCAATGAGCTTTTGACATGATTAAGAGGCTCTAAATCTCGTTAATCCAGTAAATCCTGTCAAATAATCCGTCGCGTCTCTGCGCGAATGGAGCGGCAGGGGACTGGATGTCTGGGGCTTGAATGGATATGACTGGCGGGTTTGGGGCGCGGCTGAATCTCGCCATGTTCCCGAATCTTATGGTATAATGTCGCAAAACATCGAGAAAGGAAGATTCGCCATGAAGGAACTCACGCTTGCACCTCTCCCCTACGCCGATGACGCGCTTGAGCCGGTTGTGTCGGCCAAGACGGTTTCGTTTCACTACGGCAAGCATCATGCCGGATACGTGAAGACGCTGAACGGACTTGTCGCCGGCACGAAGTACGAGGGTCTTTCCCTTGAAGATGTGATTTCCGCTTCGCGCGAAGCAGGTGACGCGGCGGTCTTCAACAACGCGGCGCAGATATGGAACCATGACTTCTACTGGGCTTCGCTTTCTCCCGAGGGCAAGGGCGGGGAGCCGTCAAAGGAGCTTCTGTCCGCCATTGAATCGGCCTTTGGCTCGCTTGACGCCTGCAAGGACGCTTTGGCGGACGCGGCGGTAAAGCGCTTTGGAAGCGGTTGGGCGTGGCTTGTCGCGAAAGGCGGGAAGATCGTCGTGGAAAGCACCTCGAACGCGGAAACTCCTGCCGGCGCCAGTGGCGTCAAGCCGCTCCTCGTGATCGACGTCTGGGAGCATGCATACTACCTTGACTGGCAGAACCTGCGCGCGGCGTACGTAAAGGCGGTTGTCGAAAGCCGCTTGAACTGGGCTGCGGCATCTGCGCGTTACAAGTAGCGCAGTACTAGCGTCAGGGTCGGCGATTGCCCTCGCCATCCGTCCTTTGTCCCTCAGTTTCACGCAGAGGGAACGAATCCTTCTTTATCGTTGAGAAAGGACTCGTCCGCTGTATGAGAACGGGAAAATGGGGATTTTATGAAAAGACAATGGCTATCGGCTGTTTAGGCAATTTACGCGGAGGCTTCGATTTGCTAAGATAGTGGCGATATGAAAGAAGCGTTTGCCTATGTGATCGGACTTGGAGCGGCGGTGATGATGCCTGTGATCTTCACCGTGCTAGGCGTTCTCATCGGAGTCAGGTTCCAGAAGGCCCTTAAGTCGGGCCTGCTGATAGGCGTTGGCTTCGTGGGTCTGGGCGTCGTGACGGCGCTTCTCACGTCGAATCTCGGTCCTGCGCTAAAGGGCATGACCGAGCTTTACGGTCTGAACCTTCCGTTCTTCGACCTTGGCTGGCCGGCTGCCGCGGCCGTCGCGTATTCGTGCGCTGTCGGCGCGTTCATAATACCGGTCTGCCTCGGAGTCAACGCGCTCCTTCTCGCGGTCGGCGCGACGCGCACGGTGAACATCGACCTCTGGAACTACTGGCACTTCGCGTTTCTGGGAGCCATGGTGTACTTCGAGACGGAATCTCTGCCGTGGGCGTTCTACGCGGCGGTCGTCCTGTACGTCATAACGCTCTGCATGGCCGATTTCACGGCAAAGGGCTTCCAGTCCTACTACAAGGACATGGAGGGCGTGTCCATCCCCCAGCCTTTCTGCCAGAGCTTCACGCCGTTCGCAGTTGCGGTCGGCTGGCTTCTCGACCGCATTCCCGGCTTCTCCAGGCTCGACATCGACGCCGAGGGCCTGAAGCGCAGGTTCGGCATTCTCGGCGAGCCGCTTTTCCTTGGCGTCGTCATCGGATGCGGCATCGGCGCGCTTGGCTGCGACTCGTGGCGCGCCGTGGCCGACTCGGTGCCTTCGATACTCAAGCTCGGCGTAACGGTCGGGGCGGTGATGGAGCTTATACCTCGCATAACCGCGCTGTTCATCGAGGGCCTCAAGCCGATATGCGAGCAGACGCGCAGCTTTGTCGAGAGGCGCTTTGCGGGGCTGAAGGGGCTTTCGATCGGCATGAGCCCCGCACTCGTCATCGGCCATCCGACGACGCTTGTTGTGTCCATACTTCTCATGCCCGTAATACTGTTCCTCTCCATATTCCTGCCGGGCAACAAGTTCCTGCCGCTGGCGTCGCTCGCGGGCCTGTTCTACCTTTTCCCGTGCGTCCTGCCGATAACGAAGGGGAACGTCCCGAAGACGTTTGCGGTGGGACTCGTCGCGCTTGTCGCCGGACTTGTCTTCGTCACGAACCTGACGCCTGCGTTCACGAAGGCGATAGCGGCCGCGGAGTGCGACGGAATCTCCGTGCCGGCGGGCTTCGAGGGCGGCGCGGCGCTGGACTTCGCCTCGGCGTTCTGGTGCTGGGCGATCTATCACCTTACGGTCACGCTCAAGTGGGCAGGAGCGGTTGGCGCGGGTCTGCTTGCGCTCGGGATGTGCGCAGTCAACTGGCTGAGGATAAGGAGGGCGAGATGATAGCGTTGGTTCTTGCGGCGGCGATATGCAACGCCGAGGTGTGTCCAGAGAGGCAGAACGACTTCTGCTGGGAGAACGACAAGTTCGGCATGCGGGCCTACGGGCCAGGCGAGTACCACAAATGGTCGGGATTTGACGTCTTCAACAAGGCGGCGGGCGCCGAGGCGACGTGCAGCTACGTGCTGCACAACCACGACAAGTGCGACAACTGGCATGAAACGCCATACAAGGGAATCATCGACAACTACACTATGGGCGCGTCGCGCGGCGTAGGCGGAATCGCCTTCTGGGGCGACGGCGAGTGGAAGACCTATGCGGACTGGGAGAGCTGCCGGGTCATCACGAACTGCGACGAGCGCTGCGAATTCGAGCTCGTGTATCCAGCGTTTGCGGCTGTCGGGAAGATGACGTGCCATGTCACGCTCAGGCGAGGCGAGAGGTTCTTCCGCAACGACGTCAGCTTCGAGCATCCGGAGCGCTTTCGCGATGATTTCCGTGTTGGCCCTGGGATCGACCTCGACCCTGGTCGCGGCCACAAGGGAGTGCTCGTCGACGAGGAGGGGCTCGTGTCGCTCTTCGAGGACGCAAAGGGCGCAAACGGCTCCACGATGGAGGCGATTCTAGTCGCGCCAGGCGTGAAGGTCGAGGCGATGACCGACCGGATGAACTGCAGGGTCCTCGCGTTCAACAAGCCCAGCTTCACCTATTGGGCCGGCGCGGCGTGGTCCAAGGCCGGCGAGATAACCACGCCTGAGGCGTGGTTAAAGGCCGTCATGGATTTCCGCGCAAAGGCCGACGGAGAGCTTAAGCCACAAAAGAAAAGGAAAGACAAATGAACATGATTGCGATAATGCTTGCGACAACTGTCAACTGCGCCGTGCAGACGGCGTGTCATCCGTCGGACGTCAGGCACTACGACACGACGACGCTCCGCGAGCGTTTCGTCATGGAGAAAGTGATGGTGCCGGACGAGATAAACCTGACATACACGATGTACGACCGCATTGTGTACGGCGGTGCCATGCCCGTCGCGAAGACCCTGGCGCTTGAGGCGGTGGCGCCGCTGAAGGCGAAGAGCTTCCTCGACCGCCGCGAGCTTGGCGTAATCAACGTCGGCGGAACTGGCGTCGTGACCGTCGACGGCGAGGACTACGAGCTGGAGTTCAAGGAGGCGCTCTACGTCGGCCGCGGCAAGAAGTCCGTCTCGTTCCGCTCGCTGGACGCCGCGAAGCCGGCGAAGTTCTACCTCAATTCCGCTCCGGCGCACAGGGAGTACGCGACTCAGCGGGTCACCAGCGACCCGGACTGCCCGAAGCCCGGCTACACTGTCGGCAACTGCATTAAGGCGGGCAGGATGGCGGAGTCCAACGACCGCGTCATAAACCAGCTCATCGTCGGGCCCGTGCTCGAGAGGAAGAAGGGCGGCGGATGCTGCCAGCTTCAGATGGGCCTTACCGAACTCATGCCCGGCAGCGTGTGGAACACCATGCCGCAGCATGTGCACGGGCGGCGCATGGAGGTGTATTTCTACTTCAACGTGCCGGAAGGGCAGTCCATATGCCATCAGATGGGCGAGCCGCAGGAGCAGCGCCTTGTATGGCTGCGCAACGAGCAGGCAATCACCGCGCCTGAATGGAGCGTCCATTCCGCCGCCGGAACGTCCAACTACATGTTCATATGGGGAATGGGCGGGGAGAACCTCGACTACGGCGACATGGACAAGGTAGACGCGGCGGAAATGCGGTAGACGAAAGGGGGGAACGAGATGATAACCTACGATCTTTCGGGCAGAACGGCACTTGTGACCGGGTCGAACCGCGGCATCGGCAAGGCCATGGCGGACGCGCTGGAGGAGGCCGGCGCCAAAGTGGTGCGCACGTCGTCCAGCGACTGCGACCTTTCCGACAGAAAGGCCGTGTATGCGTTCGTCGAACGCGTGAAGGGCGAGCACCAGATAGACATACTCGTGAACAACGCGGGCATGATTCTCAGAAAGCCGGCCGCGGAGCATCCGGACGAGTGGTGGGACAAGGTGATGTCCGTGAACGTCGACTCGCAGTTCATTCTCGCCCGCGAATTCGGCAGGGACATGGTAGCGCGCGGCTTCGGCAAGATCGTCTTCACCGCGTCGCTGCTGACGTTCCAGGGCGGGATCACCGTGCCCGGCTACGCGGCGTCGAAGGGCGCCGTAGGCCAGCTCGCGAAGGCGCTGGCGAACGAATGGGCTCCCAAGGGCGTGAACGTGAACGCCATCGCGCCTGGCTACATCGCGACGGACAACACCGCGGCGCTCAGGGCGGACCCAGTCCGCTCCCGCCAGATACTTGAGCGGATACCTGCCGGGCGCTGGGGCGAGGCGTCGGACATTGCGGGGGCGTGCGTGTTCCTCTGCTCGCCTGCGTCCGACTACATCAACGGCATCGTCCTGCCAGTCGACGGCGGCTGGCTGGCCCGCTAGCCGCGCAGACTCACGCAGGATATGAAAGGCGATTGCCCGTGACGTTACATTAATTGTAATTATAACGGGCAAAGACGCCTTGAAGTGCTTTTGGCATGTGTTGTGCAGTTGCGGAACGAAGAAAAGGAACAGAAAAGATGAGCCAGCAAAGCACATGCGACCGACAGCAGGGACTGTATCGAAGCGAATATGAACACGACGCGTGCGGCGTGGGAATGGTGGCGAACCTCTCGGGAGAGGCCAGCCACGAGATCGTCGTCTCCGGCATGACGATACTGAAGCGGCTCATGCACCGCGGCGCCACCGGCAACGATCCGGAGACGGGCGACGGCGCAGGCCTGCTGATGAAGATTCCCCGCGCCTTCTTCCGCAAGGTCGCCAAGGACGCGTTCAGGGGCAGGCCCGACGCCCAGGCCTTCGGCGTGGCGATGGTGTTCGGCGGCGAGGGCGAAGAGAAGGCGATCGAGTCCGCCGTGCGGTCCGAGGGCTGCGAAGTGCTCGGCTGGCGCGACGTCCCGACGAACCCTGGCGCAGTAGGCCGCGATGCGCGCGCGGTCATGCCGCGCATAAGGCAGCTTTTCATCGGCGCGCCGGAAGGCGCGGCCGCAGCGCCGGACGACCCCGCCTTCGAGCGTCGCCTGTATGTCGTAAGGCGCCTTGTGGAGAAGGCCGCGAAGAGCGCATATGTCTGTTCCTGCTCTTCGCGCACCGTCGTATACAAGGGCCTTCTTCTCGCAACGCAGATCGAGAGTTTCTATCCGGACCTCTCGGACCCCGATTTCGTCTCTCCGTTCGCAATCGTCCACCAGCGCTACTCGACGAACACATTCCCCTCCTGGGAGCTCGCGCATCCGTTCCGCGCGATCGCCCACAACGGCGAGATCAATGCGCTCAAGGGCAATCTCGTCGCCCTTGCCGCGCGCGAGTCGTCGCTTTCGTCGCCTCTTTTCGGGGACGACATCGGCAAGATACTCCCCGTAGTGCGCGAGGGACAGAGCGACTCCGCGTCGCTGGACAACATGTTCGAGCTTCTCGTCGCCGCAGGCCGCGACGCGCCTCATGCGATGATGATGCTCGTTCCGCAGGCCTGGGGCGCAAAGTACCACATGGGCAGCGACGTCAGGGCGTTCTACGAGTACCACTCCGCGCTCATGGAGCCGTGGGACGGGCCGGCGGCTGTCGCGTTCACCGACGGCATAGGCCTCGGCGCCGCGCTTGACCGCAACGGACTGCGGCCGGCGCGCTGGACGCTCACTAGCGACGGACTCTTCGTCCTCGCCTCGGAGACGGGCGTTCTGGACATTTCGCCCGACCGCGTCCTGCGCCGCGGCCGCCTCGGGCCCGGCACGATGCTCTGGCTCGACCTCGGCACACATCGCCTGATGGAGGACTCCGAGCTCAAGACCCTCTACGCTCGCCGCAGGCCGTATCGCCGCTGGGTGAAGGAGAACCACATCCCCGTAACCGGCCTCTTCACCGAAATCGTCCCTTCGAAGGTTCCGGGCGACCTCGGGCGCGAGCAGGCGAGCTTCGGCTACACGCTTGAGGACGTCGAGCTCATCCTGCGCCCGATGGCCGAGACCGGCCGCGAGCCCGTCGGCGCGATGGGCAACGACGCGGCCCTCGCCTGCCTCTCGAAGAAGCCGCGCATCCTCTTCGACTACTTCCACCAGCTTTTCGCCCAGGTGACCAACCCGCCAATCGACCCGATACGCGAAGAGCTCGTCATGTCGATTATGACGTACATCGGCAATCTGGGCAACATCCTCGCCGAGACGCCCGAGCACGCGCACCTCGTCAAGATGACGCGTCCCGTGCTGACCGACGACGAGCTCGGCCGCATCCGCAAGGTGCCCGACTTTCCTGCGAAGACGCTTTCGATGTACTTCGAGGGCGGCCTCGGCGCCGCGCTCTCCGCGCTCTCCGACGCGGCTCTCAAGGCTGTCCGCGAAGGCGCGAAGATCGTGATTCTGAGCGACAGGGCCGCCGAAGCGGACGCGTCGGGACGCCTCCGCATTCCCTCGCTTCTAGCGGTCGCCGCGGTGAACAAGGCGCTCGTCGAAGCGGGCGTTCGCCCGTCGGTCGGCATAGTGGTCGAGTCCGGCGAGGTCCGCGAAGTGCACCACTTCGCCCTCCTTCTCGGCTTCGGCGCGACCGCGGTCAACCCGTACCTCGCGCTTGAGACCGTCTCCGAGATCGGCAGGGGCGACGCGGTCAAGGCCGCAGCGAACTACGTGTCGGCGGTCTGCAGGGGCCTCATGAAGATCATGTCGAAAATGGGCATCTCGACCCTTCGGTCGTACCGCTCGGCTCGCATCTTCGAGGCCGTCGGGCTCGGGCCGAAGATCATGCGCGACTACTTCGGCGGCGTCACGTCGCCCGTCGGCGGACTTGAGCTTGAGGACATCGAGGCTATCGTGTCCGGAAACGCGGCCTATTCCGACTCCGTGCGGCCTGGCGGCGAGTACAGGCTTCGCATAGGCGGCGAGGAGCATCTCTGGACTCCCCAGCGCGTCACCGACTTCCGCGAAGCCGTCCGCCGCGACGACTACGCCCGCTTCAGGCGCTACACCGACTCCATCGACCGCGAGAGCGGCGTCACCATCCGCTCTCGCCTTGGCTTTGTCGCCACCGGACGGCAGGTTCCCGTCGAAGAGGTCGAGGGCGTCGATTCCATCGTGCGCCGCTTCGTCGGAGGCGCGATGTCGCTCGGCTCGCTCTCTCCCGAGGCCCACGAGACAATCGCGCTCGCGCTGAACGGGCTCGGCACGATGTCCAACTCGGGCGAGGGCGGAGAGAACTCCGAGCGCTTCGGCACCGACCGCAACAGCGCCATCAAGCAGGTCGCGTCCGGCCGCTTTGGCGTCACAATCGAGTATCTCAGGTCCGCGAAGGACCTGCAGATCAAGCTGGCCCAGGGCGCGAAGCCTGGCGAAGGCGGCCAGCTTCCCGCGCACAAGGTCAACGAGTTCGTCGCGCGCCTGCGTCACGCGAAGCCCGGCATGACGCTCATCTCGCCGCCGCCTCACCACGACATCTACTCGATCGAGGACCTCGCCCAGCTCATCTACGACCTTAAGTGCGCCAATCCCGCTGCGCGTGTCTCCGTGAAGCTCGTCTCCGAGGCCGGCGTCGGCACGATCGCCGCGGGCGTCGCCAAGGCCCACGCCGACGTAGTGGTCGTCTCCGGCTTCGACGGCGGCACGGGCGCCGCGCCTCTCTCGTCTATGAAGCACGCCGGGCTTCCGTGGGAGCCGGGCCTTGCTGAGGCCCACCAGACGCTTCTTAAGAACAACCTGCGCGGCGCGGTGAAGCTTCAGGTCGACGGCCAGATCCGCACCGGACGGGACATCGTAGTCGCCGCGATGCTCGGCGCTGACGAGTTCGCATTCGGCACCTCCATGCTCGTCTCGCTTGGCTGCGTCCAGTGCAGAAACTGCAACCTCGACTGCTGCCCGGTCGGCATCGCGACCCAGAAGAAGGAGCTTCGCTGCAAGTTCGCCGGCAAGCCTGAGCATCTCCAGCGCTACTTCCGCTTCCTGGCAGAAGAGGTGCGCGAGATTCTCGCGTCTTTGGGCCTCAAGTCCCTTGCCGAGGCGCGGGGCCGCGCGGACCTGCTTTCGTCCGTCGACAGCCGGTTCGACTTCTCCGACCTCCTGGCGCACGGCAAGCAGCCGGCGGAAGCCGCGTCCCTCCAGTCCGACGCCGTCGCGCGCAAGGCCGAAGCCAAGGCCAACTACGACGAGCGCGAGCTTATACCTGCCGCGGCGAAGGGCGAGACCGTCCTTTCGCGCCAGATCGCGAACCGCGACCGCTCCGTAGGCGCGGCGCTTTCGGGCTGGCTCGTGGAGCATCCGGGAAGCGGGCTGACAGTGGACTTCACCGGCGTTGCGGGACAGTCCTTCGGCGCGTTTCTCGCCAAGGGCGTCACCTTCAATCTCCGCGGCGAGGCCAACGACTACGTCGGCAAGTCCCTTTCCGGCGGCGTCATCACGATTGCGCCGCCAGAAGCCGCCGCCGGCGCGGAGTTTCGCCCTGAGGAGAACGCCATCGCAGGCAACGTGATTGCATACGGCGCGACCTCAGGCTCGATTTTCGTCAACGGACTCGCCGGCGAGCGATTTGGCATCCGCAACTCTGGCGCGACACTTGTCGCCGAGGGCGTGGGCGATCACGGCTGCGAGTACATGACCGGCGGCGTGGTCGTCATTCTCGGACCTGTCGGCGTCAACTTCGCCGCGGGCATGACCGGCGGCGTCGCGTACGTATACGACGAGAAGGCCACGCTTGACCTCAACAGCAACCTGGACTCCGTGGACCTCTTCCCCGTCGAGCCCGATTCGGAGGACGAGCGGCAGCTCCTGGAGCTTCTGCGCGAGCACGTCAGGCGCACTGGTTCGTCCAAGGCGTCGCGCATCCTTGGCGACTGGACCAATCTGCGTCCGCGCTTCGCCAAGGTGTCGCCCACGGGCACTGCCGCATAGCCTGCCGGCCAATTGCGCTGTTGATTGACTTCGGACTTCAGACTTCGGACTTAAGAAAGTTCTGAAGTCCGAAGTCCGGAGTCTGAAGTCTTGTGCTGCAATTGGAGACAGAAGATAAGGCTAGGGGTCCCGTCATGGCCTTAACGTCTCAGCGTCTCTGCGTTGGACAAATAATGACAAGGCAAAGGTACTGGTTGGTAGCGTGACCTTCGTCCGTTCTGTCCGCGGCGGTTTCGGGGTGAGTGAACGGACCTTGCTCTGCCTGTGTACGAGGCGTTTCCTTACGGTGTACGCGGCATTCCCTAACGGTGTACGCGGCATCCCCTGCCTGTGTACGGAGTAGTTTTGACGTCACTTCAGTGGTGAAGTGACGTCAATATACCATTGAAGTGACGTCACTTCTATGGTGTAATGACGTCAAAACTCCCCCGTAC
>JAEEZC010000172.1 GCA_016288465.1 Verrucomicrobiota bacterium | reverse complement strand
TGGTACGCCACCGCGCCAGGCGCAAAGGCGGAATACTGACGGGTCTTGCCGTACGGAATGCGCATATTCTCCGGCTTCGTGAAGAAGACTTCGTTATCCGCGCCCCAGCCCTTGCCGCCGATCTTCAGCGGATGGCCGCCGATCTTCAGCTTGACCGGGTCGTCTGGATCGGCGACATCGTAGAAGCCGGCCTCCTCGCCATTCCAGTACGGCAGGAAATGGTGCTTCAGCTCCCCGTCCTCGTAGATGCGGAAGGCATACACGCGGGCGTGTGTCGCACGCGAAATGACACCGTTTGTAATGCAGCCGAAAAGTGCAAGCGGATCCGCCGCAGTCGTTGCGCTTGAGTAGTTGTTCGGTATCGCGAAGGTGTTTGTCGTCGAGCCGGAAATCAGGCAGAATTGCCTGTTCGGCGCGTCAATGACCGCCGTGTGGCGCTGAAGGTCGTTCGAGCCGACGTTCTGCACCGCCCATGTCGAACCGTAGAGCCCCAGCAGCAGCATGTGCTTGAAGTCGCTGTTCAAATAACAGCCGAGGACACGATTCTCGCCCCTCGCGTTCGCGCCGAAGACCACCGATCCGTTCCACATGTCTCCAAGCAGTTGGAAGTCGGCCTCGACACGGGATGTGTTCTTCATGCGATAATCCGTCGAAATGGCCTGCGTGCCGTCCGATTCGATATACGCGCCCTCCTCGCCGCCGATCAGCTCGATATCACCGCCTGCGGTCGGCAGGTACGCACCATCTACAGAAGTCAAGAATCCGCCCGAAACAGCATCGCGAAGTCCTGGAACGCCGTTCTTCACGCAGGGGACGAGATTCTTCTGGAGAACGCCGTCCTCGTAGATGCGGAAGCCATACAGCTTGACGAACGGATAAAAGTCGCTGCGGATGGTGTTGGCGCTGCGGAGCGTAAAGATCGGGAGCGAATACTGATTCCTAAAATCACCTCCCCACTCCATGGACGCAACCTTGTTCGTGAAACCCTCCGTAATCAGCATGCGCTTGGCGGCAGGGCCGTCGAAGATGACAGTACGGCGGGCCAGGGAATCCTTGAACCTAGTATCCGTCCAGTCGGTTGTATTCGTCTGCCCCATCCAGGAATGCGTATGTGCGGAGTTGTTGTAGAACCCGAAATTGACTTTGTCGTTCCAGACGCCGAAAAGCGCCGTGTTGTTCGAGAGCGTCTTGCCATCCACTTTCTCGCCCTTGCTCTTGATCGTCGTCAAGGCGAAATCCGCCTCGATGCGCGTCTTGGTCGTGCACTTGTAGCCCGTGTCGATGACCTGATTGATGCCGCTGGCCTCGAGATAGCCGTCGTCGGGCTCGACAATCACGTCTCCGCCGTAGGACAGTCGTTCATCCTCGGTCTTCGCCTCGCTCATGACGAAGGCGCCGTCGACGAGGTCCTTGAAGCCGGCGACGCCGCCCTTCACGCAAGGCTTGTAGTCATGGGCGAGAGTGCCGTCGATCCAGATGCGACAGCTGTATATCTTTGATTTCGACTCCATGGAATAGAGGTCGCTCGCGGCATTGGTGATGCATGCGAACATTCCGACTGGATAAGGACCCGTTCTCACAATGTCGGCGACACCGGTCTTTATCTTATTGGTCGTCGCTCCGGTAATGATGGCGAGGGTGCCGTTTGGACCGTCGATAATGGCCTTGCGGCGCCGGACGCCGCTCGTAAACCGAATATCGTTGTGGACGTTCCAACTGTCACCGAAGCCTATGGCAAGGTACTTTTCGGCCGAATTCTGGACGTAGAGATGGACGCTGGGATGGCCGCTGGCAATCTCGCTCAAAATCGCCGTTCCCTGCCCGTTGTCCTCCGCCAACGCGAAGTCGACCTCGATCTTCGTCCTGGGCTGGGGGAAGTAGCGGGTGTTGACGACGCTGTGTCCAGCCGAGGCGATGAACGGATCGTCGCCGGACTCGATGTTCCCTCCGTAGACCGGCGCAAAGGCGTCGACGCGGTCGTCGGAGACGAAGCGCCCCGTCTTGGTGTCGCGAAGTCCCGGCCATCCCGCCTGGAGATAGGGCACGAAGTCATGAACGAGCACGTTCGACTCGTAGATCTTGAGGCCGTAGACGCGCATCTTGCACTTGCGATCCGCCGACGTACCGTACTGGTTGCCGATCGCCGCGCAAAGGCCAAGCGGGTACTTCGAGGTATTGTTGAATGTGAAATCGGTTCTGGCACATTCCCATATGCGCGTCCCGTTCTGCGCCAATGCGACCGTCTTGTTCGGATTGTCGATGATGGCCGTGCGCCTAACCTCGTCCAGGTAGTTCTTGCGGGCGGTTGATGTTCCCTTCTGCGTCGTCAGCGTTCCGTCCCACCCGCTCGTATGGTCGCCGAAGAAAAAGCTGGTGGAGAGAGAACCGCTTCCTGGCTGACGGGCGATGTAGAATGTCATCGGCAAGGTCGAGCTCGTGCCGCCGTTGTCCATAATCCGCGCCTGGGAGGTCTCGGCGTCGTCGCCCGGCTCCACAAGGGCGTAGTC
>JAEEZC010000015.1 GCA_016288465.1 Verrucomicrobiota bacterium | reverse complement strand
GACGCCGTTCGTCCCGATGTCGACGACGCCCGACCGCTTGGCACTGTAGCTCGGCCTCGGCGGATGGAACATCATCGAGTTGATGCCAAGCGAGCCGATCGCGATCATCAGCACGATCACGATTACGACTATCCTCGCGGCGGACTTAAGCAACGTACTGAACATCGCCACGTTCCCTTCCCACTTCGTCCCTCGCCCATTCTTCTTTCTTCATAATGACCTCCGCGCAACTATTCCATCCACCGCTCGTTTGCATCGCGCACGAACACAGTGTAAGCGTCACATCCCCAGCCTTCAGGGAACAGAAGCTTGCCGTAGTGCGCGCTTATGACCTTCCCTTTTTCGTCAAGCCTGGTGCGAAGACGGAGAATCATGTACTTGTTGTGATCTATATGCTGCGAACGTTCCGAGCCGCTTGCATCATCCCAATTCCAGCATGAGACCCATCCGACCTTCGATGGCGCGTATTCCCCGTCAACCGGCGCCTCGTAACGCCCCTGCAATCCGTCGCACCAACAACAATCGTCCTCTATAAACCCATTCCCATCACCCACCGTCGAATACTCCCTGGCGATGCAATAGGCAATGCGAGGATTCGCTTCATCCTTTGCCTTGACCTTCTGACTTACGAGCAGATCCGCCGTTCTGCCCTTGCCTTGCGGCGGCAGCCAGTCGCCGAGTTCGCAGTCATAGTACAGATCAGCCGACTTGTAGTGCAACGCCTCCGGCCACTCCAACTTGTTTTCGCTCTTCTTCACAGGGCGGATCTTGCGCTTGAGCGTGAAATCAAATACTATACGTCCGTCAGCGCACGGTTCCTTCTCGTAAACCTTGTACCACCGATTCCCACCGTGTTCCCTGTATTTGTAGAACCCATCCTTTGTTATCTCCACTCTGCTGAAAGACGCCTTGTTAAGTTTAGACACGAATATCTCTCCGTTCTCGTCGGTCGTCCTGCTTATGGTATCGCCAATGGGGCTACGAGTGGATAGATCCGCCCATAACGACGCTCCTGCAACAGGTCTTCCGTCGGTGTCCCGAATACGAATCACGAATCCGTGCCGTTCCTGCATCAAGTCATAGGGCAAGCAGACAAGATCGATGACCGGCGAAACAACAAGTTCATCGACTGCCCCAACGACAATCCCGACAGGTATCGTGACAAAGCCCAAAGGCGGCAAAATTACGCCAGAGAGAATCAGCCCCAACGAGACCTTCCCAGGACCTTCACGAGTCGTCTGGAATATCTCGCCAGAGCGTGGCGAACTGAACGCACCAAGGAGCTTTGTTGTCGCTGAAATCGTCAAGATCACTAAAAAGACCACCTTTATGCATTTCTTCATTCCAAGCCTCCTTTTTATCCAAGGAAGTTGAACACCTGACCGCATATCTGGTCCGTGACCTTCTCGGCCCAGGCGCGGTTCTTCGCGCCGCCTGGACGAAAGGACTTGAGCCACTTCTCGTCCGCAAGCGCGTATATCGAGACCTGCGCCCATACCGACGAGCACAGAAGGTCGAGCCTCTCCTCGTCCTTGACCTTCATTGCGAGAAGCCTCTTGAGGCCCTCGTAGACGGGACGCCCGAACTCCTTCTTGAACTCCGCGTGGAACTTCGTGGGGCGCGTGACCTCATGCCTGAAGAGCGCCGCGCAGAGCTTCTGCGCCCTTTCGGTCGGCAGCGTCATGAAGAGCATGTCGTCCACCCACTCGCGCACCGCCGCGCGCCACGAAGCGTCGTCCTTCGCCTTGTCCGCCAGCATGGCGAGAGGCGCTCCGAGGTCGCCGAAGAGCCTCTTCGCGACGAGGCGGTAGAGCGCCTCCTTCGAGCCGAAGTAGCGGCTCAGCAGGGCGGAGTTCGCCCCTGCCTTGCGGCATATCTCCCTCGCGGAAGACAGCTCGAAGCCCTTCTCGGCGAACTCGGCCTCGGCCGCCGAGAGTATGGCCTCGCGCGTCTCCAGCCCGTCGCATCGCATTTTCCTCGCACCCATCACAAAGCCTCCTTTCGTAATCACGCAATTACTTTACCATATTCCGCCGCCCGTTGTCAAGCGGCCGCGCGCCGGAGTTTCCGGTTGAAATCATGGTCCGCAAATGATACAATTGTGCCATAGCGAAAGGAGACTGACGATATGAATAGGCTTTTTGCGGCGTTCACAGCCGCCGTTGTCGCGTCGGGAGCATTGGCTGAGACGTATTTTGACGGCAAATACACGTGGACTTACCGAAAGGTAAACGGTGAAGCCGAGATCTTCTACGACAACGGGTATGGCGGCGACACCGCTGTCTCGCCCCTTCCAAAAGGCGCCGTCACGATACCCGCAACCCTGGGCGGCCTATTCGTCAGAAGCATTGGAAACAACGCCTTTCGCAGCTGCACGAACATGACCTCGGTCGTAATTCCGGGATCAGTGACGAACATCGCAGATTGTGCCTTTTACCGATGCGAAAATCTCAAAACGGCAGAAGTTGGCACTCCGTACGGCGTGAGACGCATCGGCAACAGCGCGTTCAGCGGATGCAGAAATCTCGAGACTGTGAATCTTTCGGACGTACTGGAGTCGATCGGGAATCAGGCGTTCGCATTCACGTCATTGGACTCCATCACGATACCGGCGTCAGTGACGAACATCGGGAACCAGACGTTCGCCGCATGCCAGAACCTCGACATCGTAAGGTATCTCGGCAACTGTCCGAAGGCCGACATGATATACAACAACGCTGCGAGCAACCTACAATCCGTCGTGACGGACGGCACGACAGGCTGGGACGCGGCGCTTAAGGCAGGGAAGTGGCAGGACCGTTCAATCCGCGCCGTTCTGCCCAAATGGACTGACGCGAAGGGCTTTACCTGGACATACTGCACCTCAAACGGAGTGGCGCGGATCTACAACAACGGAGACGTGGCGGTCGATCCCCTTCCGACCGACACGCTGTATGTACCCGCCTCTCTCGGCGGAAAGCCGGTCACAAGCATCGGAGCCTATGCATTGTACGGCTGCACCGAACTTACGTATGTGTCGATACCTTCAAGCGTGACAAACATCGAAGAATCCGCGTTCCAGGAATGCACCGCCCTCACGAAGGTGACGATTCCTGACGGCGTGAAGGCGATCGGAGAGAAAGCGTTCTTCGGGTGCAGCGTCCTTGAGACCGTGACGCTGCCGAAGAATCTCAAGGTCATAGGGACGAGCGCGTTCGAAAGCTGCACCGCGCTCAAGAACGTGACGATTCCCGCAGGCGTGACGAACATCGGAGAGGCGGCGTTCTACTACTGCGAATCAATTACCAGCCTTACGATACCGGCAAGCGTCAAGACAATCGGATATGCGGCGTTTTCCTGCTGCGAGAATCTAAAAAGAGTGACGTACCTCGGCGCATGTCCGAAGACGGTACCCGACCTGTACGACGGCACGCCGGCCGACCTCGAGTCAGTCGTGACGGAGGGTGCGGAAGGCTGGGACGAGGCGATTGAAGCTGGGAAATGGCAGGACCGCAACCTCCGCACCGTTCTGCCCAAGTGGACCGACGGCAAGGGCTATACCTGGACGTACCGCGTCACAAACGGCGAGGTGGAGATAAACAACTGGAGCGAGTGCGCCGTAACTCCCGAGCCGACTGGAGCCGTGACGGTTCCATCGTCGATCGGAGGCAAGCCAGTGACGAAGATAGGAAGGTTCGCTTTCAGCCAGTGCAAGGGAATGACGAGCGTGACGATACCGGACAGCGTGAAGGAGATCGACGACGTCGCATTCTTCGGATGCGACGGACTGGCCGACAAGAACGGGTTCGTCATCGTGCGGAACGTCGTCTACGGCTATGTCGGCGCGGCAGTCGACGTGACGGTTCCTGCAGGCGTGACGCGCATAGGCGGCATGGCGTTTATGTGGCGTTCCGCGCTAAGGGGCAATCCGTCTCTGGTAAGCGTGACGCTCCCGGCAAGCGTGACGGGCATTGCAGACGCCGCTTTTGCCTACTGCACAGAGCTCAAGAGCGTGACGAGGCTGGACGAAATCGACGACATCGGAGACGGCGCATTCACCTACTGCTTCGAGATGGCCGACGAGAACGGATTCGTCATCGTCAACAACGTCATGCACGGCTACTACGGAGATGCGACGACCATAAGGGTTCCGTCGGGCGTGACGCGCATAGGCTCAAAGGCGTTCAACAACGAGCTCGGATGCAACCTGCAGGAAGTGACGATACCGAAGAGCGTGAAGGAAATCGGGTTCCATGCGTTCGAATCATGCGTCCAGCTCCAGACGGTGATCTATCTTTGCGACTGTCCGTCGCTTCCCGACGACCTGGCCGACATATACTACAAGACGGCGATAGGCCTGGAGTCTTGGGTGTCGCCGAGTGCGAAGGGATGGGACGAGATTCTCGACTACGGGTATTGGCAGGGGTCCATCATAAGAAAGCTCGAAGTCCTCGAGCCGGAGGGACCCACGTACACGGTCACGTTCGACCCGAACGGCGGCACGGCAGACCTGATCGGAATCGCAGTGGAAGAAGGAGACGCAATCTGGGAGTTCCCGACCGCCACGCGCGAAGGATACACGCTCGACGGATGGTGGACTGCGAAGAGCGGCGGCACGAAGGTGACGATGAAGACGACGGTGACGCAGGACATGACGGTCTATGCGCACTGGAAGAAGACGGGCGGCGGTTCCGATCCCGTGAATCCCGACCCCGAAAAGCCGTGCTATGTCGCAATTGAGGCGGGCGACGTCAAGGCGCCGTATGCAGTGCCGAAGGCCGTGGCGCTGCATGGCGTAGCCTACGACGGCTGCGAAGCCATGGGCATCGTTGAGCTGAAGCTCGGCAAGGTGAACGCCAAGAAGGGAACGGGCAAGGTGTCCGGCTCGTTTGTCGGGCCTGACGGCAAGAAGCTGTCCATAAAGTCCGCCACCATCACCGGAATCGACGGAACCGCGCCTGCGAGCGTTGTCCTGGAGGTGAAGGGCCTAGGCAAGATGTCCGTCACAATCGGCGGAGACTCGTTCGCTGGCTCGATCGACAACGGCTGGCACGTGCAGACGGCCAATGTCGGAGGAGAGTGGGCCGGGCAGAGCGCGACGGTGACTGTCGATGCGGGCGACATTTCGATGTTCACGGGCAATGTTCTCGCCGACCTTCTGCCGAAGGACGAGACGGCGGACGTGGTGCGCGGCAAATGGAGCTTTGCG
>JAEEZC010000171.1 GCA_016288465.1 Verrucomicrobiota bacterium | reverse complement strand
CGTAATGCGGTGTCGGCGGTTTCCGTCACGCTGGCGGTCTGCGCATACTCGGCCCAGGTCGGCTACGACACGCTCATCGCGCATCGCGGCGAGTCCAACGACGCGCCCGAGAACACGCTCCCCGCCTACAAGACGGCGGTGGAGCGCGGCTTCGGCTTCGAGTGCGACGTCTACCTTTCCAAGGACGGACGCGTTTTCACGTTCCACGACCGCGACCTCAAGCGCACTACGGCTGGGGCGAACACCAACAAGTGCGCGGATGTGACGTGGGCCGAGATTTCGAAGCTCGATGTCGGCGGCTGGGGCAAGTGGAAGGGCTCGAAGTTCTCTCCCACGCGCCCCGCGCTGCTGGAGGAGGAGCTGCAGCTTGCACGCGACGGTCGCTACATCTACGTGGAGGTGAAGCCCGGCCCCGAGATCGTGCCGTACATCAAGAAAGTCTTCGCGGCGCAGAAGATGGCGACGCCGGAAAACACGCTCTTCATCTCCTTCGACAAGGCGTCGTGCAAGGCGCTTAAAGAGCAGATGCCGGAATACAAGGTGCTCTGGATCACCTCCAGCAAGCATTGGGAAACGCCCGGATATCCTCCGGTAACGGCGAAGGACGTGATCGCGGCGATGCGCGAGACCGGTGCGGACGGCGTCGACTGCCACTTCGATCCCTCTGTCGTCACTAAGGAGATGGTCGCCGAGGTCCGCAAGGCGGGCTACGAGTTCCACGTCTGGACTGTTGACAAGCTCGACGAGACCGAAGAGGCGTTTCGGCGCGGCGTGCAGACCGTGACCACGAACTGCGCGGAAGCCCAGCTGAAGGCGGCCGAGGCGAGAAGGGCGGCGCCGCGTTCCTTCACCTTTGCGACTTGGAACATCGCCCACTACTCCTGCGGCAAGACGTATCCGTCGACGATCTCGGCGGCGGACATGCCGAAGTACAAGGCCGCCTACTCGGCGTTTCTCGACAAGGCGGACGCGTCGGTCGTCGGCGTCTGCGAGGACTCGTGGTTCTGCGACGCGGCCGGCACTCTCACGGCGCGCGAGACCATCTTCCCGCGCTATACGGGCTTCGCGGGCGAGAAGACGCGGCCCTACGACTACAATTCCCTCTACTGGAGGGATGCCGAATGCCTGGACTCCGGGCGCCGGATGTTCAGGAAGGCGACTGAGCCCCGCTTCTACCGCTGGGCGCGGCTTCGCATCTGCGGACGCGAGGTTGTAGTGGTCGAAGCGCACCTCGAGTGGAATATCGCGATCCCCGGTCACATGGACGACCGGAAGGACGAGATACGCCAGCTGATCGAAGACTTCAGGAACGAGCCCCGCGTCGTGATCGGCGGGGACTTCAACACGTCGCTTATGCTTTCGGACGGCAAGACGGAGATAAACACGCCGGAAGACTACGAAGAGTTCCGCAAGGCCGGCTATTCCGCGGCGCACTGGGGCTCGATAAGCACGTGGCCTGCCGACAGGCCGACGCTGTCGATCGACAACATCTTCGCCAAGGGTCTCTGGCTCGACGACGTGCGCGTCTTCGGCGATGCCGCGCTTTCGGACCACTGGCTGATGCGCTGCCGCCTTACGTTCGACGAGCCCGGCGAGCCGGTGGCCGCAGCTTCGGCAAGGTACACTTCCGACGTGGCGAAGGCGCCGCGCCGCCGCGGCGTGATGTCGCCCGCGCGCGACATGTCGGAGGACGATTTCAAGACGCTCAAGTCGTGGGGCGCGACGCTCCTCCGGTACCAGATCATCCGCGACTGGCACGGTGTGGACGCCAACCGAGATATTGTCGAATACGACCGATGGATGACGTCGAGGCTAGACCATCTCGACAAGGTCGTGCTTCCGCTGGCGGTGAAATACGGACTGAAGGTCGTGATAGACGTGCACGTTCCGCCGGGCGGACGCGACGCGGCCTCCGAGCACAACATGTTCTACGAAGAGAGGTACGCCAAGTACTTCGTTGACATGTGGCGGCGCATCGCGCGGCGCTTCAGGGGACGCGAGGGGATATACGGCTACGACCTCATAAACGAGCCTTGTCACAAGCGCATGGCCGCTCCGGGCTTCGACTACTGGAACCTTCAGCGCAAGGCGGCAGAGGCTGTCCGAGCGGAGGATCCCAAGACGCCGATTGTCGTGACTTCAAACAAGTGGGGCGGGCCTGACGGATTCGCCGACCTCAAGCCCCTTGCCGTTGAAAACGTCATCTACCAGGTCCACATGTACGAGCCCTTCGAGTTCACCCACCAGCGCGTCCTCGGCACACGTCCCTGGACTGCCGGATGGCCGAACGCCGAGAAGGGCTGGGACAGGGCGTTCCTCAGGAAGGCGCTCGCGCCCGTGCGCTCGTTCCAGAAGAAGTACGGCGCGAAGATCTACGTCGGCGAGTTCAGCGCAGTGTGCTGGGCTCCGGACGCGGAGAAGTATCTTAGGGACGCGATCTCCGTGTTCGAGGAGTACGGCTGGGACTGGTCGTACCATGCATTCCGCGAATGGCCAGGTTGGAGTGTGGAGCACGAAGGCGAGGACGATGCGAGCCTGCGCCTTTCGCCGGACAACCCGCGCCGCCGCGTACTCATGGACGCGCTGCGCCGGTGACGCAGACAGGCAGGGTGGTCTGCTGGGGAGTTTTTGTCAACGGGAACTCCCCAAAACCCGCAACTTGCCCTAGAAGCAGCAACAGCTTTTTTACGACCTGGCCGTAACCGTCTTCGGAGCGGATGCGCGCATGACGCCGTTCGGGTCCGTGCGCTCGACAACCACGCTGTACTTCGTGTCGGACGCGAGACCGTCAGGACACTGGAACGTGAGAAGATCCGCGCTCGTCGACTCGAACGTGTCGGCCTCCGCCGTGACATCTCCCTCCGCGTCCTTGAACAGCACCTTCACGGTGTCGCCGGTCGCCCAGAGTATCCTGCCGTTAACGATGACCTTGCCGTTGATGCTTATTTCGCCGCGCGGCAGTTTCGTGTCGCCAGAGGCTTGGATTCCGTATGTGGCCTCTCTGACGAACCTTGCCTTCGGCTTCGAAAAATGGGTAAAAACTTTACCCATAAAGTTGTCATGCTGCTCTTTCGCTTTAGCGGCGATTATGGTATCATTCACGGCGTAGCTCCTTTTTGGTTGGTTGTTGTTAGCAGTCGGTATTATACCGAAGATCGGCGGGAAGGGGCTACGTTTTTTGTGCCTAAAACCGCGAACGGCAGGCCTCATCATCGAGACAAGCCAAAAAATGGGTAAACTCCAGAAGGACGAGTCCATTTCAAGTGGCTGGGGAATTATGGTATAATTGCACCATGAAGGGATGTGCTCAAAACAAACCGCGCGTCGTACTGTTCGTCATCAATGCACAGGATCCGACCGTCCTCGGAATGAAGGCTGGGCTGGAGTCCGCACTGCAGCCTGGCGGCTTTCGGCTACAGGTCGTGTTCTTCCATGCGGACGGCAAGCCTCCACGGATCCGCGAACTGGTAGAGCTGTGGAATCCGGTTGGCGTGGTTGTCGCCGCCGAAGGCGTTGCCGTTGGCAATGTCCGCATACCCGTGGTGTTTCTTGATGTCGGGTTCTCCGAGGAACGGCAGAATGTCGTCTATCACGATTCGTCGGCGATGGGGCGTCTTGCCGCGAAGGAGCTGCTTTCGATCGGCAATGAGGCGTTCGGGTATGTGGCGCATCCGTTGGATCTTCCGTGGGACAGGGAACGCCACCGTTCGTTTGCCGACACGCTTGCGCTCAACGGATTCGCGTGCAGCATGCACAGGCTTCCGTCCCTTGAGATGAAAGACCGCAAGATGATGTCGGGACTGAAATCCTATCTGCGCGCCATCCCCAAGCCGTGTGGGCTGCTCGCCGCGAACGACGAAATCGCTGCTCTCGTCATCGCCATTGCGATGAGGCTCGGGTTTTCTGTGCCTGACGACGTGTCCGTTGTGGGAATCGACGACAATCCGACCTACGTCGAGGGCGGCGCCGTCTCGATCACAAGTATCGTTCCAGATTGGGAGAAAGATGGACAGTTGGCGGGGAAGATGCTTGTAGACCATCTTGCTGATCCTGCGCAGAAATGGAAAAAAGCCTGCTCTCCGATACACGGCATCATCCACCGGGCATCAACCCGGCGGATGCGGCACGTCAACCATCAGCTTGTCCGCAAGGCTCTTGCCTTCATCCGCGACAAGGCCTGCGATGGCATTACGTCAGCAGATGTCATTCGCCATATTGGTTGCTCGCGTTCGCTCGCCAATCTGCGGTTCCGCGAAGCAACTGGGAAGTCCATATTGGAGGCCATACACGATGTGCGCTTCAGGACGGCGACAGACATGCTTGCGAACGGACGGTTGAGTGCGCAGGTCGTGGCTGCCCGGTGTGGCTATAAATCCACATCGTTTTTCCGTAGCGAGTTCAAGCGGCGGATGGGCGTATCGGTTGGTGAGATCAAGAGCTTGTGATTGGGATCGTTGGCGGATCGAGGCAGTAGATTTTTGGCGCAATCAATCCATTTGTAGCGCCGATTATGCTATCATATGCGGCGATGGAAAAGAAATCGTTAGCCGTCTCCGCTCTTGCGGCCGCCCAGTCGATCGCTTGCCTGGCTTGGGACTTCTCCACTCCCCAGCCCAACAAGTACGAACTGCCGCCGGCGTCTCCCGGGGTTGTGCAGGAGGCGAAGGCCGCCAAGGCGCGGCTCAAGACGGTTTCGCCTTCGATGATCATTGCCCATCGAGGCGAGTGCGAATACTGTCCGGAGAACACGGTGCCCGCGTTCGCGGCTGCGGTCGCGGGCGGCTTTGGATTCGAATGCGACCTGTGGCTGGCGAACGATGGCGTCATCTTCATCACGCACGACGCGTGGATCGGCGGAAAGAAGGGACATGCCGCGAAGGGCTGGGCGACGAACATGGTTTGGCGCGGTTCATTGGAGAAGAGTGATGTTGGATCGTGGAAGGCTCCGGAATGGACCGGTACGCGGATGCCGACGATAGACGATGTGCTGCCGTGGGCGGGCGACGGACATGAGATAGAGCTGCATGTGTGCGATTCACGCACGGATCTCATTCTCCCTAAACTGAAGGAGGCGCTGTCGCGGCATCCCAACGCGACACCGCAGAATGTTCGGATCAACGTCTCGTGGCGCGGACGCGGCTGGTTGCATGAGAATCTCCCCGAATACCGCTGCACGAGCAACGGCCTCCTCCGTGACGGCTGGCGCGTCGCCGACAAGCCGCTGGACGTCAAGGCCATCGTGGACGGCATGGCCCCGGCCGGACAGATCGGCGTCTGGAGTCCGCGGTGGGACGAGGATCTGCTGACGCGGGAAATCATCGAGCGCGTCCACCGCAAGGGCATCAGGGTCTGCGTATGGACGGTGAACGACGCGGCGTCGGCGTGGGCGGCGCTTGGGCGCGGAGTCGACATCGTCATGACGGACCGACCGTCGTCGCTTCTCCGCGAGATGAAGGAGTTCTGATGTTGTCGTGACAATCAAAGGTGTTCATTCTTAAGAAAGGGGATGCAACAATGAAAAGAACAGTCCGCAATGAAATGTCGCATGGGGATCCGGCATGTGGAATCGCCGCGTTTCTGGCCGCGTGGCTCGTGCTGTGCGGCGGCGCAGCGATCGCAGGCGGGGTTGCCACAAACTTCTGGGCCGGCGGCAATTCCGAAGGCGGCGGCTGGGCCACGGCCGGCAACTGGAGCGCGGGTGTTCCCGTAGCGGGTCAGGTTCTGGCATTCCGCAACGGCGATGTCGTGAAGATGTCGAACGCGGATGTGGTGACCGCGACCGCGGCGGACGGTTTCGACTTGCGCGGCGAAGGCACTACGCTTTATCTGCCGCAGGATGCGTCGGCGAACAATACGTATCCCCCGGTTTATCTGGACGAGGGCACAACGCTCTACATCCAAGGTGCCAAGAACACAACGCTCAAGGCGCTCAATGGCTCAGGGCATGTGACGTGCGCGGTGACCACGGCAAACCGCAATCTCTTTCTCGGCGAGGTCGGCAAGTCGCTCGTCTCAGATTTCGCCGGACGCCTCAGCGGGCGAATCGTCATTTATGCTGCCGGAGCCGTGCGCTTGACTGGTACGGAAAGCACTTCGACCGGCAATTTCGTTGTCTATCGCAATGTGAACGACAAAGTCGCGTATCCTGTCTATGGCACGGCGGAAATCGCGAAGTTCGGTAGCGGAGCATCTTCAGTCGGCAATGCACCCGAAGTCGCTATCCGATACGCAGGCAGGATCATCTACATAGGCGACGAGGACGATGTAACCGACAAGGGCATAACTTTCCGGCATCAGGCGAACGGCACACACAACTACCCTGAGACGTTTGACGCCGGTGCACATGGCGGCATTACGTTCAACGGCACGTTCCATACTTCCCATCAAGAGGCGGATCGGGCATCTACCATAGTTCTTACGGGTTCCAACACCGTGCCGTGCGTTGTCGCTGGAGAGTGGAAGGAAAGCATTGAGAATGGCACGGGACACCTTGTCGCGCATGTCACCAAACGCGGCTCCGGCACTTGGCGGTTCGCCGATCACGCTTCGCGCAGGAACAGCAACGGATTTGCGGTGGAGGAGGGAACGCTCCAGTTCGATTCCATCGCCGAGACGAACGTCGTCTGTTCGCTCGGTCTTGCCACAATGCTTCAGAAGCCAAACCTCGGCGTGTATTCGGCGGACAATGACGTTCCCTATGCCTATCTGCTTG
>JAEEZC010000170.1 GCA_016288465.1 Verrucomicrobiota bacterium | reverse complement strand
CAGGGGATGCCGCGTACACAGTTAGGGAATGCCGCGTACACCGTAAGGAAACGCCTCGTACACAGGCAGAGCAAGGTCCGTTCACTCACCCCGAAACCGCCGCGAACACGGCGAACGAAGGTCTCGCTGTCAACCAATGAACGGTCAGGTGACCTTAGCCGACAAGTAGGAGATCAAGTTTAGCCGTGCCGTCATTTGTTAAACGCGGAGGCGCTGAGACGCAGAGATGTCTGCCGCGGACGCGGGGCGCGCGAAATCGTCCGTAGGGGAAATCCGGTTTCATACGTTGGAAAAATCGAAAACCAACGTTGGAAATTTTCGGTTCCTTACCGAGCCGTGCCAGTATTTGCTCAACGCAGAGAGCTCTCCCGCGCCGTCTGCCGATATGCGCGCAGTGACGGCCACCACATGGTCAACGCTCGGCGACGCAAGATCGAAGAGGGGGCTGTGCAGCACGGGGTCCGCTCCCGTCGAGTCGTACACGACTCCCTTCGCCGTGTTCGTGACCGCAGAGAGCTGGTACGGCCGCCACTTCGCCAGCTCGTCCCCGCCCTGCCACTGCATCACCGCCTCGCCGCCCGCAAAGACGACCAACGAAAAGGACGCCGACGCCGCAAGGCACGCGGCAATCCGCGCCAGCGCACGGCCCGTCCTCCCGTAGCCTCCGGTCGCTGTTGACATTTGTCCTGCAATTATTCCAAAAGGAGATTCGTCCAGGTGCGCCACGGGCGAACAAACTGGCCTATGCACTTTGACGGACCCCTTGCGCCGCGAAGGCTTTTCATGTAGAATACCGACATTCCAGGCAAAGGACCGCGAAAACCATGAACGACACAGGCAGACCGCGTCTGACGACGCTGTGCTATCTCGAAAGGGACGGCAAGTACCTCGTACTGCACAGGACGAAGAAGGAGCACGACGAGAACGGCGGCAAGTGGATCGGCGTCGGCGGAAAGTTCGAGGCGGGCGAGACGCCCGTCGAATGCGCGGTGCGCGAGGTGAAGGAGGAGACCGGCCTCACGATGCTCGCGCCGCTCTTCCGCGGAATAGTCACCTTCGTGTCCGACGAGTGGGGCGTCGAGTACATGCACCTCTTCACATGCACCGAGTTCGAGGGCGAGCTGTCGGACTGCGACGAGGGCGAGCTGGAATGGCTGCCGAAGGCCGAGCTTCTCAAGAAGCGGATGTGGGCGGGCGACAGGATATTCCTGAAGGCGCTGGACGAGCGGGCGGACTTCTTTTCGCTCAAGCTGCGCTACGTCGGCGAGACGCTCGTCGAGCACAAGTTCGGCTGAGACGTCGGCGGCGCACGCCGCGAGAAGTCCGCGGCGCTACTGCCTGCGGTACTCCGCGCAGCTGTCCACCGTCTCCCACACCTTCACCGACACAAGCACGGGACGCGTCTGCATCCGCTCGGAAAGCAGATCGTAGAAGTGCTTCGCGAGGTTCTCGGCCGTGGAGCGAAAGGGAATCGCGACGGTTCTCATGCCGTAGCGCTCGACAAGCTGCGCGATCTCGCACTCTCCGACGGAGCCCGTGTTGTAGATGAACGCGTGGTCGAAGCGCCCGCATATCACTTCGGTCGCGAGGCTCTTGAGCTCCTTGAAGTCCATGACCATGTCGTCGGACTCGTCTCCGGCGACGGAGATGTCCACTCTGTACGTGTGCCCGTGCAGGTTCTTGCAGAGGCCGCGATGGTTGGTCAGGACGTGTGCCGCGTCGAACCTTACCGTCTTTGTAACTGTCGTCATGGCGTGTCGGGCCTTTACGAGTTTTCCGCAAGCGAGGAGACGAGCGCGATCTCCTCCTTGTAGCCCTGGAGGTCGCAGGGCGTCTCCAGATAGAAGGGCAGCCCCGCGAGCTTCGGATGGTTGACGATGCGGCGGAACGCCTCGAGGCCGATGTGACCCTTTCCGATCTTCTCGTGGCGGTCCTTGTGGGCGCCGAGAGGGTTCATAGAGTCGTTCATGTGTATCGCCTTGAGCCGGTTGAGGCCCACGACGCGGTCGAACTCGGCGAGCACGCCGTCCAGGTCGCCGACGATGTCGTAGCCTCCGTCCCAGACATGGCACGTGTCGAGGCATACGCCCAGCACCGGACGCGTCTCGGCCGGCGCCAGCGCCTCGGTCCTGTCGAGAAGCTCCCTTATCTCCTCAAAGTCGCGTCCGAGCTCGCTGCCCTTGCCGGACATCGTCTCGAAGAGGACGGCCGTCGACGGCGCCTTGCCGAACGCGGCGAATATGCGCGAGAGCATCCCCGTCACAAGCTCGATCCCCTTCTCCGCTCCCTGCCCGACGTGCGAGCCTGGATGGAAGTTGTACATCGCGCCAGGCGTGAGCTCCAGCCTGCGCAGGTCGTCCAGCATCGTCGCCTCGGCGAACTCCCTGACCCTGGCCTCGGCCCCGGCCGCGTTCAGCGTGTAAGGCGCGTGCGCCAGAATCGGCCCGATGCCGTTCTCCGCGGCGTACGAGCAGAACGCCGCGACGTCGGCCTTGTCGACCGGCTTCGCTGCGCCTCCGCGCGGATTGCGTGTGAAGAACTGGAAGACGTTCGCGCCGATGGACACCGCGGTCTGCGCCATCGCGAGATATCCGCCGGAAGACGAGAGGTGGCAGCCTATTTTCATCTTATCTTTCCCCGACCCTTACTCTCGGGTCTAGCGCCGCGTACAGAAGGTCCGCGGCAAGGTTGACGAACTGGTAGAGCAGCGCGCCGAGCACGACGAGCGTGCGGACGACCGCCATGTCGGACGAGTGGATGGCCTCTATCGAGACCGAGCCGAGCCCGGGTATCCCGAAGAAGCTCTCCAGCAGCAGCGAGCCGGAGAACAGCCACGGTATCGAAAGCGAGACGTAGGTGACGATCGGCACGAGCGCGTTGCGCAGGACGTGGCGGACCATCGTCGCGGCGGGCGAGAGCCCCTTCGCCCGGGCCGTGAGCACGTACGGCTTGTACAGCTCGTCCAGTATCGCCGTGCGGAAGAACCTTACGTCCGCGCCAAGCGACGAGAGAACGCCAATCGCGACGGGCAGCGCCAGATAGCTCGCGCCACGATAGCCCCAGACTGGAAACAGCCCCGCCTTGTACGACAGGAAGAACTGGCCCGCAAGCACCCATACGACGTAGTTGACGCTCATGAACGCCGTGGACGCGAAGAGTATCGTCCTGTCCACGAACCTGCCGCGGAACGCGGCGGACGCCATCGCAAGCGCAAGCGCGATCGCAGTGCCGAGGATCAGTATCGGCACCGTCAGCGAAAGCGACGGCCCGACGCCGCGGGCAAGCACGTCCACGACCGGCTCGTTGTTCTCGATCGAATAGCCGAAGTCGCCGCGGCAGACGTCGCCCACGAAGCGGACGAACTGCTCCAGCACAGGCCTGTCGTAGCCCCATTTGTGGTTGAACGCCGCAATGGACTCGGCGGTCGCGTTCTTCCCGAGCACGACCGCCGCCGGCGAACCGCCGACCACGTTGAAAAGGACGAACGCGACCAGGAGGATGCCGAGCGTGGTCGGAACCATCTCCAGGACGCGTCTCGCCGCGTATCTCAGCATCCTATCGACGCCTTGAGCACGCCTATCACCCGGTCGACGTCGCATGCGTCGAGGCGGCGGAGTATGCACGCCCAGCGATAAGCGCCGGAGCCGTTGGTGTCGTACGGACGGTCGGCGAACAGCTCGTCGAACGCCGCGCGGCGCGACCTGTAGGCGGCCTGCGTCTCGGCGAGCTTGCGCCCGAAGCCCTCGACGTAGGCGCGCACGAACTGCGGATAGTCCGCCACCAGCTTCTCGCGGCGGCGAGCGAAGCCCGCGTACTGCGGCACGTAGTCCTCGATCGGATGCTCGTAGTTCACGAAGCTGCCCGCATGGTCGGTCACCTTGACCTCCGCCGGCAGGTCGTCCTCGCCCAGCCTCACGACCTCGTAGTTCTTGTCGAAGAGCAGCTCCTTCGTGACGGAGCTGCGCCGACCGACGATCGCGTCGACCGCGGCCGCCTCGCCCATGAGACGGGCGAACTTCTGCGCCCAGACCGGATTGCGCAGACGCGCCACGGGAACCTTGTCGGACGCGATGCCGCGCACGTACGAGCGCACAAAGTACGCCGTGCGCACGACGCAGCCGTTGTACTCGTTGTTGCCGCGGTACTTCTCGGAGAAGTGGCCGTAGCTGATGCGGCGCGGCAGGTTCATGCCGAGCTGGCGGCACATGAGGCGACGGTCGAGGATGAAGTCGGAGTACTCGTCCGCCTCGATGATCGACTGCAGAAGGCTCTTGCCCTCGTCCAGATGCTCGGCGACGCCCCACTTCTGGAGGCGTATCATGAGCACCGTCGGCTCCGCGTCGTCCACCTCGCGGTACTGCATGATGTAGACGTGGCCGCGGCGGTTGCCTTCGACCGGATCGCGGGCGAGCGAGTGCACGATGCGCCCGATGTTGATGTAGGCAATGCGCCCGTAGAGCCTCGTCGTGTTGAAGAGGAACGCCTTTACGCGGTTGTCGCACATCGCGAGCAGCTCGGGGTCCTGCGTGCGCGCGGCCTCGTCGTATATCTCGTCGAAGATGACCTCGCCGTCCTCTATCCTCGCGCCCGGCAGCCACTCGATCTGGCGGTAGAACTCGGGCGCGATGCCGGCGACAAGCTCCTGCTCCTCAACGCCCGTGTCGTTAGGCGCGCGGGTAAGCGCCCGGCACATCGCGTTGCGCCACTCGACGTTCGCGACGCTCTCGTCGCGCAGCTCCGCCGGCAGGCTCATGCGCCAGTCGGTGTCTATCCTGCCGACCGCGGCCCTCAGCGCCGCGATGTCCGCCTCGTCGGCCTTCAGCGCCTTCAGCCCGTTCTTGATCTCGGGCGGAGTGGTCGTCGGGAACACGTCGATCTCCGGCTGGCCGTGGCGGTTGCGCTTCGCAAGCCCGGTCGCGATCTCGGCGACCTGACGGCGGAACGCGTCGTCGTCGAGCGAGGCGATCTCGCCGTAGCTGGACGCCGTGAGATATCTCGTGCCGGTCGCGTGGTTGTAGTAGTAGATCGGCATCTCGCCGATCGCCACCTTCGCCTTGCCGATGAGCGCGGACATGTCGTCCTGTGAAATCGGCTGCCTCGACATGCGCCAGTTCTCGCCCCTGTCGCGGAGCGCCGACCTGACCTTGGCCGAGTTGGTGTTGAGATAGCGTATGGCGCGCTTCGAAACCATCTTCTGCAGCTCCGCGTCCGCCCGGAACGCCAGATCCATGCGGTTCGGATCGGGTCTGATCAGCACAAGGTCCTCGGTGAAGATCAGGTCGACCGACTCTGCAAGCTCGGCCTCCTCCTCCTCCGGCGAAAGCGGATGCTCCTTGGACAGCTCCTCGATCCACATGAGTCGCTGCATGGCGTGGACGCCCTTGGCCGTCACGAGCCCGGGCGTGCGGAAGAACATCGTGCCAATGCGGCTCAGAAGCCGCCCTTCGGCATCCTTAGCGAATATTCTCTCTCCTATTGTCTTCATGCCGCTATTATACCATATTTCCCCGTGGCCAGGGATACCCCCGTCCGCGTCCGCGTCACTTTATACTCAAGTATACTCCGGCCCACTCCGCGGCATTGCCGCTTCCGTCCGGATACGGCGCAACAATCGTCCACTTGTTTCTGCCGAAGACGGAATCCCGTTAGCTGTCAAAAACACGCGGAAAGTCACTTCCCGCCTGTCACGTCCATCTACTATGCGTTAGCCGACGGATCAGATGGCGGTGCCGGTCCTGCTCCATGCGCCTTGTCTTCCTCATTGCCGACATTATACCAAACTGCCGCGCCTCACTTCCATAGCGCCATTTGCCACTTGGGAAATCCGGTGTTCTGCCTAGGAAAATTCCATTTCCAACGTTGGAAAAATCCATTTCCAACGTATGGAATTTCCGTTTCCAACGTTGGAAATTATAGGCCCTTGGAGATGGCGGCATTTTATCCCACAAAGAGACCTGCGCCAGTGCAGCATGGCTGGCAAATTTGCCCCGCCGCCCTCGAACCTGAGACAAGACGTGCGGGGCGGAAATGCCGCGGTCATTACGGACGCCAGGCCAGGAGCTCTTCGCGCATCAGCTTGCAGGCGAGGGCCGTCGAGCGGCCTGACGGGTCAAGCGCCGGCGAAAGCTCCACGTTGTCCATGGCGACGACGTTGAAGCGCCCGAGTATCCAGCGAAGCGCGTCGAGAAGCTCGGCGAAGCGGACGCCGCCAGCCTCCTGCGTGCCTGTGCCGGGGAACTCCGACGGATCGAGCACGTCCAGGTCGACCGTCAGATAGACCGGTGCGCCTTCAGGGAAGGAGAGGCTTCGGAGCGTGTTTATCGTGAAGGGCTCGGTGACGACGTGACCGGCCTTCATGAACGCGAACTCGTCGCGCGTGCCCGAGCGTATGCCGAACTGCCAGATGCGTCCGTCGCCGAGCAGGTCGTGGCAGCGGCGCATCACGCAGGCATGCGACAGCTTCACGCCTAGGTAGTCCTCGCGAAGGTCGGCGTGGGCGTCGAAATGTATTATGCGCAGGCCCGGATGCCTCCTGGCCGCGGCACGGACCGCGCCTAGCGTCACGAGGTGTTCGCCGCCGACGAGAAACGGCCTCTTGCCGGCCGCGAGAATCTCGTCCGCCTTCGCCTCTATCATCTCAAGCGCGCGGTCGGGCGCGCCAAACGGAAGCTCGAGGTCGCCTGCGTCGCACACGCGGGCGTCGTCGGCAAGGTCCCTGTCCTGATAGGGCGAATAGGTCTCTATGCCGAACGACTCGGTGCGGACCGCGGACGGACCGAAGCGCGTTCCGGGGCGGAAGCTCGTCGTGGAGTCGTAGGGAGCTCCGAAGACGACGACGTCGGCCTCTTCGAACGTGCTCTCAGCGCCTATGAAGCCCATACTCAGGCCTCCTTGTCTCGCTGGGCGCGCTTCTCGCGAAGCGACCTGACCACGAGCACGGCGAGGCAGATGAACGGCCATGTGATCGGCTTGAAGAGCATGCAGAACGCCGGGCAGAACCGGTGGCCGAGCATGGCGGCGACCAGCGAGACCGCGGTGACGGCGACGAAGACGAGAACGTTGTTACGCATTGAACTTCTCCTTGTTTATCCACAGACCGAGGGCGGGGTTCGGAATGAAGTACACTTCCTCTCCGTCCACGGTGTTGTATCCGTACTTCAGCTTGGCGGGGTCGTACTTCGCGGCCATCTCGTCGTAGGAGGCGGACTTGAAGCCGACGCCCTCGACCTCGGCGCGCGTGATCTCCTTCACGCAGTAGGTGATGGAGAAGCGTCCGTCCGACGAGCCGTGTATGAGGTGCGCGGCGGCGCCCATGTTCGCCCTTAGGTCGGCGGCGTCTTCGCGCCTGAAGACCTCGAGCGTGTGGAGGCGGCCCCTGTAGCCGTACTTGCGGATGAGGCCGTCCACTGTCCTGTCCTCGCCGAACTGGTGCACGCCGGGAGCGAGGATTATGAGCTCGCCGTCGTCCGCCATCGCCATGCGCGTCCTGTAGACGGCCTTGTTGCCGAGCCATGTGGACGTGAACTCGGACGGGTCGAGGTAGACGACGCACTTCCTGAGGCCGTGCTCTACGTAGTCGATGTTCTTCTCCTGCGCGAGCTTCACGGCCTCTGTAAGGCAGTTGCGGCCCTCGCCGATGAAGATGCCGTGGGAGGTTATCCTGCCGCCAGGGGCGGTGTTGACCGTCAGCACCCAGAGTATCGGGCGGTCGCTGACGAAATGGTCGAAGGCGTAGTCGAAGATGCGCCTGACGGGCGTGTGGTCGCGGCCCATCGCCTTCTCCATGCCGCACACGGCGCCGATCATGTGGGACTTGTTGATCATGTCCGCGCCGCCGCAGCCGACGAAGAGGTTCTTGGCGTGGTTCGCCATGCCGATCACCTCGTGCGGCACGACCTGGCCCGGCGAGACGATGAGGTCGTACTTAGGGTCCATGATCAGCCTGTTGACCTCTACGTCGACGGGATCCTTCCAGAGCCCTTCGGTGATGCGGCCGATCTCGTCGGCGGGAACCTCGCCCAGCTTGACGACGTCCGTCCGCCAGTTGTGGACGATCATCTTCGAATACGGGATGTCGCCGAACATTGTCTTCCACTGCGGCTCTGAGACCGGGACGTGCGTGCCGAGGGCCGGCATGACGTCGACGCTGGCGCCGCGCGCGGTCAGCAGGCGGTAGAACACCTGCGTGATGAAGCCGGCGTTGGAGTGGAAGCGAGTGAAGTCCGGCGGGATGACGAGCGCGTTTCTGACCGCACCCCTGCAGGACTCCCAGTCGCGGAGCGCCTTCTCGAGAAGCGCCGCGATCTCGTCGTTCGAGAGGCCCTCGGCCGTCTCGGCTACTTTGAAAAGATCCATTTGTCTATCCCCTTTGCCACGCCGTCCTCGTCGTTGGACGGCGCGATGTACTTGGCCGCGCGCTTCACCTCCGGCACGGCGTTCGCCATCGCGACCCCGACGCCGGCGGCTTCCACCATGGAAAGGTCGTTCAGCCCGTCGCCGAACGACATGCAGTCGGCGAGCGTGAGGCCGAGGTGCTCGGCAAGGCGCCTCAAGGCGTTGCCCTTGTTGGCCGAGCGGATGTTAAGCTCGAGGTTGTTGCGGGTCGAGCTCGTGACGCTGATCTGGGGGAAGGCCGCCGCGACCTCGTCCGCGATCTGGCGCAGCGCAAGCGCCGCAGACTCGGGAGACCTGCGGGAGAAGAGCATTATCTTCTGCACGTCGCCTTCAGCCGCGGTCTCGGCGAGATGGGCCTTAAGCTCGGGCACAGGGCGGCGGAAGTTCCGCACCATCGCGAGATAGTGCTCGTCCGTCGCGTAGTCGGCCGCCCTCTCCTGCATGGACGCCGTCATCCAGCCCCAGTCAGAGCGGTAGCAGTCGTATATCACGTCGTGGCCGTCGAGTATCTTCATGATCTCGATCGCCGTCCCGAGCGGAATCTCCTCGCGGACGATCGCCCTGTCCTCCCTGCGGTCGAAGACCTCGGCGCCGTTGATCGTTATCGCGTAGCGCACGAAGGGAAGGTCGCGGACGGCCTCGGGCATCATGCCGAAGAACCGCCCGGTCGTGGGCACTATCTCGACGCCAGCGTCTGCCGCGCGCGCAAGCGCATCGCGGCAGACGGGGGTGAGGCGCTTCCGACTGTCCAGGAGGGTCCCGTCCAGGTCGAGCGCGACTATGCGGACGTCAGGCATTGTACGTCGCGGCGGAGGTCGAGCCGCCGCGGCCCGTCCAGTTCGTGTGGAAGAACTGTCCGCGCGGAGCGTCGAGCCTCTCGTACGTGTGCGCGCCGAAGTAGTCGCGCTGCGCCTGGAGGAGGTTCGCGGGGAGCCTCTCGGACGTGTAGCCGTCGAAGTAGGCGAGGGCCGAGGACATCGCCGGCGCCGGAACTCCCGCGAGAGCCGCCTGCGAGACGACCTTGCGCCACGCCGGCACGAGCTTCTCTACGGTTCCCTTGAAGTACGGGTCGAGCAGCAGGTTCGAGAGCTGCGGGTTCTTGTCGTACGCCTCCTTGATCTTGCCGAGGAAGACCGAGCGGATGATGCAGCCGCCGCGCCACATGAGCGCGATGCCGCCGTAGTTGAGGTTCCACCCGTACGTCTTCGCGGCGGTGCGCATGAGCGTGTAGCCCTGGGCGTACGAGACGATCTTCGACGCGAAGAGGGCCTGGCGGATCGCCTCGACGAACGCGGCCTTGT
>JAEEZC010000169.1 GCA_016288465.1 Verrucomicrobiota bacterium | reverse complement strand
CGTCGCGCTGCCGACCTTCTCGACGATTCCGGGGTCCACGCCCTTGCGCTTCTCGTTCTCGAACGCGGTGCGCGCCTCCTCCTTGCCGCAGACCACGCCCGGGACCATCGTCCCGTTCACTTCAAGCGCGTAGCCGCAGACAGTCGCGCCCGAGGGAAGCGGAAAGTCCAGCTCGCCCTCGAACACGCGCCCGTTCGGATTGGTGAATGTGATCGTCGTCGAGACGCGGCGGAAGAGAGCGTTCTCCTCAGCTATCTCGCGAGCCGTCTCCACGATCACCGGCTTCTCCTCCTTGAGAAGGGACTTCGGACGGAACACGGGCTCGGCCGGCGGCTCGGGAGCGGGAACGCGAGGCGACGGGACGGACTCCTGCGACTGCGCACAGACTGCGAGCGCGCACGCGGCGAATGCGGCGAATGCTGTTGTTTTCATCATGGATTTCCTTTCAGTCCTCATCGGAGGCGTTCGGGTCCTTGAGGGAGATGCCGACGTCCTTCATCCTTATCGTGACGAGCTCTTCGGCGGACGGCTCCTTCAGCTCGACCACGCGCATCGACTGGCGCTCGACCGTCTTCTCGAAGAGGTTGCGCACCCAGCGGCCGTTGCCGAAGTTCTTGTCGCGGTTCTTCGTCGTCACGCGGATGAACGACTCAAGCCAGTGGTCGACGTCCTTCGAGAGCACGTACTTGTTCTTCTTCGCCGTCTGCCTGAAGATCGTGGCGAGGTCCTCTGCGGAGAAGTCAGGGAAGAACAGCTCGCGGTTGAAGCGGCTTTCGAGGCCGGAGTTTATGGAGAAGAACTTCTTCATCTCGTCCTTGTAGCCCGCGATGATCACGACCATGCGCCCGCGCTCGTCCTCCATCCTCTTCAGGAGCGTCGCCACAGCCTCGGAGCCGTACGTGTCGTTCTGGCCCTGGTTGAGCGTGTACGCCTCGTCGATGAAGAGGATTCCTCCAACCGCCGAGTCGATGAGCTTGTTCGTCTTGAGGGCTGTCTGCCCGGCGTATGCGGCCACGAGTCCAGAGCGGTCCGTCTCGACGAGATGTCCGCGGTCGAGTATGCCGAGCGCGCGGAACGCCTTGGCGAGTATCCTCGCGACCGTCGTCTTGCCGGTGCCGGGATTGCCGGTGAACACGAAGTTGTAGCTCATCGTCGTCGCCTCGAGCCCCTGCGCCTCGCGCATCTTGTTGGCGCGGCAGGTCGCGACAAGGCGCTTCACCTCGTCCTTCACGCTCTGCATTCCCGTAAGACCGTCCAGCTCGGCGAGCACCTCCTCGATCGTCGGCGCGCGCACGTCCTCCTGCTTCTCGCCTATGCCGAGGTCCGCGAGCGTCAGCGTCACGAGCTCGTCGCCTTCAAGCGTTCCGGCCTCTGCAAGGCGGTTGGCCTGGCGGCCCGTCGCGTCCTCGAAGAGCTGGCGGACGAAGCGCGCGTTGCCGAACGTCTTGTCGCGCCTTCTCGTCAGACGCGCGATGGCGTCCTCTAGTCCGGCGTCGAGGTCCGCGGCGAGCTTGAACTGGTTCTTGGCGACCATCGAGCGGAATATCTTCGCGAGCTCGGCGGCCGTGTAGTCCTGGAACTCTATCGTCTTCGCGAAGCGGCTGCGCAGGCCCGAGTTCGCGTCGAGAAAGCCGCGCATCTCGTCCGTATAGCCCGCCGCGATCACGATGAGCTTGTCGCGGTCGTCCTCCATTCGCTTCAGGAGCGTCGCTATCGCCTCGTGCCCGTAGTCGTCGTTGTCGCCGCTGACGAGCTGGTACGCCTCGTCGACGAAGAGGACGCCGCCGATCGCCTCGTCTATCTTGGCGTTCGTCTTCACCGCGGTCTCGCCAGCGTAGCGCCCGACGAGCCCGGACCTGTCCGTCTCCACGAGCTGGCCGGAGCCGACGAGCCCGAGGCACCTGAACGCGCGTGCGACTATGCGCGCGACCGTCGTCTTGCCCGTGCCCGGATTGCCGGTGAAGACCATGTGGTACGACATCTTCGGAACCTTCATGCCCTGCGCGCGCCGCGCCTCGTTGATCTTCGCGACGTTGACGATCTTCTTGACCTCGGCCTTCACGCCCTCAAGCCCGACCAGCGAGTCGAGCTCGGCCAGCACGTCCTCGAGCTTCTCCGGCGGCGCCTCCTCCGAGCCCTTCTCGGACTGCTTCGGCTTCGATTCGGCGGTCACGGGCGCAGGACCTATGTCGTCGTCATCGTCGTCGTCAAGATTGATCGGCATGTAGCACGCAAGCACGAGGCATGCGATGGCGCCCGCCGGACCAAGCCCGACGCGCAGCCAGGTTGGCGTGGACTCGGAGAAGAAGCACCTGCGCACGAACGCCGCGGGAATAGCGAGCGCCGCCATATAGAGAAGAAACGAGAACATCTGCTCGCCGTCGTCGTCCACCACGGCAACCGCGACAAAAAGGAGAACAAATTCAACCAGACATCCCAGGCCCCAGGCGACCTTGCCATTCATCTTTTTCATAGCCGCAATTATACCCTTTCCTTCCGCGCCATGTCAACGCATGAAATGAAAACCCTACTTTTTCAGTCCTTCCACAAGCCTCACGACCGCCTTCACTCTGGCCACGATGTTCGCCGCGCCTTCGGCCATGGCGTTCCAGGTGGCGCGGTGATGGCCGCGCTCTGCGCTCGGCTCGAAGCCGGCCAGGAACTTCGTCGCCGGCCAGGAACGCCCTTCGCCGTCCTGCTCCTCGAACACGATCTCCGCCTTCAGCCCGTCAGTGTGGCCCGAAACGTCGTAGTCGATGTCCACAAGCCCGTTCCAAGGCCACCT
>JAEEZC010000168.1 GCA_016288465.1 Verrucomicrobiota bacterium | reverse complement strand
CACGAAGCTCAGCCCGTGGTTCCGCGGCACCACAAAAACTTCTACAGGCACGAAGGGCAGTGTGGTGACAGTAAATGCTGCAAATGGCAACAATGATAATTACACTTATGACACTTGGCATCACTTGGCGCTTGTCGTCGATGGAGCGGGAGACGGTTCGGCCGCGACGGTAAAACTGATTCTCGATTACACCGAGGTGCAGACTCTGGACATTTCCTCTTACTACGGTTTTTATTTCAATCTTTCCGGCAGTCCGTTCCCGTTGACAATTGGCGCCGACATGTACCGCAACCGCACGGATGCGGCTAAACGCGAGACGTTTATGGGCGAAATCGCCGAGTTCCGCATTTCCAACACGGCGCTCGCGGCTGACAAGCTCCTTCGTCCTTTGCCCGCAGGTCCGGTAGACGCCGACACGCTCGTCTATTTGCCGATGGGCGACTGCGACTGGTTCGGCTCGCCTAACACCGCCAGCTACAAGAACATCTATCACGGCATCCTGAACGCTGCGCCGATGGCCTCATGCTCGCCGTACTGGTTCCTCAACAGTTCGGCCATTCCGTATCCGGCGGTATCGTCTTATGCGGCAGGCGAGATGCTGCGTGATGGATATCTCTCGACAGATACATTTGCAGATGTGAAGTCCATGAATTTCTCCCGTGCGCTTGGCACTACCGCTAACGAAGGCGATCAGTACTTTGGCCATGTGTTGCGCATTCCCTACGAGAATGCGCATCTGACAGAGGGCAGTTTCACGATGGAATGGTTCTTCAAGACCGATGGCCAGGTTCCTTCAGAAAAAGCCATCGATTCCTATGCCTTCATGAACAACTCGTTCGCGAAGATCATGATCAACCAGGCGAACGGCCTCCTTTTGACGCGTCTTGTCAAGCCGTCCGGCAGTCCCAACTACGAAGACTTCAACTCCGCCAATCGAGTCGATGACGCGCAGTGGCACCACTACGCGCTCGTCTACGACAAGTCGCAGGGGGCGTTCGCGGTCTATCTTGACTACCGACTGATTGCTTCGAAGACATATTCTCTTACGACCGAGACGGGCACAGTGTTCTGCTTTGGTGGCGAAGGCAGATACAAGCAGGCCTTCTCTGGCTGGCTTGACGACTTCCGCATTACGCGTCGCGCGCTAAAGGCGGATGAATTCCTGACGACGCGCGAGGTGGTTTCGCGTGATGCGCTCTTTGCGCACTTTGACGGCAACTACACGACAGGACAGGATGCCGCGCTTGCGCCTGACGGTGTTGGTGGAGCACTTGGCGGCGGCTCTGCGCCGACGTTTATGGGCGTCAACCGCCGTATTGATCTTGACGGCGACGGAAAGGAAGATTACGTGTCCACCAAGGCTCTCCGTCTTGACGGCGGCAGCGTGGTGTGGCCGAACAACTCGCTCTTGGAGAAGCGCGATTTCACGGTCGAGTGGTTCGCAAAGTACGATTCGCTGGCAAACACGACGATGCTTATGCGACTCGGCATGGAGTCTGAAACTGGGGGAGGTACCATGTGCTGGGCACTCTATACGATAGAAAGCGCAGATAAACTTCGTATGGGGGCGCAGACTACAGCCGATGGCGCATGGAGTTCTTCCAACTATCGCGCAGACCAGAATTTCGAGTTCAAGCAAGGTGAGTCGGTTGCCGACGGCAAGTGGCACCACTGGGCGCTTGTTGCGCAGACGAATCCAGGCGCAACGCCTGCGAACACGACGTTCAGGCTCTACAGGGACTATGAGCAGGTCGGCAGTGCGCTTGTGTATGACGGAAAGGACCATGCCGGCGGAATCCTCGCGCTTCCCTCTACCGGCACGACGCTTTCAATTGGCACTGGAGGGAACAGGCTCAATGGTGTGATTGACGAACTGCGCGTTACACCGTCCGTGCTGGCGCCTGAGAGTTTCATGCACAGGCTGCCGAGTGGCCTCACTCTGATTCTAAGGTGAAACAAACATGGCTCCGCAAGTTAACTTGAGGCGTTTCTGCGCCTTTTCAATGGCGGCGCTTTCCGCCATAGCCGTTTCCGCCGCGGAGATCAAGGTCGACTTCGCGCGGGAGACTGGGATAGTCAAGCCGGTGAACGGAGTCGGACAGCCTCCATTCGCCGGCATCGGGGAATTCCCGATGTTCAGGTACCTGAAAGACGCGGGCATTCCGTTCTCGCGACTGCACGATGTCGGCGGGATGTTCGGACGCGGCGTATTCGTCGATATCCCGAATCTGTTCCGTGACTTCGACGCGGACGAGAACAATCCCGCGAACTACGACTTCGCCTTCACCGACCGCCTGATAAACGCGCTCGTATCCGAAGGCGTAGAGCCGTTCTTCCGCCTTGGCGTTACAATCGAAAACTACGCGCGCATCAGGCGATACCGCATCGACCCTCCGAAGGACTTCGCCAAGTGGGCGAGGATATGCGAGCACGTAATCCGGCACTACACCGAAGGCTGGGCGGACGGGTTCCGCCACAGGATCGCATACTGGGAAATCTGGAACGAGCCGGAGAACTGGGAGACGGTCGAGAAGAACGAGATGTGGCACGGCACGTTCGAGGAGTACTGCCGCCTGTACGAGGTTGCGTCAAAGCACCTCAAGGCGAAGTTCCCGCATCTTAAGGTCGGCGGCTACGCAAGCTGCGGCGTGACGGCGATACATGCGCAGGAACCGTCGCCGCGTGCGAAGCACCATCTCGAGTGCTTCCACGCCTTTCTCAAGTACATCAAGGAGCACGACTGTCCGATAGACTTCTTCTCGTACCACAGCTACTCCACCGTCGAAAAGATGATGAAGGAGGCGAAGTACGTCCGGGAGCAGCTAGACGCGGCGGGATACAAAGGGCTGGAGACATGCCTCAACGAATGGCTGCCCCGTCCGAGCCACGACAAGCTCGGCACCGCCGTGCAGGCGGCGGAAATTGCGGCCGCGCTCGTCGGCTTCCAGAACGGACCAGTGGATTCCGCGGCGATATACGACGCAAGGTGCGGGGTCGGCAACTATTCGCCGCTCTTCAATCCGCTGGCCTACAAGCCCCACAAGGCCTACTGCGCATTTCTGGCGTTCAACGAACTTCGCAAGCTCGGAACGGCCGTCGCCGCGTCGAGCGACGACTCCGAAGTTTGGGTCTCGGCTGCGAAAAAGGGCGGAAGCGCGGTCGTGATGGCCGTCAACCTTTCTGTCGACCGCAAGCCCCTTGCGCTCGCCTGCGGTGATGGATGGAAGTCCGTGTCGTGCCGGATCACCGACGAGACGCGCGCCTTCGAGGAAACTGCTTTTCCGTCAGTCCTTCCGCCCCGGTCTTTCATCGTGGCGGAGATGTCCCACAGAAGAGGAGATTAGCAATGCAGAAAGGTAGGCGCGTGTCGAAGAAGATGGCGGCGCTGTTCGCCGTGGCGGCAGCCGCTCTTACCGCAGCCGCCGAGCCGCGCACCGGCCCCTGGACCAAGGAGCAGGCGTGGAAATGGTACAAGGCCCAGCCGTGGATCCGCGGCTGCAACTACATGCCGGCGAGCTGCGCGAATCGTGTGGACCAGTGGCAGGCGCTTGGCTGCGAGGAGCGCTTCGAGGAGATGGATCGCGAGCTTGCAGTGGCCGAGTCCATCGGCTTCAACACTCTGCGGCTGCTTGTCGAGCTTCAGGGCTTTGGCGTGTGGCTTGAGGAGCACGACGGCTTCATGGAGCGGTTCGAGAGGACGCTCAGCATCATGGACAGCCACAAGATGCGGTCGATTGTCGTCCTCGGCAACGACTGCATGAGGCCGAAGTCGATATGGCAGCTGCCTAAGCCCGGCCCGCAGAGCTACGACATCGGCTATCATGGCGGACGCAAGCAGTCGCAGCACGGGAGCTTCCCAAACGAGATCGGCT
>JAEEZC010000167.1 GCA_016288465.1 Verrucomicrobiota bacterium | reverse complement strand
GTCAGGGCTTTCGCAGTTGCACTACCATGCCGAGCGACTCGTTGTGGATGGCGGCACGGTCAAGAGTGTCGTTGATGTGACCGGATCGAAGGGTTGCGGCTTCACCCACGCATGCGAATTCATCTTCGGCGACGACGGATCGGTGACGATGAAGAACAAAGTCGTGCCGTACGGGACACTGCCGGATCTGCCGAGGCTGGGGCTTTCGATGCGGCTTGCAAAGAGTTTCGGGAATGTGCGCTGGTACGGACGCGGTCCGCACGAGAACTACATTGACCGCGCGACTTCGGCGTTCTTCGGCGTCTGGGCGTCGGACGTGAAGGGGCTCTTTACGGAGTATACGCGACCGCAGGATAACGGCTACAGGACCGGCGCGAGATGGGTGGAGCTTACGGACGCGGGTGGTGCGGGCGTGCGCTTCGTCCAGAGCGAGCCGATTTCGTTCCAGGCGTTGGAATACGGATGGGAGGATCTGTATTTCGCGCGGCATCTGAGCGGCGAGCGCCGCCGCAATACTCCGCTCGTGCCGGAGGACGCAACGCTTCTCAACATCGACATCCGCCAGACGGGTCTTGGCGGCGGGAGCTGCGGGCCGGGTCCAATGGGCCAGTACCGCTTTAACGCGTCGGTTGAGGTTGAATGGACGCTGCGGTTAGAACCCTGCTCCCATTGATGGAATATGTCATATATAGAGGAAAAACAACGATGAAATCCAAGAAAACCTTGTTCCGTTTCGCTGGGGCGATTTCGCTTGCATTGATGTCATACGACGGCGTTTCTGCTGCCGATTCAGTCGAACGCGACGTTGTCATCTACGGCTCCAGCCCGGCGGCGATCTCGGCGGCGGTGCAGGCCGGGCGCATGGGCAAGTCCGCCGTCGTCGTCTCGCCGGAGACGCGCATCGGCGGGCTTACGACGGGCGGACTCGGACAGACCGACATCGGCAACAAGTCCGCGTTCGGTGGCATTGCGTTCGAGTTCTACAAGGATGTTGCCAAGTGGTACGCCGAAAGCGCGCATTGGACGCGCCAGACGCCGGAGCAGTACAAGCCTGGCGGTCAGACTGCCGGAACGATGGGCACGGACTCGATGTGGACGTTCGAACCTTCGGCCGCGCTCGCGATTCTCGAAGGATGGGAGAAGCGCGACAAGCTCGACATCCGTCGCGGCGAATGGCTGGACCGCACTCACGGCGTCGTGAAAAAGGACGGCCGCATCGTCTCCATCAAGACGCTCTCGGGCAACGTATATCGCGGCAAGGTCTTCATTGATGCAACCTACGAGGGCGACCTCATGGCCGCTGCGGGAGTATCGTACACCGTCGGACGCGAGGCGAACAGCGTATATGGCGAGACGATCAGCGGCATACAGTTCCGCGAGGCGAAGGCGCACCAGCTGAAGTGGCACGTCAGCGCATACAGAGAGGAGGGCAATCCCGAAAGCGGACTTCTCCCCGGTGTAGAGCCGCGCAATCCTGCCGAGAAGGACGGCGATGGCGACAAACGCGTGCAGGCGTACAACTTCCGCATGTGCCTCACGGACGACCCGGAGAACCGCATCCCTTTCAAGAAGCCTGCGAACTACGATGAGCTCGAATACGAGCTGCTCTTCCGCAATTTCGCGAAGGGCGAAAACGCCGTTCCGTGGATCAACTCGAAGATGCCGAACCGCAAGACGGACACGAACAACAATCGCGGCTTTTCTACCGACTTCATCGGCCGCAACTACGAATGGCCCGAGGCGTCATACGAGCGCCGCGCGGAAATTTTCAGGGCACACCTCGACTACCAGCGCGGCCTCATGTGGACGCTTGCGAACCACCCGCGCGTCCCCGAGAAGATTCGAGCCGAGGTCTCGCGCTGGGGAACGTGCAAGGACGAGTTTCTTGACGGACCGGGCGACGGATGGCAGAGCCAGCTCTACGTCCGCGAGGCGCGGCGCATGGTCGGCGACTACGTGATGACCGAGCACGAGTGCCGCGGCGATCGCAAAGCGCCGCGCCCCGTCGCGATGGGTGCCTACACGATGGATTCGCACCACGTCCGTCGCGTCGTCACCGCAAGGGGCAATGTGCAGAACGAGGGCGACGTGCAGGACCGTGGACGCTACAGCGCATGGGGGCCTGACGCCGCCAAGCGCGCGAAGGGTGGCAGGATGAAGCCCTACGGCATCGACTATGGCGCAATATGCCCGAAGCGCGGCGAATGCGAGAACCTGCTCGTGCCCGTGTGCCTCTCGGCCTCTCACATGGCGTTCGGGTCGATACGCATGGAGCCGGTCTTCTTCGCGCTCGGTCAGGCCGCTGGAACCGCCGCGTCGATGGCCTCCGCGAACGGTGCTGCAGTCCAGGATGTGCCCTATGCGGAGTTGCGCGCCCGCCTCCTTGCCGACGGCCAAGTGATAAGCCTTGAAAAATCCGCATCGGCGCCCATCCCCGCGCCGCGAGAGATGGCGTTTTGAAGGGCACGTGTACGAGCGAGGCGGAGCCGAAGGTCGAGCGTGTCGCGCTCATCCCGACGGAGGGCTATGAGGCCCGATGGCGTGACGATACGAGCCGCCGACGCGGCGGGCGAGTTCTATGCACGGCAGACGCTCGCGCAGCTGAATGACGAGACGAGCGCGTCCCTCCCGTGCTGCGAAATCAAGGATTCGCCGCGCTTCAAGTGGCGCGGAGTGCACGTTGACGATGTCCGGCATTTCATGGGCAAGGAGCAGATCAAGCGAACAATCGACCAGATCTCGAAATACAAGTTCAACGTCTTCCACTGGCACCTGACGGACAACGAGGCGTGGCGCTTCCAGGTTCCTAGCTACCCGAAAATAAACGAGGTAGTTGCAAAACCCCTCTTTCGCGCCATTCGCGGGCTAGGCCACACAGCCTGACGAAGCCCGCAGAAACAACCTTACGCATCTGAAAAGTTCAGCGCATCAATTATGCCAAAATCTCACCTCGGGCGCAAGGGGGTATAGGCATGAAAGCACAAAGCGAACGGCCTGACATACCTGAAATGCCGCCATACAGGCTTGGCGTCTGTCTCTTGACGGTTCCCGTCTTGCGCGCAGCGTCGGCCTCCGCGCGGCGACGTTTCTCTTCTTCAATGAATTTCATGTCC
>JAEEZC010000166.1 GCA_016288465.1 Verrucomicrobiota bacterium | reverse complement strand
TCGTCGTAGTCTCCATGACAAGCCCGAGGTCGCTGTACGAGGCGCCGAGGCTGGACGAGACGTCCTCTATCGCGACGCCGAAGACCGTCATGTCGTACTGCAGATCGACGATGCCGTTTCTGTTCAGCACGAGCCTCGCGTGTGTCGATTCACGATTGGTCACCCGACGTTCTGTTGTCACGGATACCAGTTACAGGGATTGTCTTCCGATAGGTTGTTTTCCAGATCGCATTCCAGATTCGGGTCGTTGGGTTGCGGATTGAAAATCATTGTCTTGAACTCCAACTCATCCTGAACCGTCATTGGACCGAGTATCTTAGAATAGTTGCAGTTCGTTACGACGCCAGCAGAATTCATCATGACGCGGGTACGCAGCACCATGTATTCGTCGTCGGCAAGCAACTTCTTGACATGCGTCACTTTTCCGCTGACGCTATGGCATTCAAACGGAATGCGAGAAAGGAAAGTCTCGTTCGTGTCCGCTTCATATGTCATCGGGAATGATTTGTCTCCCGTAGTCTTCCGAATGTACGCACCGCATCCTGGCGCAAAGTCCATCCATCCATAATAATTTGTAACCTCGTTTGTTGTGACGCTGAATCGCTCAAGGCGAAAGTCAGATATGTAGCCCGCAGGCGCATGCCATCCTCGAATATAATCGTCAATCATTGGCAGGAATAAATCCTCCTTCATGTCGAAATCAACGGGCTTGTAATGAGTAATCTCAACGTCATTTGAGACACTGACCGTGGCTCCATTCTTCATAGGCAAATACTTGTTCGGTGGAGCATGCGCATACATCGGCTGCGGATTGTGCTTCGGATAAAAGCTTGCCGAGCGGTAGATCGCGTTTTCCGTATACGTCACGCTCTTCGGCTCGAACTTGGAAAGATATCCTATGACATCGCCGCTGTCGTACAGGCTTTTCAGCTCGTTATATCTGGAGAGACCGTCCACAGTATTCGTATCTATTCTATAGTAGTCACTTTCCTCTACAACACAGCCAAACTGTTCGTCACGAGAACCGAGTCTAAACCGTTTGCTATAATGAGATGGCGTCTCAACCCACCAGTCAAAATCCGGATTGTAGAATTGGAACGCAACATCCGCGACGCCATTGGAATCAGTGTAGGCGCTTGTATTAGTGAAGAAACTGGGGAGTGTATACGACAAGCCAAACTTTGTCTGGCATCGCACGGTGACAGTCGCGTTCGTGATCGGGCCGCCCGTTTCTCTGTCTGTAAGGACGGCTACCAGATGCCCGGTGTGCGCCATGCGCGCATGGACAAGCATGCATCCTGTCAACATCGAGACCAATCCTGCGTATCCTACGATTTTCACTTGTTGCCTCCCTTTGTTGTCGTACCAATCTGTTTTACTATCTTTTTATACAACACATGCGTGTCGAACAGAGAATAATCTATAAAGTAGCTGTGAACCCATTCGCCCTCATGTCCTTCAGGCACACACTCAGTCGCCATATCGACGTTGTTGCCGCCCCACTTCGGCACAGGATTCGCGCCAGCCGAGAACGACTCCGTAGGTATCCCGTGCGAAAGCGCATACCAACGTACTTCATCGTGAGATGCAAGGAAGTCGCTTCCACCGTCTCCGTATATTCCAACATCCCTGAATCCTCTGAAGAATGGGGCGACCTTAAGACTTTCGTTCGAGATCGACTCAGTTTCTTCGGGGCTGTATCTTCGCCACAAGTACTTCGGCATGCCGTTCTCTTCGTACTCGTAAGCCACCTTGCGGTAGTTCCCGCTGAAGTTCCATCCGGCCTGCGGAGAAAACGAAACAAGGTAGAATCCCTTCACTTGATCCTGATTGTACCAGGCGTATTCGCGGGAAAGCACCGATTTTACCATGTCGCTCCCGTTCTTCACGACCTCATCCTCCGTTGAATAGAAGTTGATCGTATTGTCCACGTCCCTGAAGAGGCCCTTCCATGTCAGGTTGTGCCTTTCGTCGCCTGGTTCGAACAATTCGTACCAGTGCGTCGAGCGAACGCGCTCAGGATATGACCTCCAGTCCGACGGCGTCATTACAGACTTTGTGGTCTCGGTCACGCTGCCGTCTGGATCGTACGCCTCCGCGGGAACCGCCGCGTTGAGCATGAAGTACCTCTCGTACTGAAGCCCATGGTTCTGCCGCGCCTCGGAGACAAGCATGTTCCCGAGCGAGTGCGCGATCATGTATTTCTTGGCGCCTGGAAGAGCGTTCACCCTCGTCGCGAACTCGTGTGCTGTGCGGAAAGCGTTCAGCACGTTCTGGTGGTAGTTGATCGTCGCGAATCCGTTGTCGTCCTTCAAGAAGGGTATCTTCGACAGCCACACCTGCGATTCGTTGCCGCGCCAGAGAACCGCCGTGAAGCCAGCGTCCATTCCCGACCACCAAAGCCGCTTGAACATAGCCTGAGACCAGTCCCAGGCCTCGCTCGGATGGACGTTGTAGCCATGCACGAAGACGACGTTCACGTCCGCATGTTCCTGATCCGGCCAGTAAACGGAAGTCCTGTCGTTGTACTTCGGATCCGTCTGCGCGCCAACGACACCGTCAAGGTTCAGCCACCTGTACATGTCGTGAACGTCAAGCGTGAAAACTCCAGTTGCTGATCTGAACAATTCCTCTTCGCTCGCTCTGTCTCTGGCAATTATGCATAGCTCGTGCCAGCCGCTTTTGGTGAACTCCATCGCTATCGCGCCCGATTCCGACTCGGACAATGCCAGCAGCTCAGAGGGAAGAGCTGATTTCGTCTCTCCTTTGCTGTCAGGTAGCGACTGGAGCGTAGCGGAATGCAGAGAACTACCCGAGACAGTCTTTTGTTCCGTCGTAACAATCTTGTCAAACGATTTCCATTTGGCTCGTATGGGCACATAATGGACCTCGCCAGCCCCCCATACCTGAAGCTCGTACTTGACTCTTCCCGTTCCCCATGCGTTAACGAGCGAAGAGAGGTCAACCGCGAACGGACAGAGATTCACAAGGTCATTGCGTCCGTTGACGACGTTGTCCGAACCGTTGTCTGGAAACGTAATCGGCGCGGCATGGTAGCCGTTCGCATACTGCGAAAAGGCGTTGTCGCCGCGCCACGTATCGTGGTTCGTCCAGAAATACATCGTACGCGAAGACGCGTGATCAACAGCATCCTTGTCATCAACGACACCGTCCCTGTTGTAGTCAGGGAGCAACGGAGGCTTCACCGACGTAATCACCTGCTCGGCCTCGTCCTCCATGAACTTGCCGCCTTCCGTGTTCCAATAGCGAAGCAGGAGCTTTACGCTCCCGGGCGACGACGATGTCACATGCACCGGCATCGAGGCCGAATCGCAGAAGGCTCGCGCCATCAGCTCGCGCCACTGCGCAATGGGAATGTCCTTCACCCGCGCAGTCTGCGAATCCAGCAGCTTGACATTTCCACCCTTCGAGCTGTCGTAGAACCAGACCGCGAACTTGCCAGTCGCGTCCTTGAGCTCAAGATGCACGGTTCCGCCGCTCAGCTTCACATTCGTCGTCAGATACAGCTGCGCCGCGTTGTACATGTTCGTCGTCACCGTCATCGGAAGCCCGAAGTTCGCGTTGATAGCATTGTACCTGTCCAGCCCCGTTCCGCCAATCGAGACACCGATCGCCGTCATGTCGTACTGAAGGTCGATCGTCCCGTTTCTCGCGAACGCGATCTGCGCGTCGCCAATCTCCTCGCTCGGACTCGTCGCGGCCACGTACACCGTGCACGACTCCTCGCTTATGACGAACGGAAGCCCGTTTTCGCCGAGAAGGCTCAGCCCTCCTGTCATGTGCGCGAGCCCGACGTAGTTCGTCCAGTGGTCGGGACACGAGCAGCAGTTGTGCGCACCAGGCGTGACCGTAAGCTCGATCTCCTCGTACTCGGGCTCGTCCCTTATCAGCAGAACCCCGCTTCTGTGCTCGACGTTCGCAACCGCGTTCGTGTACTCCTGATTGTGCAGGTGCGCGCATTCTTCGTACGGCACGTCGTGCTCAGGGCAGACCTCCGCCGGATCGTCTTCGTCAGGATCGGGCTGCGACGGATAGAACACGTTCCAGTAGTCGCCCCAGCCAAGTTCTGTCTCTCCATAGCCGCCTTCCCAGTCCGAAATCCAGTCCGGCTCCGGCTCGTCGGGATCGTCCGGCGACTCGGGCTTCGGGCAGAACCGCACGTTCTGCTCGAACTCGGCCTGTCCGAAGAGGTATTCTGGATGTGAAACAGTGTACGTTATCGTGCTCTCGTCACTTGGATGGAACAGCGCCTTCACCTTCGCCATGCGCCTGTTCCTCGGAGCCTGCGTTATCTCGACGTCGTCTCCACCGCTCCATGTGCAGGTGAGACTGCCCGCGTCGTCTCCTGTCGGAAGCGACACCCACCTTTCCCTCGTGTCGAAGTCGTGGATGCACGCCGGCGTCGCCTTCGTGTTCGGGAAGTTGATGCGCCCTGGCGTCGTCGCCGTCGGCTCTACGCCAAATGCGAAGTCGCCCGAGCCAAGGAACACTTCCGGCAGATTGTCTCCCTGCAGGCAGATTGTATGCGTCCGCCCCTTCCTTAGCTGGACATGCAGTGTCGGCGAGTCGTTCGCGCCTCTTGTCGCGCCCTTCATGCCGCGCTCATTTCCGCCGCGCATCTGCGGGCGGCCAATTAGCGGAACGACCTTGCCGTCGATTATCAGCTCGCCAGTACCGTAGCCCGACGCCGTGACGCCAAGAACCGCATATCCGTCCGACGACTGCGGAAGCACAATCGTGCCGTTAGTCGTCCCCGAGTAGAACAGGTGCTCCAGCACAGTGTTCGTCGAGCCCTCGGGATACGAGAAGAGGTCCTCTCCGCCCGCATTCACCGCCACGCCGTCGCAGACGTTCGGATCGATAGAGTGCGGATTGAGCGGGTCTGTATTGTACGACAGAAGTTCTTCGCCATCCGTCAATCCGTCATGGTCGCTGTCCGCATCGTC